>NZ_JBSGIT010000008.1:0-109663 GCF_053605205.1 Gordonia sp. NPDC003950 | reverse complement strand
TGTGCCGGATACGGCCCGGTGGCCGGCGGCTGTTGTGCCGGATACGGCCCGGTGGCCGGCGGCTGTTGTGCCGGATACGGCCCGGTGGCCGGCGGCTGTTGTGCCGGATACGGCCCGGTGGCCGGCGGCTGGGAAGGATACGGCCCGGTGGGTGGCACGCTGGGCGACTGCCCGGTCGGGGGTTGACCCCAGCCGGGTGAGGACTGATACGGGTTGGGCTGCTGCGGGTTCGGTCCGCCGCCGTACGGAGGTGTGGTCATCGTTCTACCTGCCTGCTCAGCACTCGGCCGCGATGTTGCGGGTATCGCTACGGAAACTGGACTCACTCACCAGGTAGCCGGTGTTGGAGTCGAGGTCGTCGGCGTCGGCGCGGACGCCGCTGTCGTCGTAGTCCTTGGCCGCACTGATCAGGGCATCGAGTTCGTCGGTGACGTCGTATTCCGAGTCGTCCTCGAAGGCGTTGACCGCGACCCGATACGCCGAGCACAGTTCGCTGTTCGTGGTGGAGTAGCTGTTGAACGCCGAGGTGGCACCGCCGCAACTGCCGAGAGCGCCGAACAGCAGGCCGAACACCACGAGTACTGCGGCGACGGTGGGCAGCAGCGGTATCCGATTGACGACATCGGCCGCTTGGTTGCGCCCATGGGTTGGTGACGGAGGTGTGGCCATCGTGCCAAATTAGCAATGGCAACCATCGACGCGATGTCGTCCGTTCGGACTCATTCGTCGCGCTCGTCGTCTTCGTCGGTGTCGGTGTCGGTGTCGGTGTCGACCTCGACGAGGTCCAGCCGCACCCCGAGTAGACGCACCGGCCGGCCCTGCTCGAATTTCGCGAGCACCTCGAGCACGGCGGCGACGATCGTGTCGCGGTCGGTGGTCGGTGCGGCCAGCTTCCGGGATTTGGTGCGGGTGTAGAAGGTGGCGGTCCGCACGGTGACCGCCACCCGGAAGGGTGTGCGGCCTTCGGCGACGATCTCGCCGAGCAGTTCGTCGGTGAGGTCGGTGGCGGCCGCGGCGATCTCGGCCGGTTCGGTCAGGTCGGTGGCAAAGGTGTGTGACTTGGAGTGCGACTTGGCCTCGAAGGGTTCGACGGTGATCGTCGCATCCCCACCGCCGCGGCACAGGACGTAGAGCCAGTTGCCCTGGTGTGGGCCGAATCTGGCGATGAGGTCGTCCTTGTCGGTGGCGATGAGTTGCTCGACGGTGGCCACGCCCATCGCGGCCAGTTTGTCCGCGGTGCGCGGTCCCACACTCCACAGGTCTCCGGTCGGCGCAGAACCCATGAGCGGCAACCAGTTCCGTTTGTCGAGCAGAAACACCCCCGGCGGCATCGCCCGATCGAGCCCGGCGTCGCGGATTCCCCGTTTGGCGAAGCCGGTGGCCATCTTCGCGCGTTGTTTGTTGTCGCTGATACCGATTCGGCAGGCCAGCCCGCACTCGGCGGCCACCCGTTCACGGATGCCCGAGGCCAGGGCGAGGATCTCGTCGTCACCGAGTTCGTCACGGCCGAGGTCACTGTCACCGCCGGATACGTCGCCGATTCCGGCGTACGCCTCGTCCCATCCCCACACCTCCAGCGGATGACCCATCTGCCGCAACGTCGTCATCACCTGTGCGGAGGCGGCGTCGTAAGCGGACATGTCCAGCGGCAGGTACACCGCGTCGGGCATCTTGCGGTGTGCACTGCGCAGGGGCATCCCCGCTCGCACCCCTGCCGCACGGGCCTCGTAGGACGCGCAGGTCACCACCTTGCGCGCCTCGGTGGGGTCACCATTGCCGCCGACGATCACCGCCGCGCCCACCAGCTCGGGACTGCGGAGTCGCTCGACGGCGACCTGGAACTGGTCGAGGTCGATGTGCAGCAGCCACCGGTGGCGGCGCGGGGTCGACGCGCTCACCCGAGCCAGCCTACCCGGGCAGCTCAGTACCCGCGGCCGCTCAGGCCGGTTCCGGCGTCGGCAGTCCGGACAGCTTGCAGGCCAGGTGCAGCGAATGCGGGTTGAGTCGGACGAGCGTGAGATCCGAAGTGCCGTGCACCAATTCGACGGCACCGGCGGTCGGCAGCCGGTGTTCATCGGGCACCGCGAAGATCGACGCGGCATGACCGACGGCCCACCCCAATCCCTCGACGTCGGATGCCGACAACATCGGAACGATCTGAGAAAGAACAGAATTCATCATCGAACGATCTCGATGCAGGGGTGGCGGGACCAGGTTCAGTGACCGCGACGCCGTCGCACAGTCGGTGGGATCGCTGAGTGCATGGGTGGCCACCAGCAGGAAGGCCAGCCGGAGCAGATCGGCCCGGCGGGGATCGGACAGGGCGACGGCGTCGTCGACCAGTGTCCGCTGCGCGCGGACCGGCAGTGCACCGGACGCCGTGCGCAGGGCCGACTCGGCGTCGCGTCGGGTGAGCATGGCGTCCCGCAGCATCACACCGAGCACGTCCGCGGCGCGGGTGTGCCGATTGATGGAGGAGCGGATCTGGTGAGCCAGCGCCGCATCAGATCCGGCACCGTCACCCCAGATGGCATTGGGCGACAACATCATTCGCAGCGAGGGCAGGAACAGTAGCGACTCGATGTCGAGCGCCTCGAGGATCGCGGCCGCGCCGAGGAATCCGAGTCGCGCACGCGACTGCGCATCCTCGAAACCCTGCAGATCCGCCTCGAAATCCACGTCGGTCATCCCGTCCACGTCCCACCCTGCGTGCATTTCTTCTGCGCCCCGACGTGCACGTTCCCGGATGTAAGTTAGACCACAGCGCCCGTTATGTCCAGACGGGGCGCACACGCCTTTTGGCAACGGACGTATCCCGAATGGTGTAGTGGCAGTGCACCGTTCAGAACAGCAAAGCGGTCAGTAGAGTTCGGGCCGACGGTCGGCGAGGTAGGTCCAGCCCGCCCGCGACCGGGTGAGTTCGTCGCGGTCGGCGGTACCGAACACCAGGTGTTCGCCGGGTTCGCCGAGGGCCTCGACCGCCCCGCTGGGACCGATCCATTCGCTGAGACCCCCGTAGGCCAGATCTCCTTCACTGCCAATGAGATTGGCGTAACCCACATACACCTGGTTCTCCAAGGCGCGGGCCGGCAACAGGATGCGTTGCACATCGTCGTACTCCGGCATGTTGGCGGTCGGGACGCAGACGATGTCGGCGCCGCGCAGCGCCAGCGAACGCACCACCTCGGGGAACTCCACCTCATAACAGATCCCCAGGCCCAGTCGCCAGCGGCCGAGCCCGGCCACCGGGGCGGGAACCGTTCCGGGCGCGAACATCTCGGTGTCGAGGTCACCGAACAGGTGGGTCTTGTGGTGGGTGGCCAGCAGCCGACCGTCGGAATCGACGAGCCGGATCGCGTTGTACACCTCGCCGGCCAACAGCTCGGCGCACCCGTAGAGCACGGCGAGCCCGCTGGCCGCGCAGATCTGCGACACCGCCGCCGCGATCGGCCCGTCGGGAGCGTCGGCCCGCTCCCCCGCGGCCCGCGCGCCGATGTTGTACCCGCACACGAACATCTCGGGTGTGATCAGCAGGTCGGCTCGCCCGGCGCACGTCGCGGCCGCCCGTCTCAAACGCTCCAGATTGCGTTCCACGATATCCGGGGTGTCCGGGGGTAGCGGCGTGGCCTGCCAGAGTGCGACGCGCAGAACATCCGCCGGTGTCGTCCCGTTCATCGTCGCGTCACTCACCGATGTCGATCGGTCCGAGGTCGGCGTACACGTCGCCGGGACCGGGATTCTCGGGTGCGCAGCGACCACCGAAGTGCGTCAGCACACCCCACACCGCGTTGAGTCCGGTCTGCACCGCACCCTCCACCCACGCCGGGGTGAAGGAGACGTCGTCGCCGGCGATGAAGATGCCGCGCTCGGCGTCGGGTAGCAGATGCTGATCGTGGAAATGCCCGTACATGCGGGTGTTGTACCGATAGTGGCCCGGCAGCGCACCCTTGAAGGCGCCGAGGAAGTTCGGGTCGTCCTCCCACGACACGGTGATCGGCCGTCCGACGATGTGCTCGGCGATGTCGACGTCCGGGTAGATCTTCCGTAGCGCCGAGAGCGCCAGGGAGACACGGCGTTCCACCGAATGCGGCAGCATCTTGAGCGAATCACTCATCCACGAGTACGACAGGCAGATCACCCCGGGCCGGTCGGGTCCGTTGTCGAACAGATAGGTGCCGCGGGTCAGGCGGTCGGTCAACGTCATCGACAGCACGTCGCGGCCGGTGTCGGGGTCGCGGTCTGACCAGAAGGGACGGTCGACGAGGACGAAGGTCTTCGATGACTGCATGTACCGGGTGCGATCCAGCGCCATCCACAGATCCTGACTGAACAACGACTCGTCGCAATCGATCTCGGTGGACAGCAGCCACGCCTGGCAGGTGGCGACCACCGCGGAGAACTCGCGTCGCTCGCCCCACCGGTCGGTGACCTCGATGCGGTCGGGGCCGAGGCGCCGCAGTGCGCGCACCCCGGGTTTGGGCACCCCGCGGTGCAGCGACGACAGCGACGTGCCGACCGGCCAGTGCGCGATCCGGTGCGGTGCATGTGACCACAGTCGACGCGGAACCTGTTCGACCCCACCGACGATGAGGTACTGGTCGGTGTCGCAGTTGGTGAGCACCACCCGCAGGATCTCGAGCATCGAGTTGGCGAAGTCCGAATCCCAACCGCCGGTACCGAATCCGACCTGACCAAAGAGTTCGCGATGCCGAAAGCTCAGCAATCCGAACTCCGTCGAGGTGGCGAGGAAGTCGTAGAAGCTGCGGTCGTCCCATTCGGCGACGAGGGCATTCCAGCGTCGTTTCAGCTCGGCGGTGTCCCGTTCGGCAATGGCGCGTTGCAGGCCGGAGAAGCCGGCGATGCGTTCCAGTGCGGCGTCCCAGGCGTCGGAGATCTCCTGGTAGATCGGCGGCAGATCGTCGAGGGTGCGGGCGTACAGCGTCTCCCCGCCGATGTCGATGACGGTGCTGCCCGCCGCCTCGGTCAGGGGATTGGGGAACGGGCGGATGCGCAGTCCGAAGGTGTCGACGTAGTGGAAGAAGGCTCTCGAGGAGATCGGGAACCGCATGCCACCGAGTTCGGCGACCTCCGGTTCGCCGGGGACGAACGGCTCGGAGCGCAGTCGGCCGCCGATCCGGTCGGGTTCGTACACCACCGGCTTCAGACCGATCTTCATCAGCTCGTAGGCGGCGACCATGCCCGCCATCCCCGCGCCGATCACCGCAACCTCACTGCCGAGCGCCTCCGGCGGCACCGTGCCGATCCCGGCCGGGTGGCCGACCCAGTCGTCATAGGGAAACGGGAAGTCCGGACCGAAGATGGTGATCGGGGGCTCGGTGGTCGGCACTTCGGTGGTCGGCTGCATCCCTCGTAGGGTAGGTCCTCCGGCCGCCAGAGGAGGGGAAGTGACGCGCGTCATGGCGATGCCGGGAACTTTCCGGCGCGTACCGCCGACCTCTGACGCGAGACTCGTCAGCCACGGGACTCATCAGCCCCTCGTGTGAAGGCAGGATTCGAGTTGGTCACCACCCCACCCCTGGATGAGGGGGCCGCGCCGGCGTTCGCGTCGTCGCGCTCCTCTGCGTCATCGCCGTGCCCGGAGCCCTCATCCCGGCCGCGTCGTGCGCGCGGCGCCGCCGACCGTTGGCGTCCGCTGCTGCTGCGCTGGCACTTCTACGCCGGCATCCTGATCGGCCCGTTCCTGCTGGTCGCCACCATCACCGGCACGTTGTACGCGCTCATCCCGCAGCTCGATCGTGCGATCTACAGCCACGAGCTGACCGTCGACGATCCCGGTGGCACGCCGATCCCCCTCGGTGAGCAGGTGGCCGCGGCCCGCGCGGCCCACCCGGAGGGTTCGATCGTCTCGGTGACTCCGGCACCAGCGGCCGGCGAGACCACCCGCGTGGTGCTGGCCGTCGACGACGTCCCGGCCGATCACAACCGCACCGTCTTCGTCGATCCCCACACCGGCGAGGTGCGCGGTGAGCTGACCAGCTTCGGCGAGTGGTTGCCGGTGCGCGCCTGGTTCGATGACCTGCACCGCACTCTGCACCTGGGTGAGGTGGGCCGCAATTACAGCGAGATCGGTGCGAGCTGGTTGTGGGTCGTGGCGCTCGGCGGTCTGGTGCTGTGGATCGGATACCGGCGCCGCACACACAAACTCAAGCGACTGCTGGTGCCCGATCGTCACACACCCAGACGTCAACGCACCCTGAGTTGGCACGGCGCGGTGGGTGTCTGGATCATCATCGGCCTGATCGGGCTGTCGGCGTCGGGCTTGAGCTGGTCACGTTATGCCGGTGAGAACATCGGCGAACTGCGCACCGAGTTGTCGTGGACGACGCCCGGCGTATCCACCGAAGCATCCACCGAAGCATCCACCGAACCGTCCGACGATACGTCCGCGCATCACGGCGCGGGTGCCGAAACGGCACCGGCCGAGGTCGATCCGGCGGCGTTCACCCAGGTCTACGAGACCGCACAGCAGGCCGGTCTGGTCGGCCCGATGGTCATCTCGGTGCCGGCGGCCGCGGGTGCGGCGTGGTCGGTGTCGGAGAATGCGCGCGGATTTCCGAGTCACTACGACTCGATCGCCGTCGATCCGCACACCTATGCGGTGACCGACCGGGTCGACTTCGCGGACTGGCCGTTCATGGCGAAGATGACGACGTGGGCGATCAGTGCCCACATGGGCCTGTTCGGCCTGATCAACCAGGTCGTGCTGATCCTGCTCGGCGTCGGGCTGATCACCGTCATCTGCCGCGGCTACCTGATGTGGTGGCGTCGCCGCCCGACGAAGGGCGGGCTCCCCAAGGCGCCCGGGCGGGGTTCGTTGAGTTCCCTGCTGCCGGCCGAGGCGCTGGCCCTGATCGTCGTCGTCGCCGTCCTCGGCTGGTTCCTCCCCTGGTTCGGAATCCCGTTGGCGCTGTTCGTCATCGTCGACGCGGTGTGGGGAATCGTGTCGAAGCGGCGGGAGTCCGCGCAGTCGGGTGAGTCCCGGGTGAGCGCGCGATGATCGCCGACGAGTTGCTGCGGTGGGTCGTCACAATCCTGTTCGGACTGGCCGCGGCGCAGTGCCTGTACCTGATGGTTGTGAAATCGATGCCCTGGCAGGCCTATGTGGGGCATGCGCTGCATCTGATCATGTCGGTCGCGATGTTGTTGATGGCCTGGCCGTTCTCCGCGGACTGGCCGACGGTCGGCCCGCTGTGGTTCTTCGTCGCCGCGGCGGTGTGGTTCCTGGCCAGCCTGGCGGTGCCGAACTCGTCACGCCCGGCCGTCGACTGTGGTTGCGTCCCATCGACATCCACCACCACCGGGCGGATGGCGGCGGTGTACCACGCGGCCATGATGGGGGCGATGGCCTGGATGTATGCGGTGATGAACGGCAGCCTGCTGCCGGGAACCCCTGCAGCGCAACCGATGGCGTTGGCGTTGGGCCCGGGTGGTGTGGGTTCCGGCCACCCGGTGGTGCTCGCGCACAGTCACGGCGGTGGCGACATGGGCGGGATGGACATGACTCACATGGCACCGCAGCCGGGATATGTGGCGCCGGTGAACTGGGTTCTGGCGCTCGGGTTCGCGGTCGCCGCGGCGCTCTGGCTGTACCTGTACTTCGATCGTCGCCGACGTGCCGGTGCGCCCGACGACGTGTTGTCCTTCGCCGGCGATCTGTGTCAGGTGTTCATGGCGACCGGCATGTCGATCATGTTCTTCCTCATGGTTGTCTAGGACGCATGGGACGTGTGTATGAGTCGGTGGCACCGCTGTGGGTGACGGCGATTTCGCTGGTGGCCGTGCTGATCGTGGCCTGGGTGTTCGGTGCGATCGCGCGCTGGGTGCTGCGGCGCCGTGCCACGTTGAATGGCACAACCGCGGTCGTGCTGGCGATTCTGGGCTCGGCGGTGGGACTGTTCATCGCCGGCGCGATCACGCCGGACACGCACCTGTGGCAGCCGATCGCGATCGGGTCCGCCCTGCTCGGTTCGATCGCGGTGATCGCCGCCTACGGGGCGGTCGCCGCGCATCTGCAACGCCCCCGACGAGCGGGCGTGGCCGAGCTGATCGCCGCGGGCGAATCCGCGCAGGTGGAGTTCAAGTCGACGGCCCGGATCAACACGCGCACCGGTGAGAAGGATCCTCGGATGGAGCAGGTGATCGTCAAGACCGTGTCGGCGTTCCTCAACGCCGACGGCGGGACGTTGCTGATCGGCGTCGACGACGAGGGCACGCCGCTGGGTCTCGACGCCGACTACGCCACCCTGAGGGTGCCCGACGCCGACCGCTTCGAGTTGTGGCTGCGTGATCTACTGACCACCGCGCTCGGACAGAATGCGGCCGCCGCCGTCGACGTGTCGATCGAGGACGTGGCGGTCCCCGATTCCTCTGGGACACAACCGGTCTGCCGGGTGGTGAGCCACCCGTCGCCGCGGCCGGTGTATCTACGCCCCGGCAAGAACGCCCCACCGGAGTTCTGGGTCCGCACCGGCAACTCGTCGCGCCACCTCGGCGTCGACCAGGCCGCCGACTACGTCATGCACCGCTGGCCGTTGGGTGCCGGCGCTGCCCTCGCCGCCCAGGCACGCTCGGCGGTGCGGTTCTCGGCGGGTGGGTGAGGTCCGGAGTCCGTCGGACTCCGTCTGGTCTGCGATGGGGATTGCGGACTGCAATCGTCCGTAATCCGGGCGATGCTGACTCCATCGTTGCACAACGCATCCGATCCCTCGATCCGAAAGGCACGTGCTCATGGACTGGACCCTGGAAGTCGCGTTTCTGCCCGTCACCGACGTCGACCGCGCGAAGGACTTCTACACACGCATCGGCTTTCACCCCGACCACGATCAGTCGCCGTCCGAGGACATCCGCTTCGTGCAGATGACCCCGCCCGGGTCGGGATGTTCGATCGCGTTCGGCACCGGACTGATCGAGGGTCAGCCGCCCAATGCCGGAACCCTCATGCTGTGCGTGTCCGACATCGAGGCGGCCCGGCAGTCCTTGCTCGACAGCGGCGTCGACGTCTCCGAGGTCGATGTGCAGTCGTGGGGGCACTTCGTCTACTTCGACGACCCGGACGGCAATCACTGGAACGTGCAGTACCTGCCGTATCGGTATGGGAAGTGAGTCCACCGACCCGGTGAGCACCTCCCCGCACCCATTTCACCTGCTCGGCTCCCACATGCACGCGATGCATTCCGTGCATGTGGGAGTTGCGCGTGTAGCTACCTCTCCGGATCGTCGAACGCCACGACGATGTGGTCCACGGATTGCGCCACCTCGACACCCTGTGGGCCGCCACGTAATTGCGCTCCGTGGCGACCCACCTTCACCCGGCCGTCGGGCATCCGTACGACGGTCAGACCGTCGGCCCACTCCGTGATCTGGTTGCCCGATCGGTCGAGAGAGGTCCGCGGTTCACCAAACGGGAGCGTGGACTTCGGGGCCGGCCCGGGTCGTGGCGGCGGTGGTGGCGGCTGGGCCGGTGGCGGTGGTGGCGGCTGGGCCCTGGCCGCGGGGTTCTCGGCGACGACGCCGGCGGGCACCCGGTGCAGCCCGGCCCACCGGTCGCGGGCGACGACCGTCGGGCCGATCGCACCGAACACGGCGCCGGGCGTCACCGTCGCACCCACCACCAGCTCGACACCGGACAGCACGCCGTCGGCGGGGGCGGTGATCAGCAGCGACGTTGCCGCGGCCTGCACCCGGGCGATCGGCTCGCCGGTCCGCACCCGTTGACCTTCTCGAGCGAGCACGCCGGCCACGACGGTTCCGGGCACCAGCGCCGGCATCATGATCCGCACCCCGGTCGCGGCGAACGGATTCACCTCGGCGGGAACTGCGGCGGTGCCGACCGGAACGTCGATGTTCGTCGAGCGCAGCAGCCCACCTTGGGCAACAACGGTTTTCGGATCACCGATTCGGCCGATCCGACCGACCCCGGACAATGCGGCCGCCACGCTGGGGATGTTGCTGGTGCCCCCGGTCAGGTACACCACCGGCAGGCTGGCCCGGCCCGACACCGCGTCGGCGCCATCGATCGCCTGCCGGGTCAAATCCACCGCACGTTGCACGTAGGGCGCGATCATCTCCTCGAATTCCCTGCGGGTCAACAGGATCGGTCGTCGTCCGCCGGGTAGTTCGATCGAGGTCCGCGAATCCTCCGACAGGTTCTCCTTCGCGATCCGCACGTGATCACCGAGGGCAAGTGCCGCGGCCTGTTCCTGCAGCAGCGCAGGCAGCTCCGGGTCGAGGCGACCGGCCTCCTCGAGCACCCAGCGACGCAGCCGGGCGTCGAGGTCATTCCCGCCGAGGGTGTTGTCGCCGCCGGACCCGATGACGGTGAACCCGCCACTGTCGTGCGCGAGCACGGCGACGTCACAGGTCCCCGCCCCGAAGTCGAAGACACACATCCGCTCGTTGGCCGCCACGTCATGTCCCTGATGGACGTAATACCATGCAGCGGCCAATGATTCGGATACCGTACGGATCTGCTCCGGCCGGATTCCGCCCCGTTGCGCGGCGCTGCGCAGGATCGCCTGACGACGTTCACTCCAATTGTCCGGGTGGGTCAGGATGACGGTGTCGAAGGAGCCGAAACCCGAATACCGCAGCGCGGTCCGGTGTACGTGATCGAGGACGACGCCGATGATCTCCTCGACCGGCCAGAAACGGTCACCGAGTTCGATCTCGCCTTCCACCAGGCGGGATTTCGGGGATTCCTCGTAGGCGTCGGGACGGTGCAGTCGTATCGCGCGGGCGGCGGAACCCACCACGATGTTGTCGCCGTCGGCGCCGACCGCCGACGGCATCGTCACCACATCCGCCGACAGCGGCACGACGACGGGGTCGGCGGTGTCGACCCGGAACGCGGCGGCGGTGTTACTGGTACCGAAATCGATGCACAATCGTCGCCTACCCTGCGATGCCGCGCCCGCCACCGTCAGCTCCCGTCGTCGGACGCCGGCGCTCCGGCCGGTTTCTGTTGCCCGACCGGACGTTTCAACACGGCCACGATGTTCTTGCGGATGGTGTCGATTGCGGTGACCTTGGTCCGCAGCTCTGTCACGGCCTGCTTGCGATCCTCGGCCGAGCGCTTGGATTCGGCCGCCGCGTCGTTGAGGATCTTCGCCGATTCCGCGAGCGCACTTTCGAGTTGGAGATCATAGGCCACCCGCAGATCGCCCATCGCCTGCGCGTTGAACGCCTTCAACTGCGACCGCACGTCACCCTTCATGTCGTTGACCGCCTTGGTCAACCATTTGCGGTGATTCTCCTTGCCGGTGCGGGTGGCCCGGAATCCCAGCACGATGCCGGCCCACACCGGCAGCGCGATGAAGCCCACGCCGGGGATCAGCGCGAGCGGTCCACCGGAGGCCATGGTGGTGATCAGGATGGGATCGAGGAAGTTCTTCCACGGCGACACCTTCTTCTCACCACGCAGGTGCAGATCCTCCTGCCCCTCGGTGAGGCGGTCGAGCACCGAGACGCGGATCTCACTGTCGGAGAACAACTCGTCGGCGATCCGTTCCACGCCGACGACGTAGGCAGCAGAGACCCGATGGGCCACCGCCTCCAGGTCGACGGTCATCTGCGACACCAATTCCTTGGAGGCGCGCGGTATCTCGTAGAACTTGAGCTTGTCGATGCGACGCGACCACTGATCGAAGAGTCCGTCGAACTCCTCACGCAACATGTCGTCGGAGGTCACCGACAACGCCGCCATATCCTGCTGGAGGCGGGCCTGCCATTCCCGTTTGTGATCCTTGAGGCCGGCGAGTCGTTCCCGCTCGGCCTCGATCTCGACACGCACCGCCGGAGCGGCCTTCACCGTCTCGATCTCCAGCAGCAGCCGGGTGCGTACCGTGTCGAGTCCGCCGAAAGCCACCTGCAGCGCGTTACGTTCCGGCGCATCCGAGGTGGCACGCACCAACGGGGTGAGCGCGCCGACGAGGTCGGAGACCCCGGAGGCGGCCCGCGCCCGCGTGGCCGTCTCGGGGTCGGCGATCGACGCGGCCTGCGCGGCCACCCGATTAGACACCCCGATGATCGGCGCGTGCGCGAAACGTGGTGCGTGCCTGGCGATCAGCGTGCGATTCTCGGCGAGCACGGTGCGCCACTGCCGCATCACCAGATCGATTTTGGTCACCACGATCACCACCGACGAGATCTCCGCGCCCACCGCGCCGAGGAACTCGAGTTCGGGGGCACTCATCGGCGCCGTCGCATCGCAGACCATCACCAGCACACCCGCGCCGCGGCTCGCACTCATCACCGCCTCGACGTGTTCGGGTATCAGCGATCCCACGCCCGGGGTGTCGACGATGACGGTGTCGGGAAGCACCGTCGAGGCGATGCCGACACGCGCCGACACCGCGGGTACGCCGACCGCCACGATGTCACCGTCGGCGCCAGAGGACGCCTGCGTCGTCACCGTGCGGCCCTCATCGGCACCGCCGACGGTGACCCAATCGGCGAGTGCGGCGACATCGATTCGGTGTGTCACACCGGGGAATTCGATGTCGGCGGCCCCGACGGGCAGGTCGTCGGTGGCGGGCACGTACCGCACGTAAATGCTCGTCGCCATCTCCGTGTCCACGGGCGCGACCGGCGCGTTGGCCGGTGCGCCGACCAGCGTGTTGACCAATGAGCTCTTGCCCCGGCTGATCTCGCCGACGATCACCACCGACGCCTCCGGCGGCGCGGCCGCGGCCACCCGTAGCGCACGGTCGGCGATCGCATCCTCACCGTGTTTGCGCAAGGCATCGACGGCCACCCGTAGTACCGTCGCGGCACTCGGTGGCGTTTTGCGCGGCGCGGCTTCTTGACTCATCATGCCGTCCACAGGCCGCGGCGGACGAGCTGAAATGTCTGTTCCAGCACCAACAATGCCTCCCGTTCGGCCGAGGAGCCGGCCAGTGATCGCCGGCCGCGGTAGTCCACCGCGCGGGACCGGGCGGCCGCGTCGATGTCGGTGGGTGCCGCACCGGGTGGCAGTCCGAGCAACACCCGCACGTCACGCACCGCCACCGCGTGCCCGAGGTCGGCGACCACCTCGCTGTCGGGGTGCCACCTCGCGAGGGCCTCCAGCGCGGCGACCTCGCGGAGCCGGTGCAATTCCGGCGCGGACTCGGCGTCCTCGATGGCCACCAGGATGGCGGCGCGATGCGGACTGCGGGTGGCGAGGTCTCGCAGTTCGCCGAGCATGGTTCGGGCCTTGAGCACGTCACCGACGGCGACGAATCGTCGTCCGATCGCCTGCCGGAGATCCCCCACCCCGGAAACCCGTTGCAGCCATTCGCAATAGGCCTGCGCGCCGTCGGCGGCGATATCGGCGCCGTCGTCCATGGCATAGGTCCCGACGAGTTCCTCGAGCCGGCCGAGCAACTCGACGTCGATGCCCGGCGGCGCCGGTGCACCACCATCGATGATCGACAGCAGTTCCCACGTCTCCAGGTTCCCGCGCGCCGCGATCGCGGCCGTCTCCCGTTCGGTGACACCGCAGACACCGGCCTCGGCCATCAGACCCGACACCGGCACCACAGCACCCGCGGTGGCCGCGAACCGGCGCTGGATGCGGCGGGCGATTTCGAGCGCCTTGAGCATCGGGCGCTCGTCGGCGATCAGATCGGCCTGCGAGATCACCAGGATGGTGTTCTGTGCCGACGCCCCACAGTTGCGGAGGAACTCGACCTCGTCGGTCTTGGGGCCGCCGGCGTCGTCGAGGAGGAAGAGGATGACGTCCGGGCGCGGCAACCCCGACCGTCCGCTGAACACCCGCCGCGTCGCGGTCTCGGCGGTGTCGGTGAAACCCGACAGGCCGGGGGTGTCGATGATCTGGAAGAAATCCCGCAACAGCCGCGACGGCGTGTACGCGACGGCATGGTCGATGTCGCGGGCCGGCCGCCCGAGGTCGCCGCGCACCGGTCCGGGCACCTCGGTGACGGTCCCGTCCATCCCGATCACCTCGACGCGCTGCGGCGCACCAGCCCGGTACAGGGTGGCCACGCGGGTGCATTCGGCCCGGTCGGTCGGTGCCACGCGATCACCGACGAGCGCATTGAGCAGCGTCGACTTCCCCGAACTGACCCGACCCGTCACCGCGACGGTGAGCGGGGCGTCGAGGTCGGCGCGTAACCGCTGCGCCACCTCACGCTCACCGATCCGGGCGACATCGTCGAGTAGTTGCCCGAGCCGGTCGCGTAGGGTCGTCCGCGTTGCCACCGCGTGGTGCCTCCCGTCGGATGTCAGGTCGGTCCGTCGAATCTGGTCGGCCACGGGAACATTCTGGCCCGTGTACTACTCAAAGAGGGTAAACGGGCATCGCAGGGGTGCGCGTATCAAACGACCGACGGAGACGGAGTGCGGCGATGACCGACGACATCGAGACGTGGCTGGCGGCCAACGATCCCGCGTCTGACCTGACCGCACCCGACGACGTCTGGGAGTCCGCACTGGCGACCGCATTCGATCCCGACGCCGAGGCCGACGACGACCTGACCGCGCCGGCCGGTGACGACCCGGCGGACGACGCCGACGGGGTCGACGCTGACGGGGTGGACGCTGACGGGGTGGACGCTGACGGGGTGGACGCTGACGGGGTCGACACTGACGGGGTCGATCTGGATGAGCTCGACGCGGCCGGCACTGATCCGGACGGCACTGATTTGGACGACGCCGATTCAGATGACGCCGATTCAGATGACGCCGATCCGGACGACGGCTGGATGGACGACGACCTCTCCCCTGCCGATCCCACGGACGACGACCCGTCCTGGGATCAGGACGACTCCGACTCCGGCGACGCCGACTTCTGAGTCGTGAGACGGCAATAGTTCGCTCGCCAAACAACTTTCATCCCATTCCCCAGCCTCGTTCCATCCCCTACGATGAGCGGGTGCCCCCGCACGGCGGCCCTACGGCCACGTCCGCCTCGTCCCCGGCCGTCGACACCGACACGGCCGACCTCCTCGCGCGAGCTCAGGGCGGCGATCAGCAGGCATTCGCCGAACTCGTCTCGGCGCAACGTGATCGCATGTGGGCGATCTGCCTGCGAATCACCGGCAATGCCACCGATGCCGAGGACGCCCTCCAGGAATCCCTCGTCGCCGCATGGCGCGCGCTGCCCCGGTTTCGTGGTGACGCCCGCCTCTCGACGTGGCTGTTCCGCATCGCCTCCAACGCCGCGCTCGCTCAGATACGCAGGCGCGCAAACACTTCAGACATCGATGACGTCGAGCTGGAATCGTCGACCGATATCGCCGGGCAGATCGTCGTCGCCGACCGCATCGCCGAGGCACTCGCGCAACTGCCCGACGCCTACCGCGCCACCTTCGTCCTACGCGTCTACGGCGACCTGTCCTACGCCGAAATCGCCGAGGCCCAGGGCATCGGGCTGCAGACCGTCCGAAGCCGGATCTCCCGCGCGAGAACGATCCTGTCCGAACTCCTCGCAGATCTGAGGTGATGCCTGAAGGTTCCCACGTGCAGTGGTCCTCCATCGAACGAATGACATCGGCATCCGCTGGAACATTTCGGGGCTGTGCGTGCTCCAACCAGACAGAAGCACAACACGACCTCCCGAAAGGAACCCCACCATGACCACCACCTCCTACACCGACATCGACGGCGACGGCATCAACGAGACCGTTCAGGTCGGCGACACCAACGGCGACGGCGTCGACGACACCCTCGCGGTCGACGCCGACGGCGACGGCGTCTTTGAGTACGGCGAGTCCGACACCGATTTCGACGGCGCCACCGATACCGCCGTCTACGACACCGACGCCGACGGCAGCTACGACTACGCCGAGATCGACACCGACGACGACGGGATCACCGACCTCGCGATCGTCGACATCGACGGTGACGGCGAGTTCGACGAGGAGACCGCGGTCCCGCTCGACGAGGATGCGGCCGACGACGGCGGCTTCGACGCCTGACCTGACCGATCCACCTTCAACCCACCCACCACCCCAGGAGACATGACATGACCGAACAGCCCGTGGACCTCGACGACGACGGCGTCACCGACGGCTACGCATCCGACACTGACGGCGACGGCGTCATCGACACCGTGGAGGCCGACCTCGACGGTGACGGCTACACCGAAACCGTCATTACCGACACCGACGGCGACGGGGTAGGCGACCTGATCGAGGTCGACACCGACGGCGACGGCTACACCGACACCGCAGCCCTCGACACCGACGGCGACGGCGAGTTCGAGACCTCCATCCTCGACACCGACGGCGACGGGTACTACGACACCGCCGTCGACGAGGACGGCAATGTCGTCGATCTCGAGGAGTCCGGCGACGACGACGGCGGCATCGACGCCTGAGCCTCCGACTCACGCCGGCACATGGCCCCTGCACTCTTCACGAGTGCGGGGGCCATCCCGTTGGGGCGGCTTCCAAGCCGCTGATCGAGCACCCATGGGTTCGTTGGCCGAGCGCCCCATCCGTCGGTCGAGCCGGGCGGAGCGCCGGCCGCCGCGTTGAGCTCCGTCGAAACGACGCCCGTGTGGCGACCCCTCATGCCACGCGCGTGTGGCGCGGTACCAGCAGGACACCGGCGATGCAGCCGATCGCGGCGCATCCCAACGTAATCCACGGCCACGCAGTGAGCGTCACCGTGTCTGACTGCAGGTCGATGGACTTCCCGAGCGCCGCGGTCCGCAGATCCGCGTCGAGGACGAACCACAGGGCAGCGGCCATTGCGAGTGCCGACGCGGCGATGCAGAGGTGGCCCGCCCGGCTCGGCCGGTAGGACGGAGCGGTCCGCCACAGCGCCACCACCGTCACCAGGCAGATCGCGGCCAATATCGTCGCTCCCGGCGCCGTGGTGGCCCCGAGCACGCGGACACTCTCGAATGCGCCGGGATGGCTGACCGCGTCACCGGCGACGTCGGAGGTGTCGGGAATCGTCACGCCCCGGGCCCGCGCCCACGGCATCAACACTGCGATCGCCGCGACCCCCGAGGTCAGCAACAGCACACCCGACCACCGGCCCTCGCCGCGGCTCACGGCGTCGGCGGAGCCGGTGTCATCGAGGTGGCGCCGGGAGTGGCCGGCGCCTGGGAGGGCGCGGCGGAATCGGCGGGCGCGAGGTCGGGGGTACCGGTTCCGGTCGAACCATCCTGCGCCGCGTCGGCGATCCCGGCCACATCGGTGATCAGCCAGTTGTCGTCACGGTCAAGGGTCACCGTGTAGGGGGTGACGGTATTGAGTCCGGCGGGATTCTGGGTACTCGTCATGTGCGTCGAGACGAAGACCTGCACCACGAACTGCCGATCCGCGCGGACGTCGACCGTCGTCGCGGCGATGAGCCTGGCGGTCTGATTCCACTGCACCTCCTGGATCAACGGGGTGAGAGTCTTGACCGCCACGTCGAAGCGCGAGGTGAGTTCGGGGGCGGTGCCCTTCTTCAACGCCGTCGACCAGGGAGTGAGATCCCGGAAGTCGAACGTCGCCGCACCCACGGCATAGTCACCGGCGACGCGTTCGGCTGCCGCCTTGTCGGCGGCGAGTTGCTCGGCTGCGCTGAGCTGATCGGATCGCTGACTCAACAGGATTCCGAGCACGGTCGTCGCCACCAACGCGGCCACACTCAACGCGACGAGTCCGACGATCACCGGATGCCGTCGAGGATGCAGGTTCTCGGTGAGTTGCGCGCGCAGCGACGGTGCCGGCGGCGCGGCCGGCGGCGCAGATGCGGCCTTGGTGGCGGACTTGGCCTTCTTCTTTTTCTTCTTCTTGGCCGGTGCGGCAACGGATGTGGCGGACCCGGAATCGGTCGACACCTCCCCGGTGGCCTCGGTGGTGTCGGTGGCCTCGATGGTGTGGGACGCCTCGATGGTGTCAGGGGCCTCGATGGCGTCAGGGGCCTCGGTGGTCTCAGTGGTCTCGCTGATGTCGGTGGACATGGGCTGCTCCTCGTCTCAGTTCGGGATGGTCACGTTCAGGCGCACGCTGTCGCCGGGCAGCATCTGCATGACCCGGTCGAGCACGGCGGCGATGTCGAGATTGGCCAGCGGGCTGCCCGACCGCTGCGCCGCGGGCAGCAGGGTCTGCGCCAGCGAGCCGATGGGAGGCGCGATCGTGGCCACCAGCGGCGCCGCCCGGTTGAGCGTCGGCTTCCACCGCTCACCGATGAGTTCGCCGCCGCGGGTGAAGTCGGCGAAGGGTTTGACGCTGGTGATTACGCGCCGCAGGCTCTCGCCCGCGTACAGCAATTCGGGGCTCGTCGCCCGCAGCGCCGGCCCCACCCAGTCGGCGCGTTGCAGGATCGACGTCGCATTGCCGATGACCGTCACCAGCGCCGGCTGCGAGTAGATCATCGTCGCCGCGAGCAACTGGGCAGCCGGGGCGAGGCGGTCCACCGCCTCGTCGGTTCCGGCGAGTGCGGCCGAGAGGGTGTCGACGAGGCGATTGACCAGACCGGGATCGACCTGATCGAGCAACTTCTCCGCCGACCCGAGAAGCTCGGGCACCGATGCGGGCACTTCGACGGCGGTGGCCTCGACGTGGTCGCCGTCGGCGAGAACCGCTGTACTGCCGGCACTCTGGGGTGTCACGACGATGCCCGATTCGCCGAGCATCGACTGCGCGGACAGGTCGAACCGGCTGTCGACCGGGATGTCGTAGCGGGCGTCGTAGGCCACGGAGACCTGCACCGCCGATCCCTGATAGCTCACCGAGGTGACCTCCCCGATGTCGACGCCGCGCAACAGCACCGCCGAACCGGCGTGTAAGCCATTGGATGTCGGGACGGTCATGGTGACCGTCGTCGTGTCGTCGAGAGGTCGTACGTCGAGGACACCGAGCGACAGGTACGCCGCCGACGCCACCAGCACCGCTACGGTTCCCACGATGGCGGCGATGTTGCGGGCGAGCATCGCGGTGCCGGTCATCGCAACGCCCCCATCATCCGCAGCACCGACGCCACCGAGCGCGTCACGTCGGCGTCGTCGAGGGTGACCTGGTCCACGGAGATCGCGCCGTCCTTCACGAACGGTATGACGTCGGTGCGCGTCACGTCGATCAGCGCGCCGATGTTGCCGTTGAACTGCGTCGAGTGGGCCGAGTGGCTCCGCAGCAGCGGAACGAGCTTGTCCAGGAAGGGATTGAGTTGGGCCAGTCGCGGGGCCAGCCAGCTCAGCCCGGCGGCCAGCGCACTGGATCCGGCGACGAGTTTGAATCCTTCGTTGACCGAGTTGAACACCGCGCGCAACCCGAATTGGCCCTTGTCGCCGAAGGAATAGCCCAGCGCATCGGGGTTGGCCGCCATCTCGGTCGAGGCCTTCTGCAGGCTGGTGATCATCGCGTCGAGATCGCGCGTGCCCGCAGCCAGGTCGGTGATGTCCTGCGCGCCGACCCGGGATGCGCCGGCCAGGTCGCCGCCGGTGTCCACCGACTCGTTGATCTGCCGGATCGAATCCTGCACGCGCAGAATCGATCCGCCGGACATAAAGTCGGCGAGGTTGACGATGATGTCCTCGACCTGCGGTCCGGGGTCGGTGTCAGCGACGCCGATCACCGCGCCGTCGGGCAGCATCGACGACGACGGAGAAGTCCCCTCGGGCGGGATCAGCGCCACATAGATGTCGCCGAGCAGCGTCGACTGCCGCAGTTCGGCGGTGGAACCGGCCGGTACCCTGGCCTGCTGAGCGAGATCTATGCTCAGGCGGGCGGCGTCGGGCACCAGACCGATGGATTGCACTGTGCCGATCTGGGTTCCGCGGGCCAGCACCCGCGCGCCGAGCGGCAGGTTGACGACGGAGGCGAAGTCGACGTAGAGCGTCGAACCACCCGACGACGCGGTGAGCCGCGGCAGCAGCGTGACCGGGTTGGTGCCGGCACCGATGATCGCCGTCACCAGCGCGGCGACCACGGCGAGCACGCACATCGCCATCGTCAGGGCACTGCGTATCCGGGCACCGTGCATCTGGAGGCCACGGCGCGCGATCATCGAGCACCCCCCTGCACCAACCGGGCGACGACCTCGGTGAGGTTCACCTCGGCGACCGACCCGGACGACGGGTCGCAACCGCCGGGATCGGCGCGATTGACCAAGGCGCACAACGCGGCACTGTCGGGGGTCCGCGCGGCGACCCGCGGTGCGCGGTAGGACACCTGGAACGCGGCGGCTTTCCGGTTGATCGTCGTCGCGAGATTGGTCGCGATACCGGGTGTCTTCTCCAGGATGGCCGTCAGGTCATCGGTGTGGGCGATCGCCACGGTGACGAAGGGCATGGCGACGTCGGCGGTGTCGAGCACCGGGGGCAAGACATTGCCGAGGAGGTCGTCGAGGCCGGGTCCGGCCTCTCCCAAACCGTCGAAGATGTAGACGAAATCCTCGAACAGCCGGGCCATGAAGAAGGTCAACGATGCTGCGTTGACCCCGATCTCACGGATGGGATCCCAGTTCTGGTCGGCGACGTCGGTGAGGACGGCCAGGTTGTCGAAGACGGTGCGCATCTGGGCGAGGAAGTCCTTCGGGTCGGCCATCAGCCGGGACAGATTGGTGATCGTGGCGTTGATGTCGGGGCCGGTGCCGTCGAACTGGCGGTCCACCGCGGTGAGCAGTCCGCCCACCGGGGCCGCGGAATTCGTTCCACTGCCGCCGATCTCGTCGAACATCGTGGTGAAGGACGAGAACGCCGCGCTCACCGAGATCGGTGTGTAGGACCGGCTGCGCGGTATGCAGTCGCCGCTGTTCATCGTCGGTCCGCCGCGGGCTTGCGCGTCGACGAGTTCGAGCCGGCGGTCGGCGAGCACCGAATTGTTCACCGCGACAATCCGTGCCGTGGCAGCGATCGGCCGGTCGTCGTCGATGGACATGTCGACGGTGACCTGCCCGTTGTGCGGCGCGATCCCGGTCACGGTGCCGACGCGCACCCCCCGGATGTTGACCGCGTTGCCGACGTAGAGGCCCGCCGAGTCCGGCAGTTGTGCGCACAGTGCTCGTTTGTCGTTGTCGGACAACCGGAGCCAGACGACCACCGCACCGACCATGAGCGTGACCACCAGCAACGCCGCGATCAGCGCCGCGACGCGGCCACGGGGACGCACCACCCGGACGCTCATCAGCAGGTCCGTCCGGCGATCGGGATGCAGACGACGGAGTCGTCTATCACCTGGTCTCCGAAGTCCAACGACACGCCGTTGGGCGTGACGATGGTGGAGAGTCTGTCGGCGATCTCGCGGAGTTGCCGGATGGCCTCACCCATCTTCGTCGACATCTCGTTGACCTGACCTGCCGTCGAAGCGAGTTGATGCAGGGGTGGACCGATCCGGGTCTCGTAGGGCTCGCCGAAGATGTCACCGACGTAGAGGACCATCTCGGCGAGTGCGTCGTAGGTCTGGATACCGCGATCCTTGTAGCCGATGATCAGCGGCAGCACCGAGCGGATGCGGCTGATCATCTCGACGATCGTATCCCTCTGTGCGGCAATCGTTGTGGTGTACTCCCCACTCAGATCGGCGATGGATTCGAGTTGGTGTTGTTGGTCGTCGAGAAGTGCGGTGATGTCGGCGGCATTCGACAGGATGCCGCGGACCGAGCCGGGTGCGGCATCGAGACTGTCGGTGGCCGCGACTGCGGTGTCGCGCATCGTCAGCGCGTCGATCCGGCTCGCGGTGGAGGCGGCGGCGTCGAGGACCTCACCGGTCGAATACGGGATGGCTATCCGATCCTTGGGAATGGCGTTGTCGCCCAACGGTGCCGTGCCGGCCGGCAACAGCGCGACGTAGGCGCCACCGACCACGGTGAGCATCCGGACCTGCATCGAGGTCTGGTCGCCGAGGAATACCGACGAGTCGACGTCGAGGGTGACCTCCACCTCCCCCTCCCCCTCCCCTTCCCCCTCCCCCAGGGTCACCGCGGTCACGTCACCCACCGGTATCCCGGCGACCCGCACCTCGGTGCCGCCGGTGATTCCGCCGCTCTCCTCCATCACCGCGTGATACTGCGCGCGTCCGGGTGGCCGAAGATAGAACATCGACGTCACGGCCACCAGGATCACCACCACGACCACCAGGCCGATGGCCCAGGCGAATTCACCGCGGCGTCCGATCTCGTCACGGACCGCGAAGTCCTCGATGCGGGTGCGCAGGGACGCGCCGCCGGTCACGCGCGACACAGCGTCACCTTCCCGCCGCCGAGCAGCACGGTCCCCATGGCGGGCAACGCCATCCGGCCGTGCGAACAGTTCGCGTCGATCCCGGACTGCCCCATCGTCGCGTTGATGGTGGCGAGCATTGTCGGCACCACCGACAGCACCTCGGTGAGGCGCGTGGTGTCGGGGATGAGTTCCATCAGCCGGGCAGAGATGTGATCGTGCCCGCCGAGGCCGAGATCGAAAGTGCTCTTCATCAACTCGACGATGGGCGGGAACACCTCCGAACCCGTTCCGAAGGCCTTCTTGAGCAGGTCGAGACGATTCTCGAGCGTGTCGAACAGCATGCGCATGCTCGACATCAGGGTGGTGATCATCGACGACTTGCCCTGCAACTGGTCGGACACCACACCGAGGTTGTTGAGGATGACCGTGATCATGGCGCGTTTGTCGGTGGCGAACTGGGTCAGTCGATCGATGTCACCGAGCACCGCACCGATCCCGACGCCGTCCTCACCCTGGATCAGGTGCAGCAGGTTGGTGGCGAAGGTGTTGAACACGGCCGGGTCGGCGCCGACGAGGATCGGCCGAAGACCGTTGAACAGCTTGGTGATATCGAAGGACCCGACGGTCTTCGACGCCGGGATCACCGCGGCCGGGTCGATCGGGGCGTCGGACGTACCGGCGAAGGAGTTGCCGGCGGAGGAGATGGTGGCGGCGTCGGTGATCGCGAGATACCGCTGACCGACCAGATTCTGAAATCGGATGGCGAGTTGGTCGTGCCCGGTCAGCCGGTTGCTCGTGCGCACCGAGAACGTCACCAGCGCAAGACCATCGGGTTGCAGCTCGATGTCGTTGACCTTTCCGACCGCGACACCGCGAATCCGGACGTCGGCGTTGAGGTGCAGACCGAACACGTCGGTGAACTCGGCGCGGTAGGTGTCGGTGTCGCCGCCGACGGGCCGGTTGATCGCGGCGACAATGGCATACAGCGCCAGGATCACCACGGCCGCGACGAGAAGCAGACGCATGACGGCCGAACGCGCACTTCTCACGATCCGGCCCCCGATCGTGCGAGCAGCTGGCTCATCGGAGCCGAAAAGCCAGGCACCAGGTCGAGATTCACCTCGGTCGACAGGGTGGTCCTGCCGGTTCGCGGGTCGGTGTGGAAGGCACCGCCGAAGCGGTCGATCAGCCCGGCGAGCTCGTCGGGGGTAACCCCGCGCAGCGCGGTGCCCAACGGGGTCGTGAACGCGTTGACCAGGTCGAGGGTCGCCCCGAACGGGCTCATCCCGTTGAAGAGCGCACCGAGCCCGGAGAACAGGTCACCGATGTCGCCGATCATGCTGGTCACGCTGGCGGTGTAGGCGTGGTCGGCCAGCAGCGGATTGGTCAGCGTGGTCTCCAGACCGGTGATCGCCGACGCACCCGCCACCGCCACACCGTCGAAGGCGTCGGTGGCGCCCGGCAGCAGGGTGCGTATCCGGGCGGTCTGTCCGCGTTGCAGGGTCTGCAGCGCGACGGTGGTGGCGGTCATGAATGGTGCCAGACGAATGGTGGTGTCGCTCAGATCTTTCAGCAGATCGCTGAGTTCGGGGGTGAGTACCGGCAGGGTGACGCCGCCGGCGCTGCGCATGACGGCGGTCATGGTGTTGTCGGCCGGCGGCGCCGCCAGTGTGATGACGCTGCCCGGTCCGACCGCCCTCCCCGTCGTCGCTGGACTCAGTCGCACGGCATCGGAGCCGAACAGGTTGCGGGAGACGAAACCGACCTGTGAGTCGTCGGTCAGCTCGCCGAGGTGGTCACCTTGGGCGCAGATCGTCAGTCGGGTGGAGTCGGGCCGGGAGATGTCGAGGTCGCAGACGGTGCCGATCGTCTCCCCGCGGACGTCCACCGGCACCCCGTTCTGGATGCCGTCGGGCACGCTCGGTGCGACGATGTCGAACTCGACCATTCTGCCGTCACCGGAAAAGGGTTGAACGACAAGCAGTGCCACGATCGCGACGATGGCCGCCACCGTCAGCAGTCCTCGGATGCGCAGGGTACGCGCGGAACGCTCCCGTCCTCGTGTCATGCGAAGTTCAATCCCGAGTTGAGGCCCCAGAACATCAGCGACATCGCCATGTCGGCGGTGACGATGAGCACGAGGCTGGCCCGGATGGCCCGTCCGGAGGCGATGCCGACACCTTCCGGGCCGCCGTGGGCGAAGAACCCGTAGTAGGTGTGCGCGATGATCACGATCACCGCGAAGACAACGACTTTCACCGTCGAGTAGATCACGTCGACCGGACTGACGAAGGCCTCGACGTAGCGGTCGTAGGCGCCGGCGGACTGCCCATAGAAGACGCTGACCACGATCCGCGAGGACAGGTACGCCAGGCACAGCGACACCAGGTAGAACGGGACGATGGCGAGCACGCCGGCCACCACGCGGGTGCCCACCACGAACGGGATCGGCCGAATGGCCTGTGCCTCGAGGGCATCGATCTCCTCGGAGATCCGCATCGATCCGATCTCGGCGGTCATCCGGCAGCCGGCCTGGGCGGCGAATCCGACGGCGGCGATGATCGGGGCCATCTCGCGGGTCGCGGCGTAGCCGGTGATGAGTCCGGCCATCGGGGACAGATTCAGCGACGACAGGCTGGTGACACCGAGGATGCCGATCATCCCGCCCACCGAGAGACCGAGGATCGCCAGCACACTCGCGATCCCGCCGCCGACCATGATCGAGCCGTTGCCCCAGGTGGTCTCGGCGAAGGCCGCCATCGTCTGGGTTCGGTAGGCCCGCACAGTGTGCGGCAGTCCGGCGAGGACGTCGAGGACGAAACTCGTCTGGCGGCCGATGTGCTCGAAGGGACGTCCCGCCGACCGGCCGGCGCGCGACAGGCCGGGGAAACGGGTGCTGGGGACGAAGCCCGTCGTCTGCGGTGCCACGTCAGATGACCTGCACCGGGATGAACAGGGCCGTCACCTGAGTGATGATCACGTTGATCACCATCGACGCGACGATGCCGAGGACGACGGCCGCGTTGACGGCGTCGGCCACGCCGCGGGCACCACCGGCGGCTTCGAGTCCGCGGCGCGCCGCGATCACCACGACGACGAAGCCGAAGATGACGGACTTGCCGAGGCAGATCCACAGGTCGGTGGTCGAGGCGTAACTGCCGAAGGACTGCCAATACGATCCGGCCACCACGCCCTGGCCGGTGATGGCCACGATAAAACTGGCGGCCACGGCGATGACGATGATCAGGATCGAGAGCACGGGCGCCACCAGCACCATGGCGACCATGCGGGGTGCCACGAGTCGTCGGGTCGGGTCGATGCCGAGGACCCGCATCGCGTCGATCTCCTCGCGGACCGTCCGCGCACCGAGGTCGGCGGTGATCGCCGAGGCCCCCGCCCCACCGAGGAGCAGGGCCGCGGCCATCGGTGCGCCCTGCTGGATGACGCCCATGCCGCCGACCGCGCCGGCCATCGATGTGGCGCCGAGATTGCTGGTGAGGCCGCCGATCTGGACCGCGATGATCACGCCGAACGGCACCGCCATCAGCAGCGCCGGCAACACGGTGATGCTGAGCAGGAACCAGGCCTGGATGACCGCCTCGCGGATCGGGAATCGGCCGCCGATGATGTCGATGGCGGCGATGAGCGGGGTCCGCGCGCCGAGCCGTACGGTCCGGCCGAAGCTCTGGGCACCGGCGGCAAGTGGCACTGTCCGCACCTCCCCTCACTCACACCCACAGGCAATCAAGCATTTGCTTGGTTTTGGAACACATGATGCGTTCTGGTTTCAGAATCTGTCCCGGCGAGTATCACACATGGATGTGTCTCGTGTCACATGACCTAGGCCTGGGGTCCGGAATGTCCTGATCGACACCGGCATTGCACATGCGGTTCCTGATCGACGACGTCCCGGCCACTCGGACCGACTGAGACGCCATTGTGCGGTAGATTCACCCCGTGACCGGTCTCACTCCTCCACGAACGCGGGCGGACCGACGCAGCTCCATCGAGAACGGGCAGGCCGACTCGATCACGGCCGCGGCCATCGTCGAGTTCCGACGGTCCGGGGTCCGCCGCGCCAGCATCGACCGCATCGCCGCCGAGGCCGGCATCAGCCGCAGCACCCTCTACCGGCGATTCCCCACCAAAGAGAATTTGCTGGCCGAGGTCATCCAGCGACTTCGCCGCGACTACGCGCGCGAGATCGACGTCGCGGTCGGCGGCCGGGACCCACGCACCACGGTGATCGAGACCTTCGTCATCGGGGTGACCGGCTTCCGCTCCGATGACCTCATCCAGAAGATCCTGGCCGATCAGCCCGATGCGCTGGAGATGTTCGTCGGGTTCGAGGCCCCCCAGGTCGAGGAGATGGTGGAGTCGTTCAGCCGGGGCATCGCCGGAACCCTGCGCACGGCGGGTGCGTCGATGCCCGACACCGACCTGTGGCAGGTCGCCGAACTCGTGTTCCGGTTGATCACCTCGTTCGCGCTGACCCCCACCCCCGCCCTCGACACCGCCGACGCCGACGCGGTCCGCGCCTACGCCCGGAAGTTCATCGCGCCGCTGGTCTGGTGACGCGGCCGCCCCCGGGCGATTGCCCAGGGGCGGTGACGAACTCGTCGATGCGGCTCAGTGCGCCTCCTCCACCGAATGCGAGTTGGTCAGCATCATCGCACCCCATCCGGCGACGACACCGACGATGACGGCCAGTACCGCGTAGGTGATCCGCTCGCCGTGGAAGAACGAGGCCACGAGTTCCGGACTCCACACCCCGCTCGGCAGGCTGACCGTGACCAAGGCGGCGATAGACGTGCCGACGACGGCGGTCCCGATGCTGGTGCCGACCTCCTGTGCGGTGTCGTTGAGCGAGGTGCCCATCGAGGTCCGGTTCTCCGGCATCGCGTCGACGAGGGCGACGGCGCAGATGGTCATGACCGTACGCAGGCCGATGGTCATGACGACCATGCACACCGCGATCGCGAGGTATCCGTGATCGACGCCCCAGGCCAGACCGGCCAGCGAACCGGCGAGCAGGATCGCACCGACGATGCACGCGATCCGATGCCCGTACCTCTTGGCCAGCCCCTCCGAGATCGGGGTGGCCGCGATCATCGTGACGATCATCGGGAGGTTGGCCAGACCGGCCTTCATCGGGCTCCAGCCGTAGGCGTACTGGAAGTGCAGAATCAGCCCGAACATCACCCCGGCCATCGCGATCGAGGTACCGATCTGGGCGACCGCGGCGCCGCGGACGGCGCCGAACCGGAAGATGGTCAGGTCCAGCATCGGCTGTGCGGTGCGGCGCTCATGCCAGATGAAGGCGACCACGGCGACGATCGCGCCCACCGCGCATCCAATGGTCGGGACCGAGACCCAGCCATACTCGACGCCGCTGGTCAGCATGTAGCAGGCCGCTCCGATGGCGGCGATGCTCAAGACCGCGCCGGGAAGATCGAGCCGGTCGCCGGTCAGATCCTGCGGGCGGTCGGCGGGCACTCCGGCCCGCACCCCGATCCAGGCGATGAGCGCGATCGGGGCGTTGATCACCAGCAGCCACTCCCACCGGAGATGGGTCAGCACGGTGCCGCCGAGCAGCGGCCCGAGGATGAAACCACTCATGCCGACGATGATCATGATCGTCATCGCCCGCATTCGCAGCGTGTCGGACTCGAAGAGCCGGAACACCAGCGAGTTGGTGATCGGGGCCATTGCGGCGGCCGCGATGCCGAGGGCGGCGCGCAGCACGATCAGCTCACCGGCGGAGTTCACGAAGATCACCGCAAGGCTGATCAGCCCGAAGGCCGCGAGTCCGTAGAGCAGCACCCGACGGCGGCCGAGTCGGTCGGCGGCCGACCCCGCGGTGAGCAGCAGGCCACCGAAGGTCAGCGAGTACGCGCCGGTCACCCACTGCAGGGCAGTGGTGCCGCTGCCCAGGTCACGGCCGATCGTCGGCAGGGCGATGGTGAGCAGGGTGTTGTCGACCATCTCCACGAAAAAGGCCATACACAGGGCAGCGAGCGGGATCCAGGCTGCCCGCAGCGACCCGTAGGTGCGGGTCGGGAGCGATTCGGTTGCCGAGGTCATCGGAACCACCTCCTTCAGTATCGAACGTTGTTCGTTTGTCGAACGTGGTTCGATAATAGAACGTCGTTCGATATGTCGCAAGGCCGCTGCGTGGCGGTGTGATGAGATGGGTGTCATGGCACCCGGAGCACGCACAACCCGTCGGCGCGCGTCACATTCGATGGAGACCGTCATCGAGGCGGCCGTGGCCCTGCTCGACGAGTCCGGCGAATCGGCCCTGACCTTCCGCGCGCTCGCCGCCCGGCTCGGCGGCGGCGTCGGCAGTATCTACTGGTACGTGTCCAATAAGGACGAACTCCTCGACCGTGCCACCGACCACGTGGTGGCGGGCATCCTCGCCGACCTGGAGAACATGCGCGACGCCGAGGATCCGATCGACAACATTCGCGCGATCGCCGAGACCGTCTTCGCTGCAATAGTCCAAAGACCTTGGCTTGCTTCGTATTTCATGCGCAACACCACCGTCCAGTCCAACGCGCTGGATCTGTACGAACGCATCGGTGAACAGGCGATGCGGCTGGATCTCTCCCCGCGGAAGGCCTTCCACGCGGTCTCGGCGGTACTCGGCTACGTCATCGGCGTGGCCGCCGACCTGGGTCAGGAACCGCCCCAGGAGGTGGTGGACGGCACCACCTCACGCGAGGCCTACCTGGGCCGCGTGGTCGATCAATGGCGGGCACTCGACGCGACGAAGTACCCATACATGCACTACATCGTCGACGAGTTCGAGGGCCACGACGACGCCGACCAGTTCCGTTCCGGCCTCGAACTCATCCTCGCGGGGCTGCGATTGCAGGCCGGCCGGGGGTGAGGACGTCGCGTCGGCGGAGAGCTCGCGCAGTTGACCCCCGGTCGCGACATCGACACACCGACGACAACGGCCCCCACACCGAAAGGTGTGGGGGCCGTTGGTCTGTGACCCTGCGTTGTGTCGCTGCGCAGAGTGACTAGCGGTAGTCGCCTCCGGAGAAGCCGTAGTCGTCGAGCGGCACCGCAGCGCCCGACGGGGCACCGAAGGTGCCGTCCGGGCTGTAGTAGGTGTCGTCGTAGGCGGGCATCGCGTACGCCGCGGCGCGCGCCTCCTCGGTCGGCTGAACCTGGATGTTGCGGTACCGGTTGATGCCGGTACCGGCCGGGATCAACTTACCGATGATCACGTTCTCCTTCAGACCGATCAGCTTGTCGCTGCGGCTGTTGATGGCCGCATCGGTCAGGACACGCGTGGTCTCCTGGAACGACGCCGCCGACAGCCACGACTCGGTTGCCAACGAGGCCTTGGTGATACCCATCAGCACCGGACGTCCGGCGGCGGGCTCGCCACCCTCACTGACCACCTGACGGTTCGCGGACTCGAACTCGGCGCGCTCGACGAGCGAACCGGGCAGGAACTCCGTGGCACCGTGATCGATGATCGTCACGCGACGCAGCATCTGACGCACGATGGTCTCGATGTGCTTGTCGTGGATCGACACACCCTGGCTGCGGTAGACCTCCTGGACCTCGTTGACCAGGTGCACCTGCACCTGACGCGGACCCATGACGCGCAGCACCTCATGCGGGTTCGCCGAACCCTCCATCAGCTGCTGACCCACGTCGACGTGGTCACCGTCGGCGAGCAGACGCTCGGAGCCGTCGTCGTGCTTGAACACACGCAGTCGCTGACGCTTCGAGATCTTGTCGTAGACAACCTCTTCCGATCCGTCATCGGGGATGATCGTGATCTTGTAGAAGCGGTCGTCGTCCTCCAGACGCACCCGGCCGGAGACCTCCGCGATCGGCGCGACACCCTTGGGCACGCGCGCCTCGAAGAGCTCCTGCACACGCGGCAGACCACCGGTGATGTCGTCACCGACGCCACCCTGGTGGAAGGTACGCATGGTCAGCTGGGTTCCGGGCTCACCGATCGACTGGGCGGCGATGATACCGACGGCCTCGCCGATGTCGACGAGCTTGCCGGTGGCCATCGAACGGCCGTAGCACATCGCGCACACGCCGGTGCCGGTCGCACACGTCAGGACCGAACGGACCTTCACCGAGGTGATGCCGGCGGCCAGCAGTGCCTCGATGGCCGGGTCGCCCAGGTCGTGTCCACGCTCGACGATGACGTTGCCGTTCTCGTCGAGGGCGTCGGCGGCGAGGGTGCGGGCGTAGGCGCTGGTCTCCACGTGCGCGTCACGGATGATCGACCCGTCCGGCTGCTTCTCACCAAGCGACACCACGATGCCGCGTTCGGTGTTGCAGTCGGTCTCGCGAACGATCACGTCCTGGCTGACGTCCACCAGACGACGGGTCAGGTAACCCGAGTCGGCGGTGCGAAGTGCGGTGTCGGCCAGACCCTTTCGGGCACCGTGGGTGTTGATGAAGTACTCCAGCACGGTCAGGCCCTCACGGAAGGAGGACTTGATCGGACGCGGGATGAACTCACCCTTCGGGTTGGTCACCAGACCCTTCATGCCCGACAGGTTACGAACCTGCGTCAGGTTACCGGTGGCACCCGACTTCGGGATCATGATGATCGGGTTGTCCTCGGGGTAGTACTCCTCCATGACCTTGCCGACCTCTTCGGTGGCCTGCTTCCAGATCTCGACCAGCGCGTCGCGCCGCTCATCCGGGGTCAGGGCACCGCGCTGGAACTTGCGCTCCAGACCGTCGGCACGCTCCTCGTAACGTTCGAGGATCTCGGTCTTGGCCGGCGGCACGAGCACGTCGGCCATCGACACGGTGACACCCGAACGGGTGGCCCAGTAGAAGCCGACGTCCTTGAGCTTGTCGACGGTCTGCGCGACGACGATCATCGGATAACGCTCGGCGAGATCGTTGATGATCGCGGCCTGACGCTTCTTCGGCATCTGCTCGTCGACGAACGGGTACTCGATCGGCAGCAGCTCGTTGAACAGCACCCGACCCAGGGTCGTGATGGTGGTCCACGGCTGCCCGTAACGCCAACCGTCCGGATACTCCTGCGCCTCGACGTCGGCCGGCGGACGTTGGTCGGTCAGCCGCACCTTGATGCGCGACTGCACGGTCAGCACCCCACGGTCGACGGCCATGATGGCCTCCGACGGGCTGGAGTAGACGCCCTCTTCCGGGGTGTCCGCGGTGGCCGCCCGGTACTCGCCTGCCGCACCCTCCTTCAGGGTGGTCAGGTAGAACAGGCCGGTCACCATGTCCAGACGCGGCATGGCCAGCGGGCGACCCGAGGCCGGCGAGAGGATGTTGTTCGAGGACAGCATCAGGATGCGGGCCTCGGACTGTGCCTCCGCGCTCAGCGGCAGGTGCACGGCCATCTGGTCACCGTCGAAGTCGGCGTTGAACGCCTCACACACCAGCGGGTGCAGCTGGATGGCCTTGCCCTCCACCAGCTGCGGCTCGAAGGCCTGGATACCGAGGCGGTGCAGCGTCGGCGCACGGTTCAGCAGAACCGGATGCTCGGCGATGACCTCTTCGAGGACGTCCCACACGGCGGGACGCTGCCGCTCCACCATGCGCTTGGCCGACTTGATGTTCTGGGCCTGGTTGAGATCGACCAGACGCTTCATCACGAACGGCTTGAACAGCTCGAGCGCCATCAGCTTGGGCAGACCACACTGGTGCAGCTTGAGCTGCGGGCCGACGACGATGACCGAACGGCCCGAGTAGTCGACGCGCTTACCGAGCAGGTTCTGACGGAAACGACCCTGCTTGCCCTTGAGCAGATCGCTCAACGACTTCAGCGGACGGTTGCCCGGTCCGGTGACCGGACGGCCGCGGCGGCCGTTGTCGAACAGGGCGTCCACCGACTCCTGCAGCATCCGCTTCTCGTTGTTGACGATGATCTCGGGGGCACCGAGGTCGATCAGTCGCTTGAGGCGGTTGTTGCGGTTGATGACGCGGCGGTACAGGTCGTTCAGGTCGGAGGTCGCGAAGCGGCCACCGTCGAGCTGCACCATCGGACGCAGCTCCGGCGGGATCACCGGCACGGCGTCGAGCACCATGCCCAGCGGCGAATTGCCGGACTGCTGGAACGCGGCCACGACCTTCAGTCGCTTGAGCGCACGCAGCTTCTTCTGACCCTTGCCGCTGCGGATGGTCTCGCGCAGCGACTCGGCCTCGGCGTCGATGTCGAAGGTCTCCAGGAGCTTCTTGATCGCCTCGGCGCCCATCGCACCGGTGAAGTACTCGCCGTAGCGGTCCTGCAGCTGGTGGTAGAGCTTCTCGTCGATGATCAGGTCACCGGGGGCGAGCTTGACGAACTTGTCCCACAGTTCCTCGAGACCGTCGAGTTCACGCTGCGCGGCGTCGCGCATGCGCTTCATCTCACGCTCGGCACCGTCCTTGACCTTGCGGCGCACGTCGGCCTTGGCGCCCTCGGCCTCGAGTTCGGCGACATCGGCCTCGAGCTTGGCCGACCGCTCGTTGAGATCGACGTCGCGCTGATCGGCGACAGCCTTCTTCTCGACCTCCATCTCGGCCTCGAGCGTGGACAGCTCGTTGTGACGCAGCTCGTCGTCGACGGAGGTGATCACGTACGCGGCGAAGTAGATGATCTTCTCGAGATCCTTCGGCGCGAGGTCGAGCAGGTAGCCCAGCCGGCTCGGCACACCCTTGAAGTACCAGATGTGGGTGACCGGCGCGGCGAGCTCGATGTGACCCATCCGCTCGCGGCGGACCTTGGCCTTGGTGACCTCGACGCCGCAGCGCTCGCAGATGATGCCCTTGAAGCGCACACGCTTGTACTTGCCGCAATAGCACTCCCAGTCGCGAGTCGGTCCGAAGATCTTCTCGCAGAACAGGCCGTCCTTCTCCGGCTTGAGCGTGCGGTAGTTGATGGTCTCGGGCTTCTTGACCTCGCCGTACGACCAGTTGTGGATGTCATCGGCCGTCGCAAGACCGATCTTCAGTTCGTCGAAGTAGTTGACGTCGAGCACTCTATGCCTTCCCTGAGCAAGCTCTATTTTTCGACTTCGGGGGTCCACGAGGGCGGAGCCCCCGTGCGTAGCTCTTGAATTCGACTGAATGGGGGTGACACGTGGGGGCTTGTGCAGCCCCCACGTGCGCTGGTCAGTTCGCGAGGTCGTCGACCGTGGCCGACTCGTTGCGCGACAGGTTGATGCCGAGGTTGGCCGCGGCGCGCTCGAGATCCTCGTCGTCGGTGTCGGCCATCTCGATCGCGGCGCCGTCACTCGACAGCACCTCGACGTTCAGGCAGAGCGACTGGAGCTCCTTGAGGAGCACCTTGAACGACTCGGGGATGCCGGGCTCGGGGATGTTCTCGCCCTTGACGATGGCCTCGTACACCTTCACGCGGCCGACCACGTCGTCCGACTTGATCGTCAGCAGCTCCTGCAGGGTGTAGGCGGCGCCGTAGGCCTGCATGGCCCAGCACTCCATTTCACCGAAGCGCTGGCCACCGAACTGGGCCTTACCGCCGAGCGGCTGCTGGGTGATCATCGAGTACGGACCGGTCGAGCGGGCGTGGATCTTGTCGTCGACCAGGTGGTGCAGCTTGATGATGTACATGTAGCCGACCGACACCGGGTACGGGAACGGCTCGCCGGAACGACCGTCGAACAGCGTCGCCTTGCCGTCACCGTTGACCATCACCTCGCCGTCGCGGTTGGGCAGCGTCGAGGACAGCAGTCCGGTCAGCTCCTCCTCACGCGCACCGTCGAACACCGGGGTGGCGGTGTTGGTGTCGGGAGCCGACGAGTACATGTCCTCGGGCAGCTTCGACGCCCAGTCGGGCACACCGCTTGCGACGTCGATGTTCCAGCCGGCCTTGGCGATCCACCCGAGGTGGGTCTCCAGGATCTGGCCGATGTTCATACGACGCGGCACACCGTGGGTGTTCAGGATGATGTCGACCGGGGTGCCGTCGGGCAGGAACGGCATGTCCTCCTGCGGGAGGATCTTGCCGATGACGCCCTTGTTGCCGTGCCGGCCGGCCAGCTTGTCGCCGTCCTGGATCTTGCGCTTCTGCGCGACGTAGACGCGGACGAGTTCGTTGACGCCCGGGGGCAGATCGTCGTCGTCGTCGCGACTGAACACGCGCACACCGATGACCTTGCCGGTCTCGCCGTGCGGCACCTTCAGCGAGGTGTCGCGCACCTCGCGGGCCTTCTCACCGAAGATGGCACGCAGCAGACGCTCCTCCGGGGTCAGTTCGGTCTCGCCCTTCGGGGTGACCTTGCCGACCAGGACGTCGCCGTCGCGGACCTCGGCACCGATGCGGACGATGCCGCGCTCGTCGAGATCGGCGAGCACCTCGTCGGAGACGTTCGGGATGTCCCGAGTGATCTCCTCGGCACCGAGCTTGGTGTCGCGGGCATCGATCTCGTGCTCCTCGATGTGGATCGAGGTGAGGGTGTCCTCCTCGACGAGACGCTGGCTCAGGATGATCGCGTCCTCGTAGTTGTGACCCTCCCACGGCATGATCGCCACGAGGAGGTTCTTTCCGAGGGCCATCTCACCGTTCTCGGTGCAGGGGCCGTCGGCGAGGACCTGGCCGGACTCGACGCGCTGCCCCTCGTCCACGATCGGACGCTGGTTGGCGCAGGTGCCGTGGTTGGAGCGGGCGAACTTGCGCATCCGGTAGGTGTCGCGGGTGCCGTCGTCGGCCATCACGGTGACGTAGTCGGCGGAGACCTCCTCGACCACACCGGTCTTGCCGGAGACGATGACGTCACCGGCGTCGACGGCGGCACGCAGCTCCATGCCGGTACCGACCAGCGGCGACTCGTTGCGCACCAGCGGCACGGCCTGACGCTGCATGTTCGCACCCATCAGTGCGCGGTTGGCGTCGTCGTGCTCGAGGAACGGGATCATCGCGGTCGCGACGGAGACCATCTGGCGCGGCGACACGTCGAGGTATTCGACCTGCGCGGCGGAGACGAACTCCACCTCCGAGCCCTTCTTACGCACCAGCACGCGATCGTCGGTGATGTTGCCGTCGAGGTCGTAGGCGGTGTTGGCCTGCCCGATGAGGTAACGATCCTCCTCGTCGGCGGTCATGTACTCGATGGTGTCGGAGACGACACCGTCGATCACCTTGCGGTACGGGGTCTCGATGAAGCCGAACGGGTTGACCCGCGCGTACACCGACAGCGAACCGATCAGGCCGATGTTCGGGCCTTCCGGGGTCTCAATCGGGCACATGCGGCCGTAGTGGCTGGGGTGCACGTCGCGCACCTCGAGGCCGGCGCGCTCACGGCTCAGACCACCCGGGCCCAGCGCCGACAGACGACGCTTGTGCGTCAGACCCGACAGCGGGTTGTTCTGGTCCATGAACTGCGACAGCTGGCTGGTGCCGAAGAACTCCTTGATCGCCGCCACGACGGGACGGATGTTGATCAGGGTCTGCGGGGTGATCGCCTCGACGTCCTGGGTGGTCATGCGCTCACGCACGACACGCTCCATACGCGAGAGGCCCACGCGGATCTGGTTCTGGATCAGCTCGCCGACGGTACGCAGACGACGGTTGCCGAAGTGGTCGATGTCGTCGACCTCGATCGGCACGTCGAGCGATTCCGGCCCTGCCACCTTGGCAAACGACACGGTGTGCGGGTCGGCGTCGTGCAGGCGCACCAGGTACTCGACGGTCGCGGCGATGTCCTCACGGGTGAGGGTCGCCTCGCCGGTCATCGGGTTGTCGGTGAGACCGAGCTTCTTGTTGACCTTGTAACGGCCGACGCGGGCCAGGTCGTAGCGCTTCTCCTTGAAGAACAGGTTCTCCAGCAGGTTCTCCGCGGACTCCTTGGTCGGCGGCTCGCCCGGACGCAGCTTGCGGTAGACCTCGAGCAGCGCCTCGTCCTGGTTGGCGGTGTTGTCCTTCTCCAGGGTGGACATCATGATCTCGGAGAATCCGAAGCGCTCGGAGATCTCCTCGTTGGTCCAGCCGAGGGCCTTGAGCAGCACGGTGACCGGCTGGCGGCGTTTGCGGTCGATACGGACACCGACGGTGTCGCGCTTGTCGACGTCGAACTCGAGCCAGGCACCGCGGCTCGGGATCACCTTGACGGTGTGCAGCGTCTTCTCGGTGGTCTTGTCGATGTTGGCATCGAAGTACACGCCCGGGCTGCGCACGAGCTGACTCACCACGACACGCTCGGTGCCGTTGATGATGAAGCTGCCCTTGTCGGTCATGATCGGGAAGTCGCCCATGAACACGGTCTGCGACTTGATCTCACCGGTGTTGTTGTTGATGAACTCCGCGGTGACGAACAGCGGCGCCGCGTATGTCATGTCCTTGTCCTTGCACTCCTCGACGGAGGCCTTGACCTCGTCGAAGTGCGGGTCGGAGAAGGACAGCGACATCGATCCCGAGAAGTCCTCGATCGGGGACAGCTCGTGCAGGATGTCTTCGAGTCCGCCGGTGGGGCGCTCGTCGCCGCGGCTGATCGCCTTGGCGCGCCATTCCGGCGATCCGACGAGCCATTCGAACGAGTCGAGTTGGAGATCCAAGAGGCCCGGTACCTCCAGGGGTTCGCTGATTTTTGCGAACGAGGCGCGGTGTGGTGCGCCGGGGATGGTGGTTGAGGTGGACTGGCGGTCGACTGCCAAGGTGCGTCCTTCCAACACGATGTGTTCACTGCCTAGCGTGGTGTGGCTGATAGGGCCGTTCGCTGGTGACAAACCTGGATCGGCGATCACCGCAGCTCACACAAGGTGACTGGAAGGAGAATCGTTAGATGGACAGGAGGCAGCCAGCGCAACGTCCAACTATAGCAGGAAAGCGACACCCTGTGTCAAGCAGGCGTAAACGCAACCGCCGACCGGTGTCGTGAGAGCGAGTCGCGCGATGGCTGCCGACGCGATATTCGCTGGTGACAGATTGGCCCGCCGGGGGCCCCACGTCAAGCGCTACGCGCAGATTTGTGGAAGAAAAATTCGAATGACACCGCGACTTTCACGCCTGTCTACAGGTCGGTGAACTTCTCGACGAGCCACTGGTCACCCTGCTTCACCATCGACACCTGATACCGCGAGATCAGGCTCTGCGTCGGCGCGCCGTTGGCGGTGCCCGACACGACGAAGTTCACCAACAGGGTGGCCGTCGAGCCGTCGTCGTCGCCGGACATGTCCGACACCCCGATCGCGTCGACCTTGCAGTCGTTGGTCACCTCTTGCTGACCGAACTGCTCCTTGATCGCCGGCACCGCGGTGTTGAACTGACTCAACGCCTCACCGGTCATCATCGGCCGGACCTCGCCGACCCACTTGTCGAAGTCCTTGCTCCGGGCCGAATTGATGGTGCAGATCTTGGTCTGCGCCTGACCGGTGAGGTCGGTGGTCGCGGCCTGGTCGATGAACGCTCGGTTGGGACCGATGGTCGCGCCCGGATGCAGTCCGAGTACCAGGGCAACGATCCCCAGCACCACCGCCACCGCGCCGACGATCGCGATCAGCCGCGTCGAGTACCAGGAGAACTCACGGGAACGCTTCTGGGACTTGGCCTTTCGACCCGGACCCGTCTTGCCACCGGCTTTCCCGCCGGCCGACTCGGGCTGCGGTTTGATCGTCGACACACGCGCCACCGTCCGCTTCTTCGCGGTGGGTTTGGCGGTGTCGACGGTGGTGTCGGGTTCGGTGGTGTCGAGTTCGGTGGCATCGGGTTCGGTGGCATCGGGTTCGGTGGCCGGGGCGTCGGACGTCGATGCCTCGTCGTCGCCCTCCTTGTCGGCCGCGTTGTCATCGTCACGCTTGGTGAGCGAGACGGTGGCCTTGTCGGTCGCGGACACGGGAGCGCTGTCGGTGGAGTCCTGAGCGCTGTCAACGGTGTCTTTAGCGCTGTCAACGTCAGGCTGAGCGCTGTCAACGTCAGGCTGAGCGCTGTCAACAGTGTCGTGAGCGCTGTCAACGACCTCGGGAGCGCTGTCAGTGGAGTCCTGAGCGCTGTCAACGGTGTCTTTAGCGCTGTCAACGACCTCGGGAGCGCTGTCAACGGTGTCTTGAGCGCTGTCAACGTCAGGCTGGGCGCCGTCAGTGACCTCGGGGACGGTGTCGACGGGGCGTTGTGAGCCGGCGACCTTGGGCCGGTAGCCGGGGCGTCGTTGCTGCGGTTTGCGGGCCATCAGTTACCACCTGCCGGAGCCTGGGTCGGGGCGGGTGTGGCCGCCGACTCGGTGGGAGCAGCGCTGGTCGAACCGTCGTCGGCGTAGGAGATGCCGTCGAGCGGGCTCACCTTGACGGCCTTCCAGGTGTCGCCGAACTTTTGCATGCCGACCAGGAAGCCCATCGTGCTGGGCGTCTCGGTGGCCTGACCGGGCATCTTGCCGGTGACGGCGAGGTACACCAAGATCTGCGCGGTGCCGTCGTCGGCGCTCACCTCGGTGGGAGCCGAGCGCACCACCCGTGACGTCGTCGAACCGACCTGGTCACCGGCGGACTGCAATTGCGGGTCCAGCGTCGCGACGACCTGCTGGCGAACCTGCTCGAGCGCGTCGCCGGCGAAGCTGGCCTGCAGCCGCTGGTTGAACGCATTCATGTTTTTCGGGTCGATCGTCGTCACATTGAGCATCGCCTGCTCGGCGGCGCCGGTGGCGTCGTCGCGGGCCTGCTGCGCCGGGTTCTCCACCGCATACACCTGGTATGCCCGGTACCCGTAGTACGCAACGCATCCCAGCGCTGCGATCACCGCGAGCACCGCGACAACGGCTGCGACCTTGCGGATCAGAACATCATCCTTCGTCGTCATCGCGCGTCACTGTAACGATCGGACCTGAGAGGTTGCCAATCACGCCAACCGCTCCCCTGCCGCCGCGTCACCCGCCCACGCCGTAGCCGAATCCACCCGGCTTCACCGGACGCACACCCAACAGATAGGCGAGCTGGGTGGCCAGCGGATTGAGGTTCAGCTTGTCCGGATCCTTCTTCGGCGTGGAGTCCCACGGCTGGACGGTGTCCGGATTCGCGTACTCGACGCGCTGCGCGCTGCGCACACCGGTCGGATTGCCGAACGGCACGTCACACGACGCGTTCGTGTTGAACGGGAAGTCGTCGTAGCGGATGTCGAAGGTGGGGTCCTTCTCCTTGATCTTCTTGATCATCTCGTTCGTGCTCTCATAACCCTTGGTGCACGCCGGCGGGTTGTTGGTCTCCAGCACGACGCCGAAGTGGATCTGACCATCACCCGGTGCCGGGGTGTGGCTGCCCGCCGACAATGCCGAGAGCATCGCGAAGGTCCCCGACGTCATGAAGGTGGCCGGCTGGATCTCGCGGGCCACCCCGGCCAGATCCCCGACAACCTTGCCCAGATCGTTGCCGTTGCGCTGGATCAACTCCGAGAGCTGCGTCGCCGACGCGATGCCATTGGTGAGCAGCCGGCGGACATCCGGATCCGCCGACGCCAGCGTCGCGGTGACCAGGTTCAGGTTGCGTGACCACGTCAGGATCTCGTCGGACTGCGCCGCCTGGGTGGACAGCACCACATCGGAACTCTGGATCAGCGAGATGGTGTCACTGAGATTGTCCGCACCCGCCTTGGCCAGGGTGTTCAACGAGTCGACCAACCGCGTCAGGTTGTCGCTCTGCCCGTTGAACGCCTTGCCGAGTTCGACGATGACGGTGTGCAGATCGTCCACCGGAATCGAGTCGGTGAAGTTGACCGCCGAGGCCACCACATCTTCCAGCGGCGCCGGGATCGACACCTTGTCCGGCTCGATCGTCGACCCGTCCTGCAGGTACGGACCCGACGCCGAACCGGACGGCTGCAGATCGATGAACTGCTCACCGATCGCCGACCGTTCGGCCACCACCGCAACCGCCGACGCCGGGATGTCCGGGCCGTCGGAATCCATCTCGAGGGTGACGTTCACGCCGGTCTGCGTCAGTGTCATCGCACCGACCCGACCGGCCGGGATACCCATGTAGGTGACCTCGGCGTTGGTGAAGATGCCACCGGACTGCTTCATCTCGGCGGTCACCGTGTAGGTGCCCACGCCGACGAGCTTGTCCAGGCGTGCGTACTTGGCACCGACATAGACGATCGCGAGGATGCCGACGACGGTGAAGGCGATCAACTGAATCTTTACAAGTCTGCTGATCATGAACTCACCCCCATCGACGCCAGTGTCTTGTCGAGAATGCCCTGCCCCTGGGCCGGCACCGGGGCGTAGGTGGCCGGATAGGTGCCACCCGACGGCGGTGTGTTCGGCCCGGGCCGGGAATTGCTCGACGGGGGCAGCAACGTGATCGTCGGCCACCCATACCGCGGACCGTTGCCGTTGTAGTACGGGTTGGCGCTGTTGACCGGCACCTGGTGACGCTTCGGCGGCGAGTAGACCGGGTTGCCCTGGCCGACGCCGAGCGCCTCGAGTTGGTTGAGCGTGCGCAGATCCAGCGTCATGAACAGGTTGGTCGAATCGCCGTGCACCGCGGGCAGCAACGAATCCGGGAACGGATGCGTCAGCATCAGCGGTGCCGCGGTGATCAGATCCGGTGCGGCCTTGGACAATTCGGTCAGCACCGGACGTAACGCCTTGAGGTCGGTGACGATCTCCTCACGCGCGCGGCCGAGCACATCGGTGCCGACCTCGCCGAGCTTGTCGAGCTTGGTGAGCAGATCCACGAACTGCGGACGCTGCTCCTCGAGCACCGCCACACCGGCCGGGAGTTCCTTGAGGATCCGGTCGATCTGGTCGGTCTGCGCCGCGGCCCGTGACGACAACTTGTCGAGTCCGTCGATCGCGGTGATGATGTCGTCGCGTTGCCGGTTCAGGGAGGCGATCAGCGTCGACGCGTTGTCCAGCAGACCCCTCCACTGATTGGTCCGGCCCTCGAACGCCTTGTTCAGTTCGGTGACGATCGGTTGCAGCTGATTGAGGCCGCCACCGTTGAGCAGCATCGACAGCGCGCCGAGCACCTGCTCGATGTCGGTGGCGGTGCGGGTGCGGTCCAGCGGGATCGGCTGATCCGAACCCTGACGCGGCGCCGAGGTGTCCTGCGCCGGATCCTCGAGCGACACGAACTTCTCACCGAGCAGCGAGGTCTGCTGCACCGCGGCCCGCGCCTCATCGGACAGGTCGACCTCGTTCTTCACCTTGACGGTGACCAGCGCATACCACTGATTGTCGGGCACCTCGATGCTCGTGACGCGGCCGACGGCGATGCCGTTCTGTTTCACCGCCGACTGCGGCACCAGATCCAGGATGTCGCTGAACTGAATCGTGTAGGTGCGCGGATTGTCACCCACGTCGACGCCGCCGGGCAGCGGGATCGACTGGATCCCGTTGCTGCCACATCCGGCCACCAGCACCACCATGGTGAGCGCGGTGAACGTCCACACCATCCGGGCACGGATACCCCTGAATCGCAGGGGTTTCCGAATCGATTGCACACTCGCCATCTCAGTTCCCCCCGTTCCGGGTGCTCGGAGCGGTCGAGGTCGCAGGCGTCGGGGCTGTCGAGGTCGAGGCCGGCCCCGGATTGAGATTGCGATCGGGCGTACCGGGAACCGTGCCCGGCACCGGGTACTGCTGCAGCTTGCCATTGCTCATGATCCCGAACGGCAGCACCGGCAGGATCGGGGTGAGCACGTTGTCGTTGATCTGGTCGGCGATGTTGACGCACTGGTTGATCAACGGGGCAAGAGTGTCACTGAACTGCGTCGCCGCCGGGTTACCCGGCAACAGCTGCCCCAGGTCGAGGAACTTGCACTGCGGGGCGAGCAGATTCTGCAGATCCGGGATCGTCAATCGCATGGCGAGCGTGCCGGACTCGGCGTCGTAGGCGTTGATCAGGTTGTTGATCGTCAGCGGCAGCACCGTCAGCACCTCCTTCAGCGAAGTCTTCGTATCGAGCAGGGCCTGTGTGGTCGGCTGCAGATCCTTCAGCGTCTGACCGATCTGCTCCCGGTTGTCCTGCACGAACGTCGCCACGTCACCGAGGGCGTAGGACAGCTTGTTCAGGGCGGTCGCGAGTTGTTGACGTTCGCCGGCCAGGAAGCTGTTGAAGTCGGCCATCTGAGAGTTGAACTGACGCACCTGCGCGTCGTTCTCCCGCAACGCCCCGACGAAGGTGTTCAGATTCGTGATCGTGTCGAACAGGTCGCCGCTGGAATCCGACAGCGTGGTGCTCGCCTTGGACAGGTTCTCGATGGCAGAGCCGAGCTTGTCGCCGTTGCCGTCGAGGTTCGCCGCGCCGGTGCGGATCACCTCGGTGACCGCGCCGTCGGAGTTCGCGCCGTCCGGGCCGAGTGCCTCCGACAGCTTCTGGACGCTGGCATACACCTGGTCGATCTCGACGGGGACCATCGTCTGATCCCGCGAGAGCGTGATGTCGTTGCCGGCCTTCGGGCCGCCCGAGTAGGCGGGGGTGAGCTGCACATACCGGTCGGCGACCACCGACGGGATGATCTGCACGGCCTTCACGTCGGCGGGCAGGTCGACGCCGCGGTCGACAGTCATCGTCACCTTCACGTTGTCGCCGTCCGGTTCGACGGAGTCGACCTTGCCGACGGCCACGCCGAGGACCCGGACATCGGAACCCTCGTAGATGCCGACCGACCGCGCGAAGGTCGCGGTGACCTTGGTGGTGCCGATGGCCGAGAACAGCCACCACAGCACTCCGGCGACGATCATCGCGATGATCACGCCGAAGATGATGTAGACGATGTGACGTGGGGTGAACCAGCGACCGGGTCCGGCCGTGGTGGTGAGATCGGGAGCGGCCGACATCATCCGGTTGCCTCCGTTCCACCGTTGTTCTGCAGCACCTGCTTGTTGGGCAGTCGCGTCGTGTTCTGCTGCGGCAATGCCGGCGGCAGCAGGTTGGTGACCACCGACTCGAACCAGCGGCCGTTGCCGAGCACGTTGGCGTAGAGCCGGTAGAACGGCGCCATGTTGGTGATCGCCGCCCGCAGGTTCGCGTTCTGCTTGGTCAGCAGTTCGTTGACGCCCTTGAGCGCATCGAGTGCCGGGCCGATCTGCTGCTCGTTGTCACGCACGATGCCGGTCAGTGCCGTCGACAGACTCGTCGTACTGGCCAGCAGCGCGGAGATGTTCTTCTGCCGGTTGTTCAGTTCGTCGAGCAACTGACCGGCGCCGGCGATGAGCCTGACGAAGGTCTCGTTGCGGTCGGCGAGGATCTTGGAGGTGTCCTTGGTCGCGGCGAGCAACTTCTGCACCTGCTGATCGCGGCTGGCGATGGTGTTGGACAGCCGCGAGATGCCGTCGAGTGCCGGCCCCATGTCGCCGGCGGTGCCGGAGAAGGCCTCCGACAGCGTCGACATCGACGTCGCCAACTGATCGGTGTCGAGATCCTCGATCTGGGTGGTCGCATCGGAGAACGCCTCGATGACGTCATACGGGCTGACCGTGTCGGTCAACGGCACACCCGGATCGGCGAGCTCGCTGCCGCGCGGGTTGAGCGCGAGGTACTTCTGCCCGAGCACCGTCTTGATCTGGATGGACGCCTGCGTCTGGTTGCCGATCCAGGTGTTGGACACGCGGAAGCGGACGTCGACGCGGTTGCCGTCGAGGGCCACGTCGGTGACCTCGCCGACCTTCACGCCGGCCACCCGCACCTCGTTGCCGGATTTGAGCCCGGCGGCCTCGGTGAACTTTGCCGTGTAGATGGCGGCCTGACCGACCAGCGGCAACGACGTCAGATAGAACGCCGAGATCGCCACCATGAGCAGGATCGCGATACCGATCCCGCCGATCGACACGGGGCTGCGATGACCCCCGAATCGACGATGCGGATGCGTGTTCTGCTTCGGTGCCGGCGCGGACTCGGCCCCCTGGGAGCCGTCTGCCGCGGTGTTGTCATGCTCGGTCATCTCTCATCACCCCCCGGGCTGTCCGTCTTTCCAGCAACGGGTCGCCGCGCTGGTGTAGAGCACATGGTTGATGTCGGGCAGCGGTACCACCGGCTGCGTGAGCAGGGTCGACTTGCCGTTGCCGGCCACCACGTCGATGCCGCACAGATAGAACTGGAACCACGATCCGAAGGTGGCCGCGCGCCCGATCTTCTGCAGCTTCACCGGCAGGTTGGTGAGCAACTGGTTGACGTCGTCGCTGCGGGCGTTGATCTGATCGGCCAGCGATTTCAGTCCGGCGATGTCACCCTGGATGGCCGGTCGCGACTGCGACAGGATCGACGCGGTCACCGTCGTCAGGTTGGACACCGACGCGATGGCCGATCCCACCGAACCACGTTGCGCCGCAAGGCCTGTCACCAGCTGCTCGGTGTTGTCGAGCAGCGAGGTGAAGTTCTCGTCGTTCTTGTTCACCGTGTCGAGCACCTTGGTGAGGTTGACGATCAGATCACCGATCACCTTGTCGCGGTCGGCCAGCGAATTGGTCAGCGACGAGGTGGACGAGATGAGGCTGGAGATGTTGCCGCTCTCGCCCTGGAAGATCTTGATGATCTCGTCGGACAGGGTGTTCACGTCCTCCGCCGAGAGCTGCCGGAACAACGGCTTGAACCCGTTGAACAGTTCGGTGAGGTTCACCGCCGGATGCGTGTCGCGGACCTGCGGGTCGGTACCGAAGGTGAATCCGGGCGACACCGTGTCATCGGCGTCGCCGGCTCCGCGCTCGAGCGCCAGATACCGCAGACCGGTGAGGTTGCGGTACCGGATGTAGAGCTGGGTTCCGGCCGGCAACGAGCGGTTGACGTTGAACTTGACCATGGCCTTGTTCTGGTCGTACACCGCCACATCGGTGACCTGGCCGACGCGCACACCGGCGATGCGCACGTCGTCGCCCTTGTTGAGCAGGGCGGCGTCGGTGAAGACGGCGTTGTACTTGCTGTCGCCGTCACCGCCGGCATTGGCGATGGTCAGCGCCAGCAGGCTGGTGGCGACGACGGTGACGACCGCGAAGGTGATCAGTTTGATCAGCGGTCCCACGAGAGACTTCACTGGATGTGCACCTCCGCACCGGCCAGCGCCGAGCCACCGAGCATAGCGACCCAGGTCGGCACGTCCGCCGGACGGGTGCCGGTGGCGCTGCCGTAGATGAGCTTGAGCTGGGTACGGAAATCCGGGTCGTCGAAGGCCGACTGATGGATGACGCCCACCGGGGTGGTGGTGAACTGCGGTTGCGGCAGCGTCGGCACGTTACGGGGACCCGCATTCCGGGACGGCGGCTGGTAGGAGCCGTCGGCCAGTCCGCCGCCGGGGTACTGCGGGAACGGACGGCCATTGGTCGCCGGTTCGTAGCAGACCGCGGGCGGATCGGTGTCGAAGAACCGCGGCTCGTCCTGGTTGGGCAGATATCGGCCACGCGGATTCACGAACTGCAGGTTCACACGCACACCCGGATTGTCGGTGTCGGCACCGACGATCTTGCGGGACTCCGGGACCAGCGTCGCGAAGTTGTGGAATGTGCAGACGAACGTCGGTGACTGCTTGGCCAGGCCGGTCAGCAACTGCTCCGAGTCGACGAAGAGGTCCACCACGTTGTTGCCGTTGCGCTGCAGCCAGCCGGTGGTGTCGGTGGCGGCGACGCCGAGGGTGGCGATCAACGTACGCAGGTCACCCTGGCGTTCGACGATGGTGTTCGACGTGGTCCGGAAACTGTCGAGCGCGTCGATGACGTCGGGTAACGCCTCGGAGTAGGTCTGCGAGAAGGATGCGAGTCCCTGGATCGTGCCCTCCAGCGCCGGGAGATTCCGGTTGATCCCGGCGAACACGGTGTTGAGGTCTTCGACGGTGGCGCCGAGCTTCTCGCCACGCCCCGCGAGCGCCTGCGACAGCGAGGTCAGGGTGACGTTGAGGTCCTGCGGCGGGATCGCGTCGAGCACCGGCAACAGTTTGTCGAACAGATCCTGCAGTTCCTTGGCGTTGCCGGAGGAGTCGGTCTCGATCGTGTCGCCGTTGGTCAGCGTCGGACCGCCGGTCGTCGTCGGCACCTGCAGGTCCACATACCGCTCACCGAACAGCGTCTTGGGCAGGATGCGCGCGGTGGTGGTGGCCGGGATCTGATCGGCCATGTCCGGGTTCAGGCCCAGCTCCACGTTGACGCTGCCGTCGGCAGCGGGGTCGACCGAACGCACCTCGCCGACGACCACGCCACGTGCCTTGACGTCGGCGTTGGCCGGCAGTGCGTTGCCGACCGCGTCGGTCTTGAGGGTCACCGTGGTGAAGTCGGTGAACGTCTTGTTGAACTTCATGATCGTCACCGTGAAGAACAGTGCGACCACGACCAGGAATGCGATGCCGAGAAGACGGCGGCGCAGCGTCGCCATCTCGGCTAACCCCCCACTCTGACGGTCGTCGTGGTTCCCCAGATCGCCAGACCGAGGAAGAAGTCGAGCACCGCGATCAACACCAGTGCGGCACGCACGGCGTGTCCGACGGCCACACCCACACCGGCGGGGCCACCGCTGGCGTAGTAGCCGTAGTAGCAGTGCACCAGGATGATCACGAACGCGAAGATCAGGACCTTACCGAAGGACCACAGCACGTCCGCGGGCGGTAGGAACAGATTGAAGTAGTGGTCATAGGAGCCACCGGACTGCCCGTTGAACACCGTCGTGATGACGCGGGAGGCCAGATACGCCGACAGCAGGCCCAGCACATAGAGCGGGATGACGGCGATGAACCCGGCGATCACCCGGCTCGACACCAGGAACGGGATCGACGGCACCGCCATCGATTCCAGCGCGTCGATCTCCTCGGAGATGCGCATGGCGCCGAGCTGCGCGGTGAAACCGCAGCCGACCGTCGCCGACAACGCCAGGGCCGCCACCAGCGGCGCCACCTCGCGGGTGTTGACGTACGCCGAGAGGAATCCGGTGAGTGCCTGCGACCCGATCTGGTCGAGGGCCGCATAGCCCTGCAGGCCGACGACGACGCCGGTGAACCCCGACATCAGCACCATCACGCCGACGGTGCCGCCGATGACGGCGAGTCCACCGGAGCCGAAGGCCACCTCGGCCAGCAGCCGCAGCACCTCACGGGTGTAATGCACCAGCGTTCGCGGGATCCACACCAGGGTGCGGCCGTAGAAGGACATCTGGTCGCCGGCGCCGTCGAGGATCTTCAGCGGTTTACCCGCGATCTTCTTGGCCTCGTAGAGATAGTACTCCGGGCGGCTCTTGGCGATGGTCACGCCGCTGTTGGCCACTGCTAGCTCCCCTTCGGCGGGACGATCTGCAGGTAGACCGCCGTGATGATCAGGTTGGCGAGGAACAGCAGCAGGAACGTGATGACGACGCTCTGGTTGACCGCGTCACCGACGCCCTTCGGACCACCCTTCGGGTTGAGTCCCTTGTAGGCGGCGATGACACCGGCGATGACACCGAAGATCGCGGCCTTGACCGTCGAGATCCACAGGTCGGCGAGCTGCGCCAACGCACCGAACGAAGCGAGGTAGGCGCCGGGCGTACCACCCTGGACGACGACGTTGAAGAAGTAGCCACCGCCGATGCCGACGACCGCGACCAGACCGTTGAGCAGGATCGCCACCAGCACCATGGCCAGCACCCGCGGCACCACCAGGCGCTGGATCGGGTTGATGCCCAGCACCTCCATCGCGTCGATCTCCTCACGGATGGTTCGCGAGCCCAGGTCGGCGGCAACCGCCGACCCGGCCGCACCGGCCACCAGCAGTGAGGTCACCAGCGGCGATCCCTGCTGGATCACCACGAGCACGCTGGCGGCGCCGGTGTACGACTCGGCGCCGAGCTGCTTGATCAACGACCCGGTCTGCAGCGACACGATCGCGCCGAACGGGATCGCGATGAGCGCCGTCGGCAGGATCGTCACGCTGGCGATGAACCAGGCCTGCTGGATGAATTCCCGGAACTGGAAGGGCCGGACGAAGGTCTGGCGCGCGACATCCACGAACAGCTGAACGATGTTGCCCGTCTGGGCCAGAGCACTCGTTCCGGCTGCGGCGATCTTGTCCGCGCCACGCGTGGTGGCATTGGCCATTCTCTGTTAACTCCGCCCGCCGCCGTGTTTCGGCGTCTTGGTGGTGTCGACCTGTTGGGTCGCCTGCTCCGCTGGCGGCACGTCCCACTGCTGGGTGGGAGCGTCGTTGCCGCCGAAGTCGTAGGTGTCGGTCTCGTCACCGGGGTATTGCTGTGCGAAGTTCTGTTCCTCGCGCTGATAAACGTCGGTCGGGGCGTCGGCGACGGCGACACCGCCGGCCGCGGGCGTCCATTCGCCGCCGGAACCCTGCGCGGCGCCCTGTCCCTGTCCCTGTTCGCGGGCGTGGGCGTCGTTGGCGGCGCGGACATCGTCCTCCTTGGCCATCGATTCGCGGATCGCGCGTTGGGCGTTCTCCGGCAGCGACGGCAGCAGTTCGAGCACCCGCTCACGATGACGGGCCACCGCCTTGCGTTCGGGCATACCGGGATTGGGCTGCACCTGCGGGATGATCTCGGAGAAGTCGTCCTTGGTACCGCCGCCGCCGATACCGGCCGCCTGCATGGCCTCTTCCTGCTTCTGGACCGCCTCGTCCTTCTCCTCGGACATGCCGATCGGACCGAAGCGGTCACCGGAAAGGAACTGCTTGACCACCGGCTGGTCCGAGGTGAGCAACTGCTCACGCGGACCGAACATCACCAGCTCCTTACGGAAGAGCATGCCGATGTTGTCCGGGATGGTGCGGGCGATGTTGATGTTGTGCGTCACGATCAGGATCGTCGCGTCGATCTGGGAGTTGATGTCGATCAGCAACTGCGAGATGTAGGCGGTACGCACCGGGTCCAGACCCGAGTCCGGCTCGTCGCACAGGATGATCTGCGGGTCCAGCACCAGCGCGCGGGCCAGGCCGGCACGCTTGCGCATACCACCAGAGATCTCACCGGGCAGCTTGTCCTCGGCACCGGCCAGACCGACCAGGTCGATCTTCTCCATCACGATGTCGCGGACCTCGTTCTCCTTCTTCTTCGTGTGCTCACGAAGCGGGAACGCGATGTTGTCGAACAGGCTCATCGAACCGAACAGCGCACCGTCCTGGAACAGCACACCGAACAGCTTGCGGATCTCATACAGCTCTTTGGCCGAACACTGGGTGATGTCGGTGCCGTCGATGATCACCGACCCCTGCTCGGGATGCAGCAGACCGATCAACGTCTTCAGAAACACCGACTTACCGGTACCCGACGGCCCCAGCAACGCACTGACCTCGCCTTCCGGCAAGGTCAACGTCACATCACGCCAAATGTTCTGAGAACCGAACGACTTAGTGAGTCCCTCGACACTGACCTCAACACCCACTGCATTCCTCCAGACGATCACTGCCCCCAGTGACACTTCGTGCGAAGTGACACTCGCCGGCGACATTTGTGGTTGGGGTCACTCTAACGGACTGACAGTTCACGACCCACCACACTGTTGTCGAACCCTCTCCAGCGCGGAACGTGAGGGAATCTACCTCTCGGTAACTTATCCCTCGGGCGATGACATTAGCGGATCGAATCGGATCCGGAAAGTGGGCCCGGTTCCATCTGTGGCGGCGACGTGAGCCGCGCCTCTCTCGTGCCCGATCCCTCCCAGATCTCCCGGACCCGGGCGAACGGCAGCCACCAGGAGATCACCAGAACGAGGAGCAGCCAGATCAACGACGAGTTGCCGTAGATGTTCTCCCACCATCCCCAGCGCAGTTCGTTGAGCTGTGCGCTCGGCAGGAACAACGACGGGCCGGGCAGTTGCGCCACCAGACCCAGCACGCCGAGCGTGATGAACACCCACGCGACGGTTTTCGACGAGACCCCGGCAATGGTCGGCGGGGCATCGGGTAGCGGCTCGTCGTTCTGCGGCTCCCGCAGCGCTCGCAAGGCCCGTACGCCGACGACGAGGAACACCAGGATGTACACGCTGGTCAGCACCCAGTGGTGAATCCAGGCGGCCGGGGTGGCCAGCAACGCCACCGCCCAGGCGGCCAGGAAACACAGTTCGTACTCGCGGCGCTTGGCCAGATGCCACGCGAGCACCAGACAGTAGAGCCCCGCGATCGCACACAGCGGCAGCCACCAGTGCGAACGTTGGCTGTCCGACATCCCCATCCGGGCCAGCACGCCGGCGATGCCCTGGTTGTAGACGAAGGCCAGCCCGCCGATGCGGTCCGGGTCGAACACCGTCGACGTCCAGTACTTCAGCGAATCCGACGGGACGATCGCCCACGCGATGCCGGTCGCGACGACGAATCCCACCCCGACGTTGATCGCGGCCCGCCACTGCCGACGCGCGATGAAGTAGATGATGACGACCGCGGGGGTCATCTTGATCGCCGCGGCGATGCCGACGAGGAGTCCGCGGTAGGGCTCGGCCCAGGCGGGTCGCCGATCCCACAGGGTGTCGGCGATGACGAGGCCGGCCAGGATCAGGTTGATCTGTCCCAGATCCAGCGTGATCCGAACCGGCTCGAGCTCGTAGGCGATACCCGTCAGCAGCAGCGTCCAGCCGATCGGGAGGTCACCGCACCCGACGCGGCGCAGCAGCACCCGGATCAGCCAGAACGTCAACAGGCACCCGATGACGAGGAAGATCACCGACAGCACCCGCACCGGCAGCCAACTCATCGGCACGAAGGCCAGCGCCGCGAACGGCGGATAGGTGAACGGCAGGATGGAATCGTTGGCCTGCGGCATCGGCCCGTCGTACAGGTGCTGCCCGTGGAAGAGGAACTGGCCGCCGTACCGATAGATCTGCAGATCGACCGGCGGTCCCCAGAACTTGGTGGGTCCCAGATGCACCAGCCACGGCTGTCCGAACACCCGGCACACCCCGAGGAACAGGACGACGGCCCCGATGATGTTGATGGCCGTGAACGCCCGACGGGGCAGCACTGCAGTCACGCGCGGAAATACTAGTCGGCGAGGGTGCGACGCCGGTTCGCCGGTTCCCTCGGCCGCGTCAGGCCGTTGTCGTTGACAGCGCCCGCCACGACGTTGACAGCGCCCTGTTCGTCGTTGACAGCGCTCACCCCGTCGTTGACAGCGCCCTGTTCGTCGTTGACGGCGCCCTGGTCGTCGTTGACGGCGCCCTGTTCGTCGTTGACGGCGCCCGCCTACTCACCGACGGCGCTCACCCCGTCGTTGACGGCGCCCTGTTCGTCGTTGACGGCGCCCGCCTACTCACCGACGGCGCTCAGTTCGACGCCGACGGCGTCCTCAGACAGCACGAAACCCGGGACAGACTCGCTGTCCCGGGTTTCGCGGGTATGTGTCAGGCACGCGCGTAAGCGCGGTGACCCACAGGCGCCGAAGCGCCGGGAATCACTTGACGGAGACCTTGGCGCCGGCCTCTTCGAGCTTGGCCTTGGCAGCCTCGGCGGCGTCCTTGTCGACCTTCTCCAGGATCGCCTTCGGAGCACCCTCGACGAGGTCCTTGGCTTCCTTCAGGCCCAGGCCCGAGACAACCTCGCGCACGACCTTGATGACCTGGATCTTCTTGTCGCCGGCAGCCTCGAGGACGACGTCGAACTCGTCCTGCTCGGCAGCAGCCTCGGCGGCACCGCCGGCAGCCGGAGCACCGGCAGCCGCAACGGCGACCGGAGCAGCCGCGGTGACCTCGAAGACCTCTTCGAACTTCTTCACGAAATCGCTGAGCTCCAGCAGGGTCAGTTCCTTGAACTGATCGATGAGCTCGTCAGCGGTGAGCTTCGCCATGGTGGCGTCCTTCCTGTCTGTCCCCGGTTCGGGGGTAAGTCATCCCGACCGGGATGGGGTGTGTCTCCCGCGGAGCGGGAATGGTTCTTGCAGTGGCGAGTGGGGTATTACTCGCCGGCTTCTTGCTGCTGCTTCTCCTGCAGGGCCGCGGCGAGGCGCGCCACCTGCGATGCCGGCTGGTTGAACAGGCCGGCAGCCTTTGCCAAGTTGCCCTTCATGGCACCGGCGAGCTTGGCCAACAGGACCTCACGGGTCTCAAGGTCGGCGATCTGTTCGATCTCGGCCACGGACAGCGCACGGCCGTCCATGAACCCGCCCTTGATGACGAGAGCCTTGTTGTCCTTGGCGAACGTCTTGATCGCCTTCGCGGCCACCACCGGCTCGCCTTCGATGAAGGCGATCGCGGTCGGACCGGTGAACAGCTCGTCGAGCCCTTCCACGCCCGCCTTCTCGGCGGCACGCTTCACCAGGGTGTTCTTGGCGACGGAGTAGGTTGCACCCTCACCGAGGGAACGACGCAGTGCGGTGATCTGGCTGACGGACAGGCCACGGTACTCCGTGACGACTGCAGCCGTGGCGCCCTCGAACTGCTCGGCGATCTCTGCAACTGCAGAAACCTTGTCGGACTTGGCCATACTTCGCCTCCTTCCTCATCACTCGAGTTGAGTTTGGTCAGGGTTCAAGGCAGAGGACCGAGGTCGGGATGACCCGAGAGACGACAAACGCCCCGGCACACAGAAAGGCACGGGGCGTCACACTCAGAAGCTCGCCACAGGGGCGTGATCTTCGGTTGTTCCTCGTTCTCCCTGCGTGGGCCGCCGACTTTCGTCGTCCTTCGATCGGGATCACTCCCGATGACCAACGGTCTCTGGTTGAACCGATACGACGCGGCATTGCGCGTCACACCGAGGAATAACGGTACCGGAGCAGGGGTCGACAACCAAATCCGTGGGCGCAGGCTCCCACCGGAGTTCCGGCGCGAACCTTCCCGCGCAACCATTCACTTCCCGCGTTGCGAGATGAGTGCGCGGGAAGTGAATGAGTGCGCGGGACCGGGCACCAGGCCGCCCGAGCCGTCATCCATCCGACCAGCCCACCTGTCCAACTGGACGGTTTTGCCCCCAAACGCCAAGCTGTGACCTGGCCTTTTACCTCCGTGACACAAATGCGTCCGACCTGGTTGCCTATCCGATACCTGCCATGCACTATCGTCGGCGGTCGGAAGTGATGTGCGACACAAAGTGTAAAACCAGTTTCACTCGCTTCCGCGGACACGAGGGGGTGTGCGAGGCGGCGTCCACGCCGTCGGGCATCCCAGGCAGGGTGAAGCGCCATGACGTACCAGCTGGACACCAGTTCGATTCCCCGTGCGACGCCGCAGCGCGCGACGCCGGTCGGTGCCCCACACTTCGGCACACTGCCCCTCGGCGATCCCACCGGCGGCGCCGACGGGATCCGCTGGCGCGAGGCCGTCGACGGCGAGCAGACCTACCCGCGCGTGGTCATCGACCGCGACGTCGCGATCACCATGAGCGACGGCACCCGCCTGCGCGCCACCGTCGTTCGCCCCGCCAACCGCTTCGGCCAGACCGTCCTGACCCCCTATCCGGCCGTCGTCAACATCAACCCGTACAACCGGGCGGCGGTCGACCTCATCGACACCACCACCCACGCCCCGGCACTGGGCAAGGCGCTGCGGTCGGCGTCGGCGTCCATCGACGCCACCGGCACCGCCCTGGCCGGACTGACCCGGCTCACCGGCACCCTCGCCGGCGGCATCCTCGACGTCTTCGGCATCAACCGCTCCCTGGTACAGAGCGGATACGTGCAGGTGATCGTCGACGTCCGCGGCACCGGCGCCAGCGAGGGCAAGTGGCAGATCCTCGGCCAACGCGAACAGCAGGACTCCGTCGAGGTCATCTCCTGGGCCGCCGAACAGGACTGGTGCAACGGCAAAGTCGGATTGGCCGGCTGGTCGTATTCGGCGATCAACTCGCTACAGGCCGCCGACAAACGTCCCGCCGAACTCGGCGCCGTCTTCGCCGTCGAGGGCTGCGACGACATCGTCCGCGACATCTACATCACCGGTGGCATGCCGTCGGCGTTCATCCCGCTGTGGTTGTCGGTGGTCAACATCCTCAAGTGGGTACCCAATCCGTCGACCACCCTGCGTGACGTCCTCCGTGGCGATTCGCTGAAGTTGCTGCGCGATCGCATCGCCTCGCCGGCAACCGAAATCCCCTCTCTGCTCTGGGGATTCCTCACCGCCCGCGACGACCGCATCTTCGACGACCCCTACTTCGACGAACGAGACCCCCAGGTCGACCGCATCGACGCCCCGACATTCACCGTCGGCGGCTGGCACGACCTGTTCGGACGCAGCGCCACCGGCATCTACGAGCGTATGACGCTGGAACCCGGGCGCAAGCAGATGCTGGTCGGCGACGGCTACCACTTCGACGTCGGCACCGGCCAGGGCGGCGCGTCGGCCCCACCACGGCTCGACGTCCTCGAACGCGCGTGGTTCGACCGGTGGCTCAAGGGCCACCGCAACGGCATCGAGTTCTACGGCCCTGTCACCATGCTGCAGCAAGGCGGATCCTGGACCGCCGGAACCGCTTTCCCGCGCACCGGGGTGCGACCGGTGAAGCTTTTCCTCACCGAGGAGTCAACCGACACCGCCTCCCACGCCGTCCACGACGGATCGTTGAGTTCAACTCCCGCACACGGCGTTTCGTCGCTGCACGTACAACCGGACCTGCGTGGACTGGTCTCACGCGACATGACCCAGGTGACCGCAGGCGCGTCGATGGTGTTCGGTGACCGCTTCACCCTCGACGCCCGCTTCCAGGAACGCGGCGGCCTGTCGTTCACCAGTGCACCGGTCACCGAGGCCACTCAGGTCAGCGGTGCGATGAACCTGCGCCTCAACGTCGCCACCAACGCCCATGAGGCGATCTGGGCGGTCACCGTCAATGATGTTGCGCCCGATGGCACTTCGACGGTCCTCACCAACGGTGCACTGTCGTCGTCGAATCGCGCGCTGGACCGCTCGAAGTCCACCTACGCCTCCGACGGCAGCCTGCTCGGCGCCCACCACTTCCTCTCCCGCAAGCGCAAGCTGCCCGTCCCCGCCGACGAGCCGGTCCGCATCGACGTCGATCTCGTGCCCACCGACGCCGTCCTGCAGCCCGGGCACCGCCTGCGCGTCGACGTCTACGCGGCCAGCTTCCCTCGGTATCTGACGGTGGTGCCCGACCTGATCAAGGCCCGCGGCCGGCAGCAACGCCTCGTCCTCGACCCCGACAAACCCAGCTACCTCACCTTCTGCTCCGGCGGCACCTGGTAACCCGTCGAGGGGCGCAATCCCGTTGCAGCGCCCTGAATTCCCGCCCTGAATTCCGTTGACAGCGCGCACCACAACCCAACCCACAGGTCTGGACCCGACCACCTACCCCACGAACCGCTCCGCAAAGCGTGTCATCAGATCCGGTCCGATCCCGCACGCCGCAAGGTATCCCGCCGTGTCACCGTGTGTCGCGGCCATAGCCGCATCCGCCGACCGCAGGTAGTCGACGTGCACTCCGAGGTAGTCCACCGGAATCGATTCGGCATCTGGATGTCGGCGAATCACCATCTGCCGCAGGTGATCCACCGCGTCATTGCTGCGGAGATAGTCGGCGTGAACCGCCGTCTCCGGCACACCGGCGGCCCGCAGCACCGACGCCACCGCCCAGCCGGTGCGGTCCTTGCCGGCCGCGCAGTGCACCAACACCGATCGTCCGTCGGCGATCGACTCGACGATGGCGAGGATCGCCGCCGACGCCCCGGAAAGACCCGGATAAGTACGGTAGATGTCGGACATGTGGCCGCGCACCGCGTCGGCGGACATGCCACGCGCGGAGAAACTCGACCGGTCCACCGCGAACGGCAACAACCGCCCCCGCACATGCCCGGGCAGCGCGTCATAGCCCTCCGCGTCGCATTCGGCCGGCGCGCGCAGGTCGATCACCTCGTCGACACCGAGGTCGGTCAACGCCGCCCGACCGTCGTCGTCGAGGTCCCCGAGGTGCGCCGACCGCAGCAGCATCCCGGGCCGGACCGACCGGCCGTCGGCCGTCGGCAAACCCCCGACGTCGCGCACATTGAACGAACCGGACAGCACGAGATCGTCACCGGAGATCGGAAGTCCCATGCCGCCCACGGTAGCGGGCCACTCGGGATATCCCACCAGAGACCGCAGCTCACCCCACTCCGGAATCCGACAGGATCACCCGGTAGACGAATCCCGCTTCCGGCCCGAGAACGGTACCGACCAATTCGGTCAGCGTCAGCACGAATCCACGGCCGTGTGCCGGTCCGTCACCGTCGTCGAGGTGATGGGCGAGCTCATGCAGCACCACCAATTCCCTGAGCGCCCAACGCCCTTCACGACTCTCCGGTATCGCGATCTCGGCAAGCGCGGAGCGGTACTCCGCGGACCGATGTCCGCGGCGGGCGCGCACGGTGACCGGAATGCCTGCTCGCGGGAATCGCTCCCGCACCGCAGGCATCGCCAGCACCCGATCGACGTAATCACCGACCGCTTCGGCGGAGGAGAACAGCGCCTCGCTGGGCAACGTCAGTTCGGTGCCGGCGATCTGCACGGTCCGCGACGACCCGCCCGAGGCCTGCGCGGCCCGATCGAACATGCGCTGCACCAACGCCTCGGCCTCATACAACCGAGAGCGCCCCACATCACGCGGGCTCATCGAATCGGCTCCCTGCGCTCACCTGCCCGATGCTATCGGCGCCACGCCGACGCGCCACACCTCGTCGACGCCCTCGACCACTACGATCTGCACAGCCACACCCGCGAAAGGAATCATCACCGATGGACCCCGTCCCGTCGCTGCCATTGCTCGAACGCATGCGGCAACGCGGGCTCGCCCTGTACGAGCGGGGACTGCAGGTGCCCGGCGCCCGACTGATCCTGCGGATGATCGGCGACATCGCGACCAGCGGACTCACCGACCGCGCGATGACTCTCGCCGCCCAGGCCTTCACCTCGGTACTGCCGTTCGCGATCCTGATGACGACGGTGCCGATCGGCCGCCGCTTCCTGGACAAGGCCTTCGAAGGCTTCGGGATGAACGCGCAGAATCTCGGACTCCCGCCGGTGGACACCTCGCAGCGGCTCGGCGCATTCGGCTGGTTCGGCGCGCTCATGGTGATCGCCGGCGCCACCTCCCTCTCGCGCGCACTGGGCCGCATGTACCTGGCCGCCTGGCAGGTCGAGAAACTCAACTGGCGCAGCTGGTGGCGCTGGGTGGTGGTGCTGTTCCTCATCCCCGCCGCCGTCGTCGTGCAGGGCCTCATCACACCGGTACACGAGTTCAGCCTGGTCGGACGCACCTGGTACGGCTTCGGGGTGACCGGCCTGATCCTCGAGATCATCGGCGCCGTCATCATCTGGTCGGTGCTGTGGACGATCATCCCCCGTCTGCTCGTCTCGACGCAGGTGCCGATGCGCCTGTTGGCGGTCAACGGTGTCCTCACCTCGATCTTCATCACCATCTATCTCATCGGCAGCCGTATCGTGCTGCCCCGCACGATGCCGGAGACCACCCGGCACTACGGGACGCTCGGTGTGGTGTTCGTAACCATCAGTTGGTTGTTCTTCTACACCTGCATCCTGGTGGCCTCGGCCACCGTCGTGAACACCATCGTCACCGACGACGGTTTCCTGGGCCGTCACCTCTCCCGCTTCACCGGCCGACCGACCCCCTTTCCCTCTGCGGCTAGCATCGCGTTCGGGGTCCGTCCCGCGACGTCCACCGATGCGGGCGACGGTTCCCCGCCACGATCCGGTATCACAGGCGGAGCCGACGACGCACCACGAGAAGGAGACGGGGGCCGACGATGACGCCCACCACGTATCCGACCAGAATGAGGCGCGCCGCGACGGCCGCGGTCCTCGTCGCCCTCGCCGCGATCCCGACGGCCTGCGCGATGACGGAGAACCCCGTTGACGACGCCACGTCGTACTCCACCTCGGTGAGCAACGCCCCGGCGCCGGGCACCCTCGACACCCTCGCCGACGACGTCGCAGCCGCCGGGCTCCCGGTCACCGGACGTCACACCGGTTCGGCGCAGGACTGCTCCGACGCCGGTTGCGGCGGCATCCTGATCACCGATCAGTTCACCCTGATGCAGTTCGAGAGCACCGGCCGCGCCGAGCTCTACGCGGGTGAGCACACCGACGCCTTCCAACTCCTCAATGTGGTCGTCACCTTTCCCGCGTCGGTGAGCGACGAGCAGCAGACCCGCTACCAGGACGCCATCGAGCACGCCCTGAACTGACCGGTCCCCGACTCGACACGCCCCGAATCGGGCCACGGCGCGTCACGAACCGAGTTGCCCACGCGGAGCACCGAATTGGGGGTCGGCGCCGATCTTGGCCCGACGACCCGCCCGGTCACCGGCCTGCCGCGCCCCCGCCGAATAGCCCGCCGACGCACTCGTCGGCCGCCAGGTGCCGCGTGCGGTGGACTCCGACCGGTAGAAGTCGGTCACCTCGATCTCCTTGTTACGCAACACCACCGCCGTCGACGACGCCGAACCCGCCACCTCCGGGGCGTCCCCGGCGATCGCTTCGGAACGCTGCTCGTCGCGCGCCGCGGCCAGTCGCTTACCGATCCGTTCGGCGAACGCCGACTGGAAGTTCAGCCGGGCGGTGATGGGCGCCAACGGTTTTCGCTCCACCACCCGCCGCGCCCGCCATCCGCTTCCCCGTCGGACGATCCGCGCTGACTCCTCGTCGCGATACTCGCCCGACCGCAGGTAGGCGTCGCTGGCCGCCACCATCTGCACCAGCAGCGAGGTGTAGAGCGCCTCGCACATGTCGATGTCGGCGGCATAGCCGTAGGCCAGCACGAACGTCGAGTTCCCCGCGACGTCGACGGTCACATCGTTGGCGCGCGCGATGGCCACGAACAGTTGCACGTAGGTCTTCAGCCCCCGTTTGCCCGGCTCCCCGATGGCGATCTGCCGCGACACCGGGGTGGCCTTCGCCCGGGCGGCCGGATCGTGGGCCCGCGCCACCGCCAGGTCGATCGAGGCCGCGGTGGCCAGCCGTTGGGCGGCGGCCATGAAGGTCTCCGCCTCGTGCGGGTTGTCGGTGTTCTCCGCCTGGCGCAGCAGTCCGGCGATCCGGGTGAGCAACTTGTCATCGCGCATACCGACCAGACTATTTCGGCGGGCGCCGGGTACCACGCCGAGGCGACGTCATCCACAACCCGACGGCGTTGTCCACAACCCCAGAGACGAACCGTCGGGCCTGCAGCGCCTACAACCCGAACTTCGCCTGCATCGCCCGCAGCGTCTCCGCCGATTTCATCAGCCCCTCGCGCTCGCTCTCGGACATGGCGATCTCCAGCCGCATCTGGGCCCCGGCCCGGTCGACGATCGTGGGCAGCGACAGACACACATCCTCGAGTCCCTCGAACCCCGAGGCCACCGTCGACACCGGCAGCACGCGGTGCTCGTCCTTGAGGACCGCCTCGACGATGCGGGTGGCCGCCAGACCGATGGCATAGTTGGTGGCGCCCTTGCCCTCGATGATCTTGTACGCGGCGTGCACCACCTCATGGTGGATCTCTGCGCGCACCTTCTCGTCCATCGCGTCGTAGCCGGGCAGCGGCTGCCAATCGGTCAGCGGCACACCACCGATGGACGCCGAACTCCACAGCGGGATCTCGGAGTCGCCGTGCTCACCGGCGATGTAGGCGTGCACATTCTGCACCGCCACCCCGGCATGCTGGGCGATGAGAAAACGCAGCCGCGACGAGTCGAGCACGGTACCCGACCCGAACAGCTGATTACGCGGCAGCCCACTGTATTTCAGCGCCGCATAGGTGACGATGTCGACGGGATTGGTCACCATGATGTAGATCGCATTGGGGGCCACCTCGATCAGGCCCGGCATGATCTTCTGGGTGAGTCCGATTGTCGCCTCGGCGAGTTCGAGTCGCGACTGTCCGGGCTTCTGCTTGGCGCCGGCGGTGAACACCACCACGTCGGCGTCGGCGCACACCGAGATGTCGGCGCCGCCGATGATGTCGGTGCGCGGCACGAACTCCAGTCCGTGCGACATGTCGAGGACCTCGGCGGTCACCTTCGGTTCGTTGATGTCCATCAGCGCGATCGTGCGCGCGACGCCCCGGATCAGCGACGCGTACGCCACGGCGGTTCCCACGGCACCGGCCCCGATGATCGCCAGCTTCGTCCCTCGTGTGTCCATGACTTCCTCCACGCTCGCTCGGCCCCTGCTCCAGTCCTATCCCATCGGTCACGCCGACGCCGGACATCGGCGGTTGTTGTCACCCAAGTTTCACGCTGACGACGGGGAGTTCCCGATCTCCGGAAGGTCGCAAGGGCTGACGACGCCGACCTGACCGTCCGGACAGTTCCTCCCTCGCCTGTCGGTCTGATCATCTGTGTATGTGTTCAGGTGTTCTTGTGGGAAGTGTGACGACCGCTACATGCTCGAAGAGTCACCCCGTACCGACACAGGAGATTGAGGATTCATGGCCATCGAGCTGAATCAGATCTGGGACTTCCCCATCAAGGACTTCCACCCCTTCCCCAACGCCAAGCTGGGCGTCGGCGCCCACGACATGCTCGGTGTCGAGGCCAAGAATCTCGGCATGACCCGCGTGTTGCTGATGACCACCGGCCTGCGCGGCTCGGGCATCATCGAAGAACTCAAGGGCAAGATCGAGTACCAGGGCGTCGACGTCGTCCTCTACGACAAGGTCGAGTCCAACCCCAAGGACTACAACTGCATGGACGCCGCCGCGCTCTACCAGAGCGAGAAGTGCGACGGCATCATCTCCGTCGGCGGCGGTTCGAGCCACGACGCCGCCAAGGGCGCCCGCATGGTGATCGCCCACGACGGCCGCAACATCAACGAGTTCGAGGGCTTCTCCAAGGCCACCAACAAGGAGAACCCCAAGCACATCGCGGTCTCGACGACGGCCGGCACCGGCTCGGAAACCTCCTGGGCGTATGTCATCACCGACACCTCCGACATGAACAAGCCGCACAAGTGGGTCGCCTTCGACGACACCTGCCTCGTCGATCTCGCGATGGACGACCCGCTGCTGTACTACAGCTGCCCCGAGCACTTCACCGCCTTCTGCGGCTTCGATGTCCTGGCGCACGCCTCCGAGCCCTACGTCTCGCGCCTGGACTTCGCCCCGTCGCTCGGCAACGCCAAGTACTCCATCGAGCTGATCCGCGATCACCTGCGCACTGCTGTGTACGAGCCCCGCAACCTCGAGGCCCGCACCGGCATGATGCACGCCCAGTACATCGCCGCGCAGGCCTTCAACTCCGGCGGCCTCGGACTCATTCACTCACTCTCGCACGCTGTTTCGGCGTTCTACGACAGCCACCACGGCCTCAACAACGCCATCGCCCTGCCGCGCGTGTGGGAGTACAACCTGCCCAGCCGCTACGAGCGTTACGCCGACATCGCCAAGCTGCTCGGCGTCGACACCACCAACATGACCACCGTGCAGGCCGCCGACGCCGCGGTCGAGGAGGCCATCCGGCTCTCCAAGGACCTCGGCATCCCGGACAACTTCGGCCAGCTCAGCGTCAACAGCTACGAGAAGAACCGGATGAACACCGGCAAGTACGAGGGCCGCGGCGACACCATGGACACCTCCGACAAGCAGATCCGCGCCATCGCCGAGCACATGATGGACGACTGGTGCACGCCGGGCAACCCGCGCGAATGCACCGTCGAGTCGCTCATCCCGATGGTCACCCACGCGATGACCGGCAGCTACTGAGGTAGCGGTCTCTCTCGAGCACACCGCCCTCGCAGGCCGCGCTCTCCACCCTCGCCGGTCGAGTAGCCTCGACCGAGCGACGCGAGGCCGCGGCGTATCGAGACCCCCGGGAGCCTGAGCAACTCCCGGGACACGTGGATCGGTCCGGGTGAGGTCATTGACCTGACCCTTCACCCGGACCGATCCACACCTTTCCTCCCCCAACACTTTTGATCCCCACACCCTGGTGATCACCGCACCGTCGCGAAGAGGAGCCATGTCGGAACCCTCGGCCCTGCCCGGCCCGTCCACCGAATTCGAGCGCGTCGACGACGTCGTCGACGCGCTGGCCGGTCAGGGGTACCTCATCGACGCCGACCTCGCCGTGGTCGTCCACCTGGCCACCCTGCTCGACCGGCCGCTGCTGCTCGAGGGGCCGGCCGGCGTCGGCAAGACCGAATTGGCCAAAGCCCTTGCCGCAGCGTCGGGTCGGGAGTTGATCCGCCTGCAATGCTACGAGGGTCTCGACGAATCACGCGCCCTCTACGAATGGGATTACGCACGCCAACTCCTGCATGTGCAGATGCTGCGTGACCGCATCGGCGCCGAGTTGGCCGAACAACCCAGCCTGGCGGCGGCGTCGGCGGCGCTGGCCCGCACCGAGGTCGGGGTCTACACCGAGGATTTCCTCGTCGCCCGCCCGCTGCTCGCCGCGATCCGCTCGGCCACGCCGACGGTCCTGCTCGTCGACGAGGTCGACCGCACCGACGAGGCGATGGAGGCGGTGATGCTCGAGGTGCTCGCCGAACGGCAGGTCACCGTCCCCGAACTCGGCACCTTCACCGCACGCTCCGCACCGTGGGTCATCCTGACCTCCAACGATACTCGTGAACTGTCCCCCGCCCTCAAACGCCGCTGCCTGCATTTCCAGGTGGCCTATCCCGACGCCGTGCGGGAATGCCGGATCGTCGGCATCCGCGCCCCCGAGGTGGAGGAGTCGGTCATCACCGAGATCGTCGACCTCGCCCGCCGCCTACGCGACCTGCCGCTGCGCAAGAGCCCGTCCATCGCCGAGGTCATCGACGCCGCCCGCGCCGCATCGTTCCTCTCCGAGACCCGGGACGCCGACGGCGCCGTCCTCGACCGTGCGTTGCTGTCGCTCCTCGTCAAGTTCGGCAGCGATCTCGATCTCGCTCGGCGCGAACTCGACACCCCCACCGCGGCAACATCATCGGGATCCACACCGATCGGCACCGACGGGTCGGGTCCCGCAGGTTCGGTGACCGCCACTGCCTTCGGCGCCGGACGCGCCCGCAGTTCCGCCCGGCGCTGAGGCTCGAGGTCGGCGACAATGGCGTCCCCACACCATCATTCATCCCTCGACCCGGCGCGGGAGAACACCGTCGACCGCCTGGCCGTCCTGTTCGGCCGGGTCCTGCGCCGCTTCGGGGTGAACGTGTCCCCCGCGGAGGTCATCGAGATCCGGCGGGTCATCGGCATCATCGGCGGCGCCGACCCGCACCGGTTGCGGGCCGGCCTGCGTTCGGTGAGCGTCAAATACGACTACGAAACAGCGGGTTTCGAGTACGCCTTCGACGCCTTCTTCGGCGGCGTGGACCTTCCCGACGACGACGAGCCTCTGCCCCGGCCTCGCGGCGCAGCCGCCGACCTACCCGACGACATCGTGTGGGACGAGGATTTCACCGGCGCCGCACGACGGATCGGTGCCGACGAACACACCGACGAGATCGGTGATCTGATGGTCGACGACCCCGACGCCGCCGAACGCCGCGGCGAGAGTGCACACCGCGAGGAGAACGACTTCACCGTATCGGCGGGCACCGAGGAACTCGGCGTCGATCAGAATGCCGGGTCGGTGGCCGGCGGCGTCACCTTCACCATCGACGTCGACGAGGCCGACTCCTCGACCGTCGGCGAACTCGTCGGCACCGCCACCCGCGTCCACGGCACCCCGCTCGGAATCGACGGTGCGGCAGCTATTCTCGCCGCGCTCGACGCCTACGACGCCCGGCGCGCCTACGGCACCGACGGCGCCGAGGGCCTCGACGACCGCGAACGGGCCGAACTGGAGCGCGCCCTCGAGGCATTCGTGGAAGCGCTCTCACAGCGTCTCGGCGAGGCCACGGCGGCCGATTCCGACGATCCCGACGACCGCCGCGTCACCTCCGACCAGGCCGACATCGACCGCGCCTGCCATCGCCTGATCCAGCGGATGCGCGGCGCGCCACTGCGCACCGTCCGACACACCGATCGGGGTGGCCTCGACATGCGTCGCACCATGCGTTCGGCCGTCGCCACCGACGGTGTACCCCTGGAACTCTGGCGCCGCACCACCCGCCCCGGCCCGGTCCGCCTGCTGCTGCTCGTCGACGTGTCACTGTCGGTGCGGCCGGTCGCCGGCTTCCTGCTCCGCCTCGCGCAGACACTGCATCGGCACGGCGACCGCTGCGAGGTGATCGCCTTCGTCGACGACCCGATCCGCGTCACCGACGAACTCCGACGCAGCGACGGCGAGTCCGCCCTCACCTCGGTCCTCGCCGCCGACGGGCTCGACCTCGCCGCAACCAGCGACTACGGCACCATGCTGACGCATCTGTTGGCCCGCCACGGCGATCTCATCGGTCCCCGCACCTCGGTGGTGGTCGCCGGGGATGCCCGCAGCAATGGCTTCGACCCGCGCGTCGACCAGTTCGCCGAGTTGGCCCGCCGCGTGCACCGCGTCGCCTGGATCACCCCGGAGCCGCGCCGATACTGGAACCAAACCGGTTGTGCCCTCGCCGATTACCTCGAGTACTGCGACGCCTTCGTCAGCGCACGTGACGGCGCCGAACTCATCGAACACGTCGACGAACTCGCCGCGGCCCTGCGCTGATCGCGCCCTCGTCACCACTGACGGCGCTCTCCCCGACGTTGACAGCGCTCACCACGCCACGGACAGCGCTACGCTCAATCCTTCTCGCAGGTGATGCCGTCCCTGTCACGGTCGCGGGCCGTGTTCGCCTTGTACACGTCGTCGTTGACGGTGAAGTTCGTGACCGGTGTGCCCGACGTCGGTCGAGGGCACCGGCCTTGCCGACTCCATGTGGGTAGCCGGCGTTGGGGGCCGGCACAGTTGGCATACGTCGGCGCGCGTCGGCCGTGCCGCCGCCACCGCGCATACCCGGCACATCGGACACCACCCAGCACCTGGGGTCAACGCGGTCTATGTTTCGGACAGAGCAGTGTCGCTCGCCGAACCACCAAAGAACGCGAAGGACACGTCATGCCCGAGGGCCACGAACAATACTCCGACGACGAGGCCCACCTCGCCCGCCTCGGTTACACCCAGGAACTCCACCGATCATGGTCGGGCTTCTCCAACTTCGCGATCTCCTTCTCCATCATCTCGATCCTCGCGGGCTGCTTCACCTCGTTCGGGCTCGGCTGGAACAACGGCGGCCCGGCCGCCATCGCCTGGGGCTGGCCGATCGTCTCGATCTTCATCCTGCTCATCGGCTTCTGCATGGCCGAGCTGGTGTCGGCATACCCGACGTCGGGTGGAATCTATTGGTGGGCATCGAAACTGGGTGGCGCCAAGGCCGGCTTCTACACCGGCTGGCTGAATCTGATCGGCCTCGTCGCCATCCTCGCATCGGTGGCCTACGGCGCAGCCACCTTCCTCGACCTCACCCTCGGCACCTTCAGCCAGTCCTGGCTCGACGGCTACAGCCTGACCCGCGTGTTCATCATCTTCTTGATCATCCTAGCCGTCGCCGCACTGATCAACATCTTCTCCGGGCACCTGCTGTCGGCGATCAACAACATCTCCGTCTGGTGGCACGTGATCGGTGCTGCCGCAGTCATTCTCATCCTCTTCCTCATCCCCGATCAGCACGCCTCGTTCTCCGACGTGTTCGCCAAGACGATCAACAATTCCGGGATCTTCGGTGGCGAGACCTCCCACGCCGGGTTCATCCTGTACGTGCTGCCGATCTCGGCGATCCTCACCCAGTACACGATCACCGGCTACGACGCGTCCGCGCACCTCTCGGAGGAGACCAAGGGCGCCGCCGGAGCCGCCGCCAAGGGCATCTGGCGCTCCATCGCCTACTCGGCCATCGGCGGCTGGATTCTGTTGCTGAGTTTCCTTTTCGCCGTACAGGATTCCGACGCGGTGTCGGCGTCGGGCGGTGCCGTCGCCACCATCTTCAGCCAGGCGCTGAGCTCCAAGTGGGCCGGGCTGGTGCTGCTGATCTCGACCGCGGGGCAGTTGTTCTGCACCGCCGCCTGCCAGACCAGCGCGTCGCGGATGATGTTCGCATTCAGCCGCGACGGCGCCGTTCCCGGCCACAAACTCTGGTCGCAGGTGCGCCCCAACGGCATGCCCGCCAACGCCGTGATGATCACCGCGGCCGTCGCGGCCATCATCACGCTGCCCGCCCTCGTGCCCGTCGACATCAACGGTGCACCGGTTCCGGTGGCCTTCTTCGCGGTCGTCTCGATCGGTGTCGTCGGCCTCTACCTGTGCTTCGCGGTGCCGATCTTCTTCCGCTGGAAGGCCGGTGACGATTTCGAGGCCGGTTCCTGGACCCTGGGTTCCAAGTACAAGTGGATCGCCCCGCTGGCCCTGATCGAGATCGCACTCACCTCGATCATTGCCCTGTTCCCGACCTCCCTCGGCGGCATGCCCTGGGATCCGGGATTCGCCTGGAAGTACGTCAACTACACCCCACTGCTCGTCGGCGGTGCATTGATCCTGCTGTATGTGTATTGGCATGTGTCGGTGAAGAAGTGGTTCACCGGACCGATCAAGCAGGTTCAGGCGCAACCCGAGACGGTGTGAGGCGTCAACCGCTCCCGGCGCCACGGGCGTCGCTGTTAGCCTTACCCCAACCGTCGCATCCGCGGCGCGCTGGGAGAGGACAACGATGTCACTTCACGAGGTCGAGTTCACCTCACACAACGGACGCGACACCATCTTCGGCTGGATCTACGTGCCGGTGCGCCCGCCGGTCGGGATCATCCATCTCATCCACGGCCTCGGTGAGCATTCGCGGCGCTACCTCCCACTGATCAACAAGCTCCTCGACGCCGGCTTCGTGGTGGCCGCCGACGATCACGCCGGCCACGGCAAGACCGCGATGACGTCCGGCATCTGGGGCGACGCCGGCGACAACGCCGACGAGGTGGTCCTCGCCGACGAACGCACCCTCGGCACCCGGGTCCGCGAGCAGTTCCCAGCCCTGCCGTATGTCATCTTCGGACACTCGTGGGGTTCGATGATCGCCCGTGGCCTCGTCGCCGGCGGCAGGGGCGGCGTCGCCGGTCTCATCCTGTGTGGCATCGCCGCGCAGATGCACGGCATCGAGGCCCTCGTCGACCGCACCGCCCTTGCCGCCGAACCGGATCCGGAATCCCCGGTCGGCGAGGCGTATCTCGGCGCGCTCTTCGAGGGATTCGTGTCCCGCTACGGCGAGAACCCCGGTCCCACCGATTGGGTCGCCCGCAACGCCGACGTCGTCCGCGATCACGCCACCGATCCGTTCAACAACTTCGGCGCCCCGATGTCGGTCCGTTTCATCCGCGGCTTCGTCGACCTCTACGACACCGCCAACGGCGACGGTTTCTACGCCGGCGCCCGCCCCGACCTGCCGGTGCTGATCCTCGCCGGCGACGCCGACCCGGTGACCAACTACGGCGAAGGCGCCTATCACGTGGCCAACCGCCTCATCGGCACCGGCCACCCCGACGTCCGCACCCGCGTCTACACCGGCTTCCGCCACGAGGTGCACAACGAACCGGAGATCCGCGACGACGTCGCCTCCGAGATCATCACGTTCGCTCAGCGCTGCGTGGCCGGGTGATCTCCCTGCCACCAACCAGATATAACCAGCGTGATCGGTGATGCGACGCGATATGACAGGACCCCACCGACACCGAAGTCCCCGACCACCACTGGTGATCGGGGACTTCGAAGCTGTTGCGCTACAAGCGACTGCGCAGATCAGGCCTGCGCAGCCTCGGCGAAGTTCCGGGTGACCGCCGGGTCGACCGGGATACCCGGGCCGGTGGTGGTCGAGACGGTGATCTTCTTGATGTAGCGGCCCTTGGCAGCCGACGGCTTGGCGCGCATGATCTCGTCGAACGCGGCGCCGTAGTTCTCGGCCAGCTTGGTGGCGTCGAACGATGCCTTGCCGATGACGAAGTGCAGGTTGGCTGCCTTGTCGACGCGGAAGTTGATCTTGCCGCCCTTGATGTCATTGACGGCCTTGGTGACATCCGGGGTCACGGTGCCGGTCTTCGGGTTCGGCATCAGGCCACGCGGTCCGAGGACACGCGCGATGCGGCCGACCTTGGCCATCTGATCCGGGGTGGCGATCGCGGCGTCGAAGTCCAGCCAGCCGCCCTGGATCTTCTCGATGAGATCCTCGGCGCCGACCTCGTCGGCTCCGGCGGCGGTCGCCTCTGCGGCCTTGTCGCCGACGGCGAACACGATCACGCGGGCGGTCTTACCGGTCCCGTGGGGCAGATTGACGGTGCCTCGAACCATCTGGTCCGCCTTGCGGGGGTCGACGCCCAGCCGGATCGCAACCTCGACGGTCGCATCGGTGTTCTTCGACGAGGTGTCCTTGGCCAGCTCAGCAGCCTCCAGCGGGCTGTAGAGCTTGGACTTGTCAACCTTCTCGGCTGCTGCCGTGTAGGCCTTACTCTTCTTGCTCATTGCTCTGTTCTTTCTCCGTCGTCACGACGGGTGTGTGGTGCGGACCGAGCCGGCCCTCCCACGGGGATGTGGTTCTCAGCCTTCGACGGTGATGCCCATGGACCGAGCAGTACCGGCGATGATCTTCGCGGCCTGGTCGATGTCATTGGCATTGAGGTCTTCGGCCTTGGTCTTGGCGATCTCGCGGACCTGGTCCATCGAGACCTTGCCGACCTTCTTGACGTGCGGCTCGCCGGAGCCCTTCTGCAGGCCGGCGGCCTTGAGGAGGAGCTTCGCGGCCGGCGGGGTCTTCAACTTGAAGTCGAAGGAGCGATCTTCGTACACGAAGATCTCGACCGGCACGACGTTGCCACGCTGCGACTCGGTTGCGGCGTTGTACGCCTTGCAGAACTCCATGATGTTCACGCCGTGCTGACCAAGCGCCGGACCCACGGGCGGGGCCGGGTTGGCGGCGCCTGCCTGGATCTGGAGCTTGATGATCCCGGCGAGCTTCTTCTTCTTGGGAGGCATCTCTAGATTCCTTGGTTGTTCCTTGCAAATCCACGTCCGCTGGAGGCGTGGAAGTCTGTTGTCCCGCTGTTCGGGAGTGCACGGGGGCGGAGCCCCGTGGGATCAGATCTTCTCGACCTGATTGAACCCGAGCTCGACCGGGGTCTCGCGACCGAAGATCGAGACGAGCACCTTCACCTTGCGCTGCTCGGCGTTGACCTCGGAGATCGACGCGGGAAGCGTGGCAAACGGGCCGTCCATGACGGTGACCGATTCGCCGACCTCGAAGTCGACCTCGATGGTCGAGGTGACGGCCGCGGCTGCCGCCTCGACACTCTCGCCGGCCGACGCCGCCTTGGCCGGGGACTTCTTGGCCTCGGCGCGCGGCAGCAGGAACTGCAGCACCTCGTTGAGGCTCAACGGCGACGGCTTGGAGGTCATTCCGACGAAGCCGGTGACACCCGGGGTGTTGCGCACCGCGCCCCACGACTCGTCGTTGAGGTCCATGCGCACCAGGATGTAGCCGGGCAGCACCTTGCGGTTGACCTTCTTGGGCTGGCCGTTCTTGATCTCGGTGACCTCTTCGGTCGGGACCTCGACCTGGAAGATGTAGTCGCCGACGTCGAGGTTCTGCACGCGGGTCTCGAGGTTGGCCTTCACCTTGTTCTCGTAGCCGGCGTAGCTGTGGATGACGTACCACTCGCCCGGCGCGCGACGCAGTTGCTTGCGCAGTTCCTCGGCGGGGTCGACCTCTTCTTCGGGCTCGTCGGCGGGAGCGTCCGCGGCCTCGACTGCGGCCTCGCCACCCTCGACGGCAGCCAGCTCGTCCTCGGCGGCCTCGGCCTGCGCATCGACGCCCGGCTCGTCGGTCTCGTCGACAGCCTCATCGACGACAGCGTCGTCAACAGCGTCATCGACGACGACGTCAGCGGCGTCGAACTCAGTCGTTTCGGTGTTGTCCGGGGTGCTCACTGCAGCCCACGCTCCTCTTTCATGTGTTCGGGTCGGCCGTCATCGCTGGGACCTTCCCGGGTCGGTCACTCGGACCGTTCCGGTTGGCACCTCCGACCGACCGGCGAACTCACCTGTGGTGAGTCGCTAGCCGAACAGCCAGAGGACGCCCTTCGCGAAGGCGAGGTCGATACCGAAGATGAAGGCGGTCATCACGACGACGAAGACCAGGACGACCACGGTGTAGGTGATCATCTCGCGTCGCGTCGGCCAGATGACCTTCTTCAGTTCGGAGACGACCTGCTGCAGAAAGACCCAGATCCGAACGAACGGATTGCGGCTCTCCGCAGGAGACGCCTTCTTCTTGCGTTCCTTGACGGCGACCGCGGTTCCGCCAGCGGAATCGGTGTCGTCGTCGGAGCTGTCGGTGGCAGACGCAGAACGACGACGCCCCGACCGCTTACCCATCGGCCGGAGATCCTTCTCGGCCTCCGCGTCCTTGGTCAGCGAGGTCTTCTTCTCAGCGCTCGTGTCGTCGGATTCCTCGTCAGCGGCATCGGCCACATCGAGCTCGTCGGCCGCCGTGTCGGCGGTCTCCTCCGCGGCATCCTTGGCGCGGGCGGCTCGATCTCGCTTGCTCACCTTCGAGGTTCCTCTCGTCTACGTATGCCCTCTCCAGGGCAGGGGCGACAGGACTTGAACCTGCAACCTGCGGTTTTGGAGACCGCTGCTCTGCCAGTTGAGCTACGCCCCTTTGTGACGGTCGTCGTCCGGGGAAGTAACTCTCCGAGCGTCGATGGTCACCGTCTCGATCCACCCTACGGATCTCCCGGAGCCTCCGACCGGTCACCCCGGTGCGAATGCTTGGCGACAAAACCAACGCGCCACCCTATGGGTAGCGCGCAAGTCAAAATCAATCGAGACACTTCAGTGTAGAACATCGGCGACGTCGAACCCAAAACGCCCTCGGCGCAGCCCGGCGTGGCCGCCCGCTCACCGGCTCTCGACGAGAATCCGCACCGCCTCGTCGTAGCGTTCTACCCCGGTGGCCCCATAGGTCAGCCGCACGAAGGAGCCGTTTGGTTCGGCCGGGAACCACTCCCCACCCGACGAGATCGCCAGGCCCGCGGCCAGCGCCCGCGCGGCGACGACGTCGGGGTCCGGCACGTCGTCGAGGCCGCGCGCACCCTCGAGCCGCACCCACAGATGCAGCCCACCGCCGGGCGCGGTGACGTCGAAACCAGCCGACCGCAGTGCCCCGACGAGCGCGTCGCGTCGCTCGCCGAGCTCCCGCGACAGCGCCTTGACGTGCCGACGCCACGCCGGCCTGCTGACGACGTCGAGCGCCGCGGCCTGCAGGATCGGCGACACGAACAGATCCGAATGCGCCAGGGCCTGCTCGATCCGCAGCCGGGCCGGACCGCGGGCCATCACCGCCGCCACCCGCATGGTCAGCGACATCGACTTGGTCAGCGACCGGATGTACACCACATGTCCGTGGACGTCGGCACTGGCCAGCGGACGTGCGGGCCGATCGATGCCGAAGTCGTGGGCCCAGTCGTCGTCGATCACGAAGGCCCGATGCGCGGCGACGACGTCGAGGATCTCGGCACGCTGGGCGCCGGTCCACTGATCGCCGGTCGGATTGGCGTAATTGGGTTGGGCGTAGAACAGCCGCGCCCCCGACGACGCGAACGCCGCGTCGAGGTCGGTTGCGGTGGGTGCGCCGTCGACGCGTGGCACCGGAACGATCACCAGTCCGGCCTGCCGGGCCGCGCCGATCGCACCCCAGTAGGTGGGTGATTCCATCACGATCGGCTCGCCCGGCGCGGCGAGCGCCCGAAAGCTCGCAGCCAGCGCCGCCTGACCACCGGAGGCGATCATCACCTCGGACTCGTGCCACGCCGATCCACTGTCGGACCCCGCCTCGCTCACCTCGCCGGCGAACCAGGCACGTAGTTCCGGCAGTCCGGCAACGGGCGGTCGGCGGTAGCTCTCCTCCCGACGAGCCGCACGTCCGAGTGCGGCGGCCACCTCGCGCCTCGGTAGCAGTGACGCATCCGGATAGCCCGAATGCATCGCGATGGTGTCGTGCGGCACCTGCCGCAAAGTCGAGCCCACCGGCGAGGCACCCGACCGTCGGGGCCCGAGTGCCGCGGTCTGCCACGCGACATCCGTCGCGTGAGCCGCCGCCGGACGAGCCCGGACAAAGGTGCCCAGACCAGGGCGGGTGTCGACGACGCCGTCGGCGACCAGGAGCGCCAGAGCGCGCTGCACGGTGACCGGGCCGGCACCGAACTGCGCGGCGATCTCGCGGGTGGAGGGCAGCCGCGTTCCCGGCGTCGCGGAGGCCGCCAGGGAACGCAGGTGACGAACGATCCGGTCACTGCTATCGTCAGACATGAATGGTAATAGTAGCGCTATCGCGCCGTCACGCCCACCGCTTTCCCGCCAGGGTCCGACCACCACCCACGGCCTCGCCTGGGGACTGCTGGGCGTGGTCGCATTCTCGTTCACCCTCCCGTTCACGCGGATAGCCGTCGGTGGCGACGCGGGCGCCGGCCTCGACCCGATCGTCATCGGCTGCGGACGAGCCGTCATCGCCGCAACTCTCGCCGCCGTCGTCCTCCTCGTTCGCCGTGTCCCTGTCCCGTCGCCCGGGCAGTGGTTACGGCTGGTCCCGGTGTCGGTGGGTGTGGTCGCCGGCTTCCCGATCCTGACGTCCCTCGCCATGCGGCAGACCACTGCGGGACATGCGGCCGTCGTCATCGGTCTGCTGCCCGCGGCGACAGCGGTGGTCGCCGTCCTGCTCACCCACGAGCGCCCGACACCGAGGTTCTGGCTCGGTGCGACGTTGGGTGTGATCGCGACCGTCGGGTTCACCGTGGTGGCACACGGATCGCTGGGCGGAGGCGGCGTCAGCGACGTGTACCTGGTGGCGGCGGTCGCGCTCGGCGCACTGGGCTACGCCCAAGGCGGTCGGATGTCCCGCGAGATCGGCTCGTGGCAGACGATCTGCTGGGCCCTGATTCTCGCGTCGCCGGTAATGCTCGCCGCCACAACGGTTGCGCTGGGTACCCGCCCGGTGCATGCGACGCCCGGACAATGGGGTGCGTTCCTGTATCTCGCGGGGATCAGCATGTTCCTCGGCTTCTTCGCCTGGTATCGCGGACTGGCGATCGGCCCGATGACCACGGTCAGTCAGATCCAGCTCGTGCAGCCGGTCCTCAGCGTGATCTGGGCCGTCGTCCTTCTCGGGGAGCAGCTGACCCCGGCGCTCACAGTCGGTGGTTGCGTGGTCATCGGATGTGCGGCCTTCACCGTCCGGTCCCGAGTACGGGATCGAACGACAGGCCCCGGCCCCGCATTCGTGGATCCACGAGGGTGAAGACCGTGATGTTGAGGTAGGGAACCACTCCCAACGCCGGGTGCGACGTCGACAGTTCGGTGTTCCACACCCACCACTTCAGTTGCGGCGGTCGGCGGACGTCGACACCGATTCCGTCCACGTCACGTTCTGGCCGTGGGTAACGGTGGCCTGTTTCGGGATCACCTGCCTGATCGGAGCCATGCTCGTCCCGCGACAGCGCTCAGACGTGCACGGTGAGTAGCACGGTCGCCGCGTGACGGCGGACGAAAACCCATCGCGAGGACAGACCCGCCATCGCTACCCCGACTTCGCCTTCGCCGATCGCGAACATCCTCGACGGTGACAGTTGTGTCGCAAGAACGTGATCGAGATGCGGTCGGCTCGCCAATACCCGTTCGAGCGAGGCGTATTCGAGCCCACCGTTGAGGTGATCGGCGAGGTATCGCCGCGACAGCACCGACAGGACCACCTCGTCGGACATATCTGACATCAGGTCGACAATCTCGCCGAGGCGCCCGAGCCATCCCATCGACGACGCCACCCTCGCGCGGTAGGCCTCGGGTCGGCCGGTGGTGCCCACGACGTCCCGTAGCTGCGCGGCGACATCGTCGGGTATCGCGCTCAACGCGTCGAGGACCGCACACCAGTCCAGGCCGTCCGCCGGCACAACGTCACAGATCCGCGCGGCCACCGCAGCCACCGCAGCCGGTCCGCACTCCATCAGCAGGCCGATGGCATCCGCGCGGATCAGTGGCGAGGACTGCGGCTCGGCGATCGCCCTCATCAGCTCGTCGGTTCGAGCAGCCGGCGACAGTGCCGCCAGCCGGGCGTTCTCCAACCGTCTGGCTGCGATGGCGGGAAACTCCTGCACGAGCCTCTCGGGCGGAACACTCCGCACGATCTGCTCGTCGTCTCCGTTGAGGACCACGATGAGGAAGTCGGGACTGACCGCCTCCATCGCCCGCAGGTAGCGCGCCGCCTCGTGGCTCGCGGTCACCAGTGCGGCGAAGTACCGTTCGACGACCCCTTCCCACCGCCCGCCACCGGAACCGATACTCGCGGTGACCCGACCGGCCCACGCATCGGCGTCACGTCCCGGATCGTGTTGCCACGACCATTCTTCGGGACACCAGTCCGGATGCCTGGCGGGCTCGTCGTCGATGGCAACCGACGGGAACAGGATGAGCATGTCGCGGACGTGGAAGTCGAAGAGGGCAGCGCGCCGCGGTACCCGAGTCGCATTCGAGGAAGTCCACTTCGCCACCGCTGCAACTATTTCGGCGATCGCGAACCGTTCGAACTCAGCCCAATCGACGCGCGGCCGGTCCGGGTGCACAACGGCGACCGAGTGTGCAGGTGTGCCTGAGCCGTTTCCGTCGCGGGGACCCGGCCCGCACACCGGCCTCACCGGCTACATTCCGGGATCGGATTACGTTGCGGTGCTGCGACGCTCGGCGCCACCCAGCGGCGCAGGTACGCCCTGAGGTCGCCACCGTGACGCGGCGGATGCCCGGGGTCGGCGATCAGGGTCTGCAACATCCGGAGCATGTGCTCGACCAGTTCATCCAGGTCGCCGTCGGACCAGCCGGCAGTCGCCCAGTCGACGTCGAACTCGCCGATGATCGACCTACCCAGTGCAATTGCTCCCGGCGAGGTGACCTCTGCGAGGAATCGCGACGACTCCTCCCGCCCAAACAACAGTGCGAATCTCTGGTTGCTGCGCAGCAATTCGAGAGTCACCGCAATGCCCTCGACCACCGCGTCGGCGGGATCGGTCACCCCGTCCATCGCCGCGGAGAGTTCGCGGAGGAACCCGGAGGTACTGCGCTCGGCGGCCGCCTGCAGGATCGCCCCGCTCGAGTCGAAGTAGCGATACACGGTTTGGCGCGTCACTCCCAGTCGGCGCGAGATCTGGAGGATGTTGACCAGTTCCCGCTCGTCCATCATCTCCATCGCTGCCGTCAGGATCCGCTCGACCGCTTCCTCGTCATCGTTCGGCGCGGCGCCGGACCAGCCGTGCGTTCGCATAGGTCACCCTCTCAAGTGGCGTCATCGACAGGCTATGTCACTCAAGCCCCAAAATGACTAGACACTTCCCCGAGACAGTGTATGGTCCACCGCATGGCCGCGATCACATTTGCCGCGCGCCTATTGCGCACCACACCTTCGATACCCATGACAACGAGGAGGTCAGCAGCCCGATGACCACCACATCACCCGAGGGACTCGCCACCGAGCCCACGCCGCTCGGCTGGGACCTCACCCGTCGCGCCCTCGAACTCGCATCGACGCAAACCACCGACATGGCCGCCGACACATTGCGCGTGCCGCTCGACTACTACCGCGACGACTCTCTGACCGACCGCGAAGAATCGACGATCCTGCGTCGGGTGCCGATCCCAGTCCTCGCCAGTGCACAGATCCCCGACAAGTTCGATTACGTCGTCCGCTCGGTGATCGGCGATTCGCTGCTGATCACCCGCTCCCGCTCGGGTACCGCGCACGTGCTGCTGAACTACTGCCGCCACCGCGGTGCGATGCCTGCGTGCGGTTCGGGAAATGCACGCCGGTTCACCTGCCCGTACCACGCGTGGGTCTATGACAACACGGGGCGATTGAAGGGCGTACCGGGCGCTGCGGGATTCGACTCGATGAACCGGGACGACTACGGTCTCGTCGAATTGCCCAGCGAGGAACGCCACGGATTCATCTGGGCGGTGCTGTCGGCCGACGCCACCATCGACCTCGACTCACATCTCGGACCGATGGGAGCTGAACTCGCACAATGGAATTACCAAGATTTCCGCTACCACGACGAGAGGTTACTGACTTCGGACGTCAGCTGGAAGGGTGCGCTCGAGGCGTTCGCCGAGGGATATCATTTCCCGTTCGTGCACGGCAACAGTCTCATCGGCATGAACACCCTCGCCAACACCCATGTCTACGACGAGTTCGGTGACCATCACCGGATCGGTTTCCCGTTCAACTGGATCGGACAGCTCGAGGGCACCGAACCTGCCGACAACTGGGACCCGGTTGCGCAGATGGGCATCATCTACTGGGTCTATCCGAACCTGATCCTCGCCAACAGCCCCGTCGGCGTCGAGGTGATCGACATCCTGCCGGAGAAGTCAGCCACCCGCTGCACGGTGCGCCACAGTTGGATGGCTCGCTACCCGGCGACCACCGACGAGCAACGCGAACTGTACGACGGGATCTTCTCCCAGGTGCATTCCGCCGTCCGTGACGAGGATTTCGCCATGCTCCCCCAATGTGGGGAGGGTGTCCGGCGTGGCCAACACGACCACATGCTGATCGGCCGTAACGAGGTCGGGGTCCAGCACATGGTTCGCGTGATGGCCGACAAACTCGGCATCTCGCTGGGATAGTGGGTTGGGACCATGAAGACGTTGGTCACCGGGGCTTGCGGTCTCGTCGGATCCGCGGTCGTTCGGGAGTTGCTCGATCGCGGGAACAGTGTCACCGCAACAGATCTCGACGTCAAAGACAACCACAGGGTGGTCGCGTCGCTGCAGGTACATGCAGCGACGACCAGCGGTTCGCTCGATGTTCGCTGGTGCGATCTGACCACTGCGTCAGCGTCGTCACAACTGGTCGCCACGACACAGCCAGAGGCAGTGGTCCACCTTGCGGCGCTGATCCCGCCGTTCTGTTATGCGCGTCCGCAGCTGGCGCGGGCGGTCAACGTCGACGCGACACGACACCTCGTCGACGCCTGCGTGGCGAGCCAGGCGTCACCGCGTTTCGCGCTGGCGTCGTCGATCGCGGTTTACGGTTCTCGAAATCCGCACTCGCAGAACGACCTTCTGAACGAGAGCACCCCGCGTCGACCCAATGATCTGTACGGCGGCCACAAATGCGAGGCCGAGGACATCCTGACGGCCTCGGCGCTGGACTGGGTGATTCTGCGCCTCGGCGGGGTGATCTCGGCCGGCCAGACATTCGACCTCAATCCGGATCTGATCGCATTTGCCGCTGCGCTGCCCGGTGACGGCAGACTGCAATCGGTCGCCGTCGGCGACGTCGCCCGGGCATTTGCAAGTGCGTTGACCACCGATCGGTCCCGGGAGGTCTATCTCGTCCGGGGCGATCCCTCACACCGGCTTCGCCAGGAGGAACTCGCCGAACGCACCGCCGCGGCCGTCGGTATGGTCGGCGGGATGCCCCCCGCACGGCCCGGTGACCCCGCACAGGACGCCGAGTGGTTTGCCACCGACTGGATGGACACCACGCGCGCGCAACAGGTGCTCGACTATCAGCGGATCACTTTCGACGAGTCGCTCGCGCAGGCCCGTGCGTATAGCGGACGGCGTCGCCCTCTGTTACGTGTCCTCGCACCGCTGGCCAATCTGGCCCTGCGCCTACGCTCGCCCTATCGGGGATGGCCGGGAAAATACGCCGATCCGTGGGGTGTCGTCGCCGCACGATGGGGAGCCCCGGGCCCGGACACACCTGTCCCCGACAGCATTGGGCCCGACAGCACTTCGGTGTCGGTTACCGATCGACCGGAGTAGATGGCTTACCGAAGATCAGTCGGGCGTATCCCTCCGCGATCGACGACTGCTATGCGGCGTTGGAGTGGGTCATTCTCGGCATCCTGGCCGTGCCGCCGCCGAACCCGAATCGGACGCACTCACCGTCCTCAAGACCCGGGCCGAGGAGCTCTCACGCGTGATCATCGAGTGGGCACGCGACCGCGGCGAGATCGGCCCCGGCGACATCCCGTCGAGTGGGCGCTTTCCGTCGAGTGGGCGCCCTTTCCCGTCGAGTGGGCGCCCTTTCCCGTCGAGTGGGCACGAGCCGCGGCACCGCCCGGACCTGTTGCCCATTTCTAGACATTCTCGAAGTAGAGCCCGACCAGCGACCTGGGCTTTTGCCGAAAATGACTCGGCGCAATGTCTAGAAATGGGCAAGCCCAGAGGCCCGCAACCCCCGGACTCGCTGACGGCGCTCCCGCGGTCGTTGACAGCGCCCTATCCAACGTTGACAGCGCTCACCTCACCGGCGACGGCGCCTACGTCAGTTGAACTGAACAACCGCCTGCGCACGTCCGAAGATCTTGCGGTCGCCCTGCTTGCCGACGATGGCGATGGTGCCGCGCCGGGTGTCGGGGTCCAGCGACTTGATCTTGCCGGTGAAGTCGACGGCCGCACTGTCGTCGGCGGGCACATACACCGGGCTGGTGAAACGCACGTTGTACTCGCAGAACGCGGCCGGATCGCCGATGAATTCGGAGATGAAGCTTGCACCCAGCCCCATCGTCTGCATCCCGTGGGCGACGACGTCCTCCATCCCCGACGCCTTGACCAGGTGATCGGAGAAGTGGATCGGGTTGGGATCGCCGGCCACACCGGCATAGTTGGTGAGGTTGCCGCGGGTCAGCAGGAAACGCCTGGCCGGCAGCTCCTGCCCGACGGTCAGCGTGTCGAAGTCGACGGCCGCGTACGCGCCCGGACGTTCGGTCGGATCGGGCAGCTCGTACCGGCCCGGCTCGGGTTCGACGGTCCGCGCGACCTGCGCTGGGGGCGGAACCTTCATCATCACGTGGTTCAGCGACTCGGTGAGCTGCGGATCGATCTCCATGCCCGGGCGCGCGGCCAGCGACGTGTAGGTGGTCATCACCGGCTCGTCGTGCTGGTTCCAGATGACGTTCTTGGTGACCATCAGGTCGATCATCTCGGGGCTGGTGACGTGCCGGAACGAGTCCAGCGACACATCGCAGATCAGGCGGTCGCCGACCTTCATCGGACGGTGGTAGATGAGACGCTGATCGGTCTGCATGATCTGCCACAGGTCATAGCCGGTGATGACGTCCTCGAAGAGCTTGCGCTGGGCGATGATGCCCAGCACCGACACGTAGGTCGGCGCGGCGACCAGGGTGTCATGCCCCATCTGCTTCGCCTCGGCCTCATCCCAGTGCACCGGGTGGGTGTCCTGCACGGCAAAGGCGTGCTTACGGACCTCCTCGCGACCGATCTCGTAGTAATCGTCGACGGTGTAGTTGAAACCGACCAGCGACTTGGTGTGCTCGGCGATCTCCTCGGGAGAGAGCTTGCCGCCGTCGGTGGGCAACGCCGTCGTCCGTTCCTCGGTGCTCTGTGACATGGGATATGGGCTCCTTACTCGCCGCTCCCGGTGTGGCTGAGACGATATGGACGACGATGTGGACCGACCGGGCATGGGTCACATCGGGTTGGGCTGCTGACGCGTCCACAAAGACTTGCGGACCGCCTCATCGAGGCGGCCCGCAGTCTGTGAAAACTTATGTCGGAATCGCCGACGACGAGGTCAGCGCGATTCTTTGTGTGCCTGGTGCGTGCCGCAGTTCGGGCAGAACTTCTTGATCTCGAGGCGATCGGGATCGTTGCGACGGTTCTTCTTGGTGATGTAGTTGCGGTGCTTGCACACCTCGCAGGCCAAGGTGATCTTGGGCCGCACATCGGTTGAGGAAGCCACGGTTGTCCTTCTTTCACGGGGGTGGTGCGTTGTTGGCGCTCGCGCCCCCGTGTCCCCGGGCCGCCGCGGGCGCTGCGTGTTGTGTAGCGGTGGAGGGACTCGATCCCTCGACCTCACGATTATGAGTCGTGCGCTCTAACCAGCTGAGCTACACCGCCTTGGCGGCCTGAAAACCCGTACGGGCGTCCAAGTCCAGCGAGCCCCCTGACGGAATCGAACCGTCGACCTTTTCCTTACCATGGAAACGCTCTGCCGACTGAGCTAAGGGGGCGTACCCGTTCCGCTCCGCACCAGGTGGTCCGGGGCGGCTCGAGAGCCTTAACGAGATTACACACCGATCCGGCGGCGCACCAAATCGCCTGCGTCCAGGCAATTGGATGGCACGTCGCGGACGACGATCTTCTCGTTGTGGCAGATGCAGGATTCGAACCTGCGTAGCTTTCGCGACGGATTTACAGTCCGCTCCCATTGGCCGCTCGGGCAATCTGCCGGGTGCTGTCTCCGCGACCGTGACGACCGCGTGAACAACGTCGTGAAGAATACAACGAACCCTCCCGGTCAGCGCAAACCAGCAGCTCAGGACGCTTTCCACAGAGGGCTCCGCGACACCGATGCGCCGGTGTCGGGTTGGCATCGGCCCGGTCGGCACAACCGTCGGAGCCCGACGGTCGGACCCGATAGGCTGACGGGTATGGCTGATTCATCGTTTGACGTGGTGAGCAAGGTCGACCGCCAGGAGGTCGACAACGCACTCAACCAGGCCGCCAAGGAACTGTCACAGCGCTACGACTTCCGCGGCACCAACACCGGCATCGAGTGGTCCGGCGAGGAGGGCATCGTCTTGACCTCCGACGCCGAGGAGCGCGTGCAGGCCGGCCTCGAGGTGTTCAAGGAGAAGCTGATCCGGCGCGACATCTCACTGAAGGCCTTCGACGCCGGCGAACCCGTCGCGTCGGGCAAGCAGTACAAGATCACCGGCAAGCTCGTGCAGGGCATCGACTCCGAGCACGCCAAGAAGATCTCCAAGAAGATCCGCGACGAGGGCCCCAAGGGCGTCAAGGCGCAGATCCAGGGTGAGGAACTGCGCGTCTCGTCCAAGAAGCGCGACGACCTGCAGGCCGTCATCGCACTGCTCAAGGGCGAGGACTTCGGCATCGCCCTGCAGTTCGTCAACTACCGGTAACGCCCGGCTCTCCGCGCGTCCTCACTTCATCAGACCAGCGTCAGCACCGACTGCTGGTCGGGCGGCGTGAGGACGCGTGAGATCTTCGCGTCGAAGGTGATCAGGCGACCGGAGTGGCGAGCCGCCAGATTGACCAGGTGCAGATCTGTGACCTCCGGCTCGACGACGACGATCTGGCCGTCCCGACGGGCGCACCGAAGAGTGACTACTTCCCCGAATGCGGCCCCCGCCGCGCCATCTCCTGCAGCCGGGCGATGCGCTCGGCGGTCGGCGGGTGCGTGGAGAACATCTTCGCCATCCGGTCGGTGGCCCGGAACGGGCTCTCGATCATCGCGTGACTCTGCGCGGCGATATCGGGCTGCGGCGGCAGCGGCGCCGCCTGGATACCGCCGGAGATCTTTGCCAACGCCGACGCCAACGCCAACGGGTCGCCGGTCAGTTCCGCCCCCGACTGATCGGCCTGGTACTCCCGCGACCGTGACACGGCCAGCTTCACCAGCGTCGCCGCGATCGGCCCGAGGAAGGTGATCAGCAGCAGCACAAGTGGATTCGCGCCGTTCTGCCGATTGCCACCGAAGAACAACGCGAAATTCGCCAGGCCGCTGATGATCGCGGCCATCGCACCGGCGATCGAACTGATCAGGATGTCGCGGTTGTACACATGCGACAGTTCGTGTCCGAGCACCGCACGCAACTCCCGCTCGTCGAGCAGGCGCAGGATGCCGGCGGTACAGCACACCGCGGCGTTCTTCGGATTCCGGCCCGTCGCAAAGGCATTCGGCGATTCGGTCGGGCTGATGTACAGGGCGGGCATGGGTTGGCGTGCCTGCGTGGCCAGTTCGCGCACGATGCGATAGAGCACCGGCGCCTCCACCTCGGTCACCGGCTGCGCGTGCATCGCCTTCAACGACATCTTGGCGCTGTTGAAGTACACGTAGGCGTTGACCGCGACGGCCAGGATCACCGACCCCCACAGCACCGTCGGATTCCGGAACGCAGCACCGATTCCGACGATGATCGCCGACATCAGACCCAGCAGGGCCGCCGTTTTCAATCCGTTGAAATGCATCAAATCCTCGTTCGTTCTGGCCACACCGGACGTGGGGTGTCCAGTCTGTCAAACGATCCATGAGGCCATTCGGTTTCCTCGCCGCGCCACCGTCACAACTCTGTCGCTACACTCGACCCCCGATGACGCGCACACCCCTGCCGGTGAACCGGGTCACGTTCGAGTTGTCCGTCTGGCGCTCCGCAGGTGCCGAGGACTCCCCGATCGCGGTACTGACGCCCTACGTCGACGCTGTCAGCCTGATCGACGTCGTCGCAGAGTACGAGCGCGACGCCGGTAGCGGACTCGCCGGCGACTACGCCGGCCTGATTCCGAGATACTTCGGCTACGGCGATATGGCCGAGTATCTTCTCGGACGCAGTCCGCACCAGTGGCCAGAACCCCACGTTGCCGCATTGCTCGGGTGCTCATGCGGGGAGGTTGGGTGCGGACCCCTGTTCGCCCGGGTCACCGTCTCGGAGACCGCCGTGTCCTGGTCTTTCTCCCGACAACGCCGCGATATCGATCACTCGAATTTCGGACCGTTCTTCTTCGACGCCGCGCAGTACGAGGAGGCGGCGTATGCGGTGCGTGATCGCCTCGCGGCCTGGCCGCGTGCCTAGGACGAGATGCCCTGACGCGGCCGATCGATCGTGGCCACTGCGCGTCAGATCGGTATCCACCCCGGCCACCACGACGACCCCCATCCCCGATCACCCACCGAGCACGGGGACGGGTTTCTCAGCCGGTGCGCTCAATCGTGTAATCCACCAGGGAGCTCAACGCCCGATGCGCCGGCCCGGTCGGCAGTTGCGCGAGTTCGGCGTTGGCCTCGTCGGCGTAGGCGCGCAGCCTGTCCTTGGCCGCGACCATCCCGCCCGACGCGTTGAGCAGATCGAGTGCCTCGGCCACCTCTGCGTCGTCGGTCAGCGGCCGGGCCGCCCCGTCGACGAGGAGCAGTTCCCGCAACCGATCCGAGGCCGCGTCGTCGCCTTGCAGGGCATAGAGCACCGGCAGGGTGTGCACCCCCTCACGCAGGTCGGTACCCGGTGTCTTTCCGGAATCGGTTGTGACAGAACTGATGTCGATGATGTCGTCGGAGACCTGGAACGCCGTCCCGATGATGTCACCGATGTGGGAGAGACGTTCGATGTCCTCCGACGTCGCATCCGCGGCCATCGCACCGAATCGTGCGGCCGCCGCGATCAGCGACCCGGTCTTCTCCCACACCACCTTCAGGTAGTGATCGATCGGGTCCACGCCCTCACCCGCGCCGACGGTCTCGCGCATCTGACCGGTGACCAACTCGGCGAAGGTCTCGGCGATGATCCGCACCGCGTCCGGGCCCAGCGTCGACACCAGCCGCGACGCCCGCGCGAACAGGAAATCGCCGGAGAGGATCGCGATGCTGTTGGTCCAGCGGGCGTTGGCGCTCTGCGCGCCGCGCCGCATGGGCGCCTCGTCCATCACGTCGTCGTGATAGAGCGTGGCGAGATGGATCATCTCGACGACGGTGGCCGAGGTGATCACCTCGTCGGCATCCGGACGCGCCCCGAACTGCGCGGCGAGGATCGCGAACATCGGCCGGAAGCGTTTGCCGCCGGCCCGCGCGAGGTGCGTCGCCGCCTCGGTCATCACATCATCGCCGGAGGCCAACTCGGACAGCAGCAGGTCCTCGACCCGCGCCAGCGACGACCGCACGGTCTCGGCGAACTCGTCGGACCCCAGGTCTACGCCGGTGAATGTCGACTTCACGTGCTGCGCCACTCCATCTCGAGAAGGTGCCGGGACGGCCCGCATCCACCGCGCAGGCCGCACTGTCTGCCGCCAGCCTATCCGTAGGCACCGACGACGCCCGACACACGTCACCGAGGCGCGCGCCGACATACTGGTCGGGTGAGCACCGCGCAGCCGCCGACCGACCGCCCCGACACCGCCGACGTGCTCGTCGTCGGCGCCGGACCGGCAGGCGCGGCCGCGGCCGCGCACGCCGCGGCGGCCGGTTTCGACGTGGTGCTCGCCGACGCGGCGGTGTTCCCGCGCGACAAGACCTGCGGCGATGGTCTGACGCCACGCGCGGTCGCCGAGATGGCCACCCTCGGTCTCGACGGGCTGCTCGCCAACCGCCCCCGCCTGAACGGCCTGGAACTGCACGGTTGGGGTCGGGCCGTGTACGTGCCGTGGCCGTCCGGGCGCTTCCCCGGCTACGGCAGCGCGGTGGCACGACTCGAACTCGACGACGCGATCCGCGAGCTCGCCGTGGCCCGTGGCGCGCGGATGGTCTCCGGCGCCAAGGCCGTCGCCGTGGAGATGGACGGCGATCGCCTCGGTGCGGTCGCCTTCGCCACCGCCGACGGCCCGCACACCATCCGGGCGCGGGAGGTGATCGTCGCCGACGGCGTGCGTTCCGGCCTCGGCAAGCTGCTCGGCCGGCAGTGGCATCGCGACACCGCCTACGGCGTCGCCGCCCGCGCGTACGTCCCATCGAGGCGCGCCGCAGCCACGCTGATGGGTTCGCATCTGGAGTTGCGCGGACCCGACGACGCCCTGCTTCCCGGCTACGGCTGGGTGTTCCCGCTCGGCACGGCCGACTCCGGACCGATGTCCGCGGTCTCCCGCCCCGAGGGTCACGGCCTGCTCAACATCGGCGTCGGAGCGTTGGCAACGTCAAAACGCCCGGCGCACATGGCACTTCGACCGGTCCTCGAGCATTACGCCCGGATGGTCGGCGACGAATGGCAGATCGCCGGCGACCCCGTCCGAATCGCCTCGGCGCTGTTGCCGATGGGTGGTGCGGTCAGTGGGGTGGCGGGCCGCAACTGGATGCTCATCGGTGACGCCGCGGCGTGTGTGAATCCACTCAACGGCGAGGGCATCGATTACGGCCTGGAGACCGCGCGGTTGGCCGTCGCCCGACTCGGCGCGGGTGATCACACCGACGCCTGGCGCGCGACCCTCGTCGAGCATTACGGGCTCGCGTTCTCCGCCGCCCGACGCCTCGCCGGCCTGCTCACGATGCCGCAGACCGTGCCCATTCTCGGGCGGCCCGGCATCCGCTCACAGCGACTGATGTCGCTGGTCGTGCGGGTGATGGGCAATCTGATCACGCCCGAGGACACCGATCTCGTCGCCCGCGCCTGGCGGTCGGCGGGACGCGTGTCCACGAAGCTCGACGACGTGCCGCCGTTCGCCTGACCGCCTCCGCATCGCTCGGCCCCGCGTCACTCGGCCCCGCACCACTCGGCCCCGCTCATTCGACTGCACCCGGCCTACGGACATGTAGCGCCCGTCGGCCCAAGCGTAAAGACACATATTTGATAATGTGTTTCAAACACGTCAGCCGAGGCCATCGAGGGAGTATCGTGCCGACCGCATCATCCGTCGCATCCGCGATCGCGGGTCGCATCAGCGACTGCCGCGCCGAGCGTTACCGTCTGCGCAACGACCTGGCGGCCACCGATCCCGTCGGCGAACCCGAGGCCTACGCCCGCGCACTGGGCACCCTGGAGTATCCGTGGGGCATCACCATGGCGCTGAGCTTCGCCCTCTTCCGCACTTACGCTGTCCCCTCCATCGGCGATCTGCTGTGCGACACAGGAGAATTCACCGACCGCACCCAGAAGCGCTATGACGATACGGTGCTACTGCTCGACACCCCCGTCGAGTTCGGATTCGCAGACCCCAAGGGCCGCGCCGCGATTCGCCGCATCAACCAGATGCACAGCATGTACGACATCTCCAACGACGACATGATCTACGTCCTGGCCACCTTCGTCGTCTGCCCGGTCCGCTGGGTCGCCGACTACGAATGGCGACCGTTGCGCCGCAACGAAATCGACGGCCTGACCGAGTACTACCGCAAGCTCGGAAACCACATGGCCATCAAGGACATCCCGGCCACCTACGAAAGTTTCGAGAAGTTCCTCGACGACTACGAACTCGCGCACTTCGCCTACTCCGCCGACTCCCGCAGGGTCGCCGACGCCACCCTCGATCTCCTCGCAACCTTCATGCCGTTCCGCCTGCTCCCGGCATGGTTGGTGCGCCGCCTGTCCTTTGCATTGATGGACGACCGTTTGCTCGATGCCTTCCGCTACCCCAAGCCGACCGCCGTCGAACGCGTCCTCGCCCGCTACGGCCTTAAGGCCCGAGGCCTGGCCATCCGGTTCGCTGCCACGCCCCGCACCACCCCGCACTACGGCCGCGACATGCAGCAGATCCGTTGCTACCCCAAGGGATACGATGTCGACCAGCTCGGCACCTTCTCCCCCGGTTGCCCCGTCCGTCACGCCGGCTGAGCAGTATCCGCAAGAACGTGGGCCCTGTTGGACGTCGTGGGTGGTAGCGCACCCACGTTCTCCAACAAGCCCCACCCTTCGCATGGCCACCACACGACGAACGCCGCCCATCCACAAGTGGTGCGGTTACCCCGCCCGATCTGCGAACTTCTGCTTAGAATGCGTGGACGCCGTGGATCTGGCCGCCACCGGAGCCGCCAGAAGGGGGAGATCATGACGGACTTCTTCGTATTGCCAGGCACGCGAGTGCCCCTCGAGGGCTCCGACATGCCCAGCTATCAACCCGACGACGACGGTCAGATCGGGCTCGGCTCGTCGGCCGGTGACGGCCTCGGCGGTGGCGTCGTTCAAGTCGTCGACGCCGAGTGGGGACGTCGCGCCGCTGTGGCCAGGGGGTTGGCGGGGGAGTTGGCTGGGGTGTTACGAGACCTCGCTCGAGTAAACGCCGGAAATCACTACGGCGCAGTCAAGGAGGGCGAGAACATGTTTGACGGAGTGAGCGAGTTCATCGGCGCGCTAGCGTCCGACATCGACAAGCATGTAGCCGCGCTTAACGACTTGGCAGCGCAATGCGCCACAGCGAACACGGACCTCCACTTCGCCGACAGCCAGGGCGGCGAGGGATTGATGCAGGCTTAAGCCCTTGCCGACCGTCCGACGAACCATCGCCTGCGCTGCGGTATTTTTTGCGATGACGGCAACGGGCTGCGCGACCTCTTCACCACCGGTCACTCAACCCGAACATCTGAAAAGTACGCGGCCGTCCCCGACCGCAACTACTCGCCAGACCGACGACGCCGGACGCCCACTTCCATTCGAGACTGAGTTCACCGAACGCTGGAGCAACCTCAACGACGGCTCAGCGTACGAGCCCTGCACCGCTCTCGACTCCGAAGAGGTCGCCTCACTGGGCCTCGATCCCGACTCCGTCAGCGATGCCGCCTTGGCGAACTACCAGACCGCTCGGGGTTGCGGCTGGCAGTTCACAGAAGCGAACACGTCAACCCTTTCTCAAGGCGTGGGCAACGACCTGCCATTACGTCGCTACAAGGAAAAGTACGCCGTCAATATCAACTGGCTCTATGACACCACCATCAGTGGACGCACCGTGACGGTGGGCCAGCAAAAGGGCCTACATTCGTGCATGACAGCCGTCCAGTCTGGGTCTGCAATTGTAACAACAATCGTCATCATCAGCGTCAACCCACCCCCCACCCCCGAAATCTGCGCCAAGGCAATCGCTTTCACGCGCGCGACCATCGACAAGATGCCTTCCTGACTCAGACACCCAGCATCCACCCCCCGCCAAACCTGGTTCCTGCACGAGCATCTGGGTGCTGTAGCACCCAGATGCTCCGACGCCACCCAACTTTGGGATACCCCTACACCCGAATCCCCGAGTGAATGGCCGCGATCCCACCGGTCATGTTCTGCCAGCGCACGTCGGTGAAGCCGGCGTCGCGAATCAGATCGCCCAGACCGAACTGGTCGGGCCAGGCCCGAATCGATTCTGCGAGATACACATACGCGGCCGGGTTGCTTGACACCTTGGTCGCCACCGCGGGCAGCGCCTTCATCAGATACTCCATGTACACGGTCCGGAACGGCCGGAACGTCGGCGTCGAGAACTCGCAGATCACCAGCCGCCCACCGGGTTTCAAAATTCGACTCAGCTCACCCAGCGCGGTCGGGACGTCGTGCACGTTACGCAGCCCGAAGGAGATCGTCGCCGCGTCGAACGACTCGTCGGCGAACGGCAACTGCATCGCGTCGGCAGCCACCTTGGGAACGTCACGGTCAGCTCCCGCCTTGAGCATGCCGAGCGAGAAATCCGCGGCCACACACTTCGCGCCCGACGTCGCCAACTCGACCGTCGACACCGCGGTACCGGCCGCGAGGTCGAGCACCACGTCGTCGGGCGTCAACGCCAATGCCTTACGGGTCGCCTTGCGCCAGCGTCGATCCTGCGCAAACGACAGCACGGTGTTGGTGATGTCGTAGCGTTTCGCGACGCCGTCGAACATCGCCGCGACCTCGGCCGGATCCTTGTCCAGACTCGCACGATCGGTGGTAGCCATGGCGACCACGCTACCCGGCCAGCCGCTGCCCCTCCGACGCGATCCCACCACGCCCATCGCGCTCGGCGATCACCGCCCGATAATGCCCCACCAACTCCTCGCACAGCGCCGGCCAGGTCCGCGCCCGCACCGCCGACAACCCGGCCCGCCCCATCGCCGCCCGCTGCACCGGATCGCGCAACGCCTCGACCGCCTCGCCGACCCGGTCGGCATACGTCCGCGGATCCAGCAGAAATCCCGTCGACATCGGCGTCACCAGGTCCCGCGGCCCACCGGCATCCGGCCCGATCACCGGCAACCCGCTGGCCATCGCCTCCTGAATGGCCTGGCAGAACGTCTCATGCTCGCCGGGATGGGCAAACACATCCAGCGAAGCGTACGCCCGCGCCAACTCCTCACCGCGCAGCTCGCCGGTGAACACCGCGTTCGGGCACATCCGCGACAACCGTGCCCGCTCCGGCCCGTCGCCGACGATCACCAACCGGATCGAATCATCACCGTCGAGCCCGGCCAACCGCTCCACATGCTTCTCTGGCGCCAACCGCCCGACGAACCCGACCACCAGCCGACCATCCACATCCCACGACGCCCGCAGCTCCTCATCGCGGCGCGACGGCGAGAACTGCGCCGTATCAACCCCTCGCACCCACCGATGTAACCTCGGAATGCCATGTGCAGCAAGGTCATCCATCGTCGACGTCGACGGTGCCAGGGTGCGGTCACACGCCATGTGCACCCGCTTGGTGTAGCGCCACGCCGCCTTGCCCGCCATCTGCATGCGATACGCCTGCGCGAACCCCGCGACGTCGGTCTGAAACACCGCCACCGACGGCACCTGCAGCCACTTCGCCGCCATCGCACCCGCACCGCCGACCACGAACGGCGACGCCAGGTGCACCACATCCGGCCCCACGTCGCGCAACGTCCGGTACAACGCCGGGGTCGGTACCCCGACCGGCAACGACGTCACACCGGGGAAGTTCATCGATGGCACCGTGTGCACCGGCGTCCGACGACCCACCAAGCGTGGCGCCCGCCGCCCCTCACGTTCCGAATCCGGAGCGATGACGACCGCGCAATGGCCGGTCCGCTCCAGATGGTCGACCACCCGCAGCACCGAGTTGACCACCCCGTTGACCTGCGGGAGAAAACTCTCCGTCACAATCGCAACGCGCATGGCGCCATCGTCACCGTCGCCGATGACCCGCGAGAAGGCGCGACGTGACATGCACGCGAACTCCCCGCAAAATCTCCGACCGCGGCCGAAAGCGATCCCTAGATCGACATCCTCACGCCTGCACCGAAACCCGCTCGCCGGACGGACCGGAACCATCCGATCCCGCATTACCCGACCCGTCATCATCCGACGCAACCTCGTCCGGCCCGGCATCGCCACGCTCGGCATTGCTCTCGGCCCCACCACGTCGACGCCGCCATTGCCGGTTCACCTCGGCGATCAGCAACATCAATCCGATGACGATGAGCCACGCCACCGCCGCCACCGACGCGGCCGGGATGATTGATAACGCCGCCGTCCGCCCGGCCGGTTTCGCCAGGTCAGGATTGGTGGTGTCGTATTCGACGCTGATCCGCTGCCCGGTACCGAGTTCGGTCGGATACAGCAGGCCCAGCCGCGGACTGTAGATCTGCCCGTCCGGGGTCTGGAAATACGCCACCGCATGCAGCCGGTCCGCCGACACGATGTCGGCCATCACGGTGCCCTTGTTGCGGTCGATGGCGGAGTCATTGCGGTAGGCGGCCACCACGATCGCCCCGGCCATCACCGTCACGATCAACCCGAGCACCAGCAGCGTCTTCTGCACGCGCCGCAGGATCGTCGGATTCATGACAGACAGGATACGTCGCCACCCCACCGACCCCGCGCCGCTACCGCAGCCGCGCCACGATGCCCGCGTGCACCGCCCGCAATCGCTCCCGGTCGGTGACCACCTCGATCACCTCGATGCCCTCACCACCCGGCTCGGCCAGCACCGCCGACACCTCGCCCACCTCGACCCGACGATGCGGCAGATGAAAACCCGCGCACAACGACGCCAGGTCCGTCCGGTGCGGCGTGCCGAACACCCGCTCGTACGCCCCCGCATACGGGCCGGTGTTGAACCGCGGATCTCCCTGCTCAAGCAGGCCGAAGATGCCACCCCCGTCATCATTGGCGACGACGATCCGCAACGATGTCGGCCTCGGCTCTCCCGGTCCGACGATCAGACCGGTCGCATCGTGCAGGAACGTCAGATCACCCATCAGGGCGACGGTCCGCGCGCCCGGATGGTCGATGTCGTGCGCCAACGCCGCACCGATCGCCGTCGAGTTGGTGCCGTCGATCCCGGCGACACCCCGGTTCGACAACACCCGCACACCCGCCGGAACCCGCCCGGCCAGGGCGATGTCGCGAATCGGGTTGCTCGCACCCACCACCAACTGATCGCCCGGCGCCATCGCCGCGCTCACCGCCCGCGCCACGTGCAGTCCGGTCGGCGCACCACCCGCGTCGAGTTCGGCGTCGACCGCCCCGAGCGTCCGCTGATGGATCTGCGCACACTCCTTGAGCCACTCCTCACGCGGTTCGCCGACGGCCTCCACCCGCGTGCCCGTCGCGTACACATTGCCCGACACATCCGGCCACCGCGGGCCGGTGGTCACCGCGTACACCTGCACGTCCGGGTCGGCCAGCAGGCGCGACACCCCGCGGTGCAGCGTCGGCCGGCCGCAGATGATGGCCTGCCTGGGTGTGAGCGTGTCGAGCGCGAGGGGATGCAGCGGCGTCGACGGATGCGGTGCGGTCGGCTCGGCCACCGTCGGCACACCGGCCAGCTCCGGATACCACCCGGCACCGTGACCTGCGACGACGACGGTGTCGACGGACAGATCGATCGGCAACGGGATGTCAAGTTTGCCGACCGGCGCCTGCGTCCACGGCAACCCGCCCGGTCGGCCGGCGAACTCGCCGAGCGCGTCGTCGGGTTCCGATCCCGACCCCGGGACGAGGGGTTCACGCAACGGGATGTCGAACTGCACCGGCCCGGCATTGCCGGTCCGCGCACCCCGCGCCGCGGCCAGCACCCGCCCGACCGCCGAACGCCACTGACTGTTCGTGTCGACGTCGGCCTCGGCCAGTCCCAGACTGATCGCCGCCCGCACCTGCGTGCCGAAGATGCCGAACTGTTCGACGGTCTGATTGGCCCCCGACCCGAGCAGTTCGTAGGGCCGGTTCGCGCTGACCACCACCAGCGGCACCCGCGCATAGTTCGCCTCGAAGACCGCCGGACTCATGTTGGCCACCGCGGTACCGCTGGTCATCACGATCGGCACCGGCCGCCCCGACGACGCCGCCAATCCCACCGCCAGATATCCCGCCGACCGCTCGTCGATCCGCACATGCAACCGCAACGACCCGGCCACGTCCGCGGCATGCAAGGCGAACGCCAGCGGCGCGTTCCGCGACCCGGGGCACAGCACCGCTTCCCGGACACCGCCGCGCACCATCTCGTCGACGATCACATGCGCCTGCAGGGTCGAGGGATTCATGCGATCCAGCGTAGTAGTGCCCGCACGAGGGCCCCGGTCGCGGCGGTCAGTCATCGGTCAGCCGACGATGGTGCCGCTCGTTCTGCAGGATCTGCTCGATGTCCTCGACGGTCTCCTTCCACCCATACAGGACGTCGTCGTAGGTCAGGCGCAACGGATCGAGTCCTTTGGTGAGAGCCTTACGATCCCGTCGGCGGTCCTTGCGGTAACTCTCCAGGCTGGTGTGGTGAAGCTCGCTGTCGCATTCGATGAGCAGGTTCTCCACCCGGAGGTCGACCAATCCGACCCTGCTGATGGGCGGTTGCACGATCACCACGTAACCGAGCCGCCGCAACCGCACCCGGACGATGGTCTCGGTCCCCGACATCGACGCCGGATCGCACTCTTCGAGGAGCATCCTCATGTACTCGTCGACGCCCGGCAGCATGGCGATCAGCCACTCCACGTCCAGGCCGTGCATGTTCATCACCGAATCGCAGACCACGATCCAGTGCTCGTCGGTCATGCAGTGCGCCGCTGCGGCCAGCGCCACCATCAGCGGATCGAGGATCGTCGTCACCGGGGTCAGTGACCCGGGTGGCCGGCAGCATCCCGCCCATTGACGAGTCGCCGCCTTCCCGGTCCGAACGTGCAGTTGGTCGTAGCCGGGCGGCACCCAGATCCCGTACTTCGTCAACGCGGTCGGCCCGCTCACTGCGCCATACCGTCGCGCTGCGGCGATGGCCTCAAGGTCGGCTCCCGGGGCGGCAAACCATCCGCGCCGGATCTGCTCGAGTTCTTTGCGCCGCACCATTCGCTTGATGTCGGTATCGGTCACTCCCGCCGCGAGCAGCTCCGGTCGGGTGCTGACGCCCAATGTCACGATCTTGTCGATGTTGTTCGTGTTGTCCATGGCCATTGGACGCAGCAGGACCCCGTGTGGCTCCATCGAGTTCCAGCTTGGGGAGAAGACGATCTTCGAACCGCGTGCACTCCACCCGGACCCGCTTCACATCAATCCCATCAGACACTAGTATCTCATCTGCCACATCCGTGTCACGGAGGATCCCCGGGCGCCCGACCCTGTGCCCATTTCTAGACATTCTCGGAGTAGCCTCGCCGCAAAACCCCAGGTCAGAGCGATCTGCTACTGAGCGGGATGTCTAGAAATGGGCAGAGGGTTCGGCCTACCCTCACTTCCATGGCCCCCGGCTTCTATGATCGCCACATTTTGCCGCGTCTGATCAACCTGACCTGCGGTTCGTCGCTCATCCGACCGTTACGAACCACCACCTGCGCCCCACTGACCGGCCGCGTCGTCGAGATCGGGTTCGGTTCCGGACTCAACGTCGCCGCCTATCCCGACACGGTCACCGAGGTCGTCGCCATCGAGCCCTCCGACGACGGCTGGGCCCTGGCCGCCGAACGCGTCAGCACAGCCACCGTCCCGATCACCCGCGCCGGCCTCGACGGCCAGTCACTCCCCTTCGCCGACAACACCTTTGACTCGGCGCTGTCCACATTCACGATGTGCACCATCCCGGATCTGCCCGCCGCGCTGTCCGAATTGCGTCGCGTCCTCAAACCCGGCGCCCCGCTGTGCTTCCTGGAACACGGCGACGCCCCCGACTCCCGCGTCCAACGCTGGCAGCACCGCCTCGAACCGATCCAGCGCCGCGTCGCCGGCGGCTGCCACCTCACCCGCGACATCCCCGCCGCCCTGACCGACGCCGGCTTCACGATCACCGACATCGACCGCTTCTACCAACGCGGCACACCCCGCACATTCGGCGCCATGTCGCTCGGCACCGCCCACGCGTCCTGAGCCACCGCACCCCACGCACCTGAAGAACTCCCCGCCTACCCTGGACCCAATGCGCCACCCGACCCTCCTCCGCTGGATCGGGTTGGCACTCCTCACCGCGATGGCCACGGCCCTCCTGCAACTCCTCGACGTCGACGCCGCAGCATTGTTTGCCGGTCTGGTTGTCGCCGCGGTACTGGCCATTGCAGGTGTGGCACCCCGCGCCACCGCCGACAACCCGGACCCACCCGTCATCCCGCGGCCCTTGTTCCTGGCGTCGCAGGGTGTACTCGGCGTGTTCATCGGAACGATGGCCGACCCGGACACCCTCGCCGGACTCGGCTCGGCGTGGCTGCCGGTGCTCGTCGTCGGCCTGGGCACGCTGGCGCTGTCGGTAGTCGGCGGCATGCTGCTCGGCCTGCACAAACAGGTCGACACCCTGACCGGCGCCCTGGCCCTCGTCGCGGGCGGCACCTCCGGATTGGTCGCGCTGACAAGGGAACTCGGCGGCGACGAACGCATGGTCGCCGTCATCCAGTATGTACGCGTCGCACTGGTCACCATCACCATCCCGCTGATCGCGACCATGGTGTTCCATGCGAGCGCCGACGGTGTGGTGGTCGCGTCCCCGTCGGCCGGTGACCAGGGTTGGGGCCTTCTCCTGCTCGCCGTGTGCATCGGGATCGGCCTGCCACTCGGCCGTCTCATCCACCTACCGGCCGCCGGCCTCCTCGGCCCGATGGCCATCGCGACAATCGTCGAACTCACCGGGATCGCCGGCGACGCCGCCGTCTCCGGCATCCTCCTCGGCCTCGCCTACGCGGTGATCGGCTGGCAGGCCGGCCTCGGTTTCACCCTCGACCGTCTGCGTGCCATCGGCCGCGTGCTGCCGTTGGCCGTCGTCTTGATCCTCGGCATCGGTGTCGGTTGCGCACTTCTCGGCGTGCTGCTGTCGGTGTGGACCGGGGAGTCGATGTTCGACTGCTACCTGGCCACCACCCCCGGCGGCATCTACGCAGTGCTCGCCGCCGCCACCGCGGCCGGTGGGAACGTGGCGTTCGTCGTCGCCGCGCAGATCCTGCGGGTTCTGTTGATGCTGTTCGTCGCACCTTTCGCCGCCCGATGGGTCGCGCGGCGCGCCACCCCACTGTGATCGGGCTCGCACGGCGACTAGGCTCGCCACCATGACCAGCGGGGAAAGTGTCAGCGCAGATTTCACCGACGACGTCACCGAGGAACCCACGGTGGCCGAGGGTGCCGAGCAGTCCGATCGCGAGTTCGATGTCGTGGTGTTCGGCGCCACCGGATTCGTCGGCGAGCTGACAGCGAAGTACCTCGCCGAGCACGCACCCGCCGGCACAAGGGTCGCCCTGGCCGGGCGTTCGGAGACCAAGCTCGCCGACGTCCGACGCCGCCTCGGCGGCCACGCCGCGCACTGGCCGCTGATCGTCGCCGACTCGTCGTCACCGAGTTCGCTGGACGCGATGGTCGCGCGCACCCGCGTCATCTGCACGACGGTCGGCCCATATCTGAAGTACGGCGAATCGCTGATCGTCGCTGCGGCGTCGGCCGGTACCGATTACGTCGACCTCACCGGCGAGGTCCCCTTCGTGCACTTCGCCATCAACAAGGCCCATGAGACCGCCCAGGCCACCGGCGCCCGCATCGTCAACTGCTGCGGATTCGATTCGGTCCCTTCCGATCTCGGCGCCTTCCTGCTCTACCGCAAGGTCGGCGACGACGACGCGGGCACCCTCACCGACACCACCCTCGTCCTGAAGTCCTTCCGCGGCGGTGTGTCCGGCGGCACGATCGACTCGATGCGGGTGATCGCCGAGCAGGCCAAGGACTCCCAGACCCGACGTCTGCTCCTCAACCCGCAGGCGTTGTCGGGCACTCCCGGGAACACCCCAAAGGCGGAGATGTCCTCCGAGCCGAGCGACATCGCGATCGTCCGGGCCCGCAACGTCGACCCGTCGCTGCGCGGCACGCTCGCACCGTTCTTCATGTCCTCGCACAACACTCGCGTGGTACGACGCTCGAACGCGTTGCTGGACAACGGCTACGGCCCTGACTTCCACTACGCCGAAACGATGAACGTCGGCTCCATCCCGGGTGTCTCCACGCTGGCCGCCGGCGCTGTCGGCGTGGGGGTGGGCGCCTTCCTCGGCCTGATGAGCTTCGGTCCGACGCGCCGCCTTCTCGACAAGGTCCTCCCCGAACCCGGCGAGGGACCGAGCGAAAAGGCCAGGGACAACGGCTACTTCGTCACCGAAACCTTTACGCGCACCAGCACCGGCCGACGCTACCGTTCGACGATCCGAGCCACCGGCGACCCGGGCTACAAGGCCACAGCCGTCATGCTCGGCGAATGCGCCCTGACGCTGGCCCTCAACCGCGACAAACTACCCAAGCTCACCGGCGTCCTCACCCCTGCCGCCGCCATGGGCGACGCCCTCATCGATCGCCTCCGCGAGGCCGGTATGACGCTGGAAGCCGAAGAGCTGACCTGAGCCGCATCGTTGCCGCCCGGCGAGACCGTCGCGAGAACACGAGCACGAGTCCGCGAGCACCGGCTACGGCTGCCCCGGCTTCAACGCGATGAACAATGCGTCGAGCTCGGCACACAGCCGATCACCGTCGTGCAGCGTGCCTTTCACGAAGGCCTTGCGCCCGTCGAGTTCCTCCACCCAGGTGTGCATCCGCAGCGGGATCTCCAGTGGCGTCAGCGACCGGTAGTTCACCGTCAGATAGGCGGTGCGGGTGATGCCCTGGACCTTCAACGCCGATGCCATGCCACCGAGGTCGTCGAAGGCGACGGCGACGTGCCCGCCGTGGGCGGCTTTGTTGCCGCCGAGATGGAACGGCCGAAAGGTGACCGCGGCGACCACTCCGTCGGGCCCGCCTTCGGTGATCTCAAAGGGCGGCAGCGTGATGTTGCCGCGCGCCGGCAGGTCGATGCGGGTACCCGCCGGTGTCTGCCACTCGTCGATCTGCACCTGCTCCAGGCGCGCATTCAACCCGCGCATCTGATCGATGAAATCGGCGACCATGTCGTCGGGCGGGCACGCATACCGCGCCAGATCCATCATTCGACGGATCTCCTCGTTGAGTTCGCCGTACCGCGGCCCACCCCGCTCGGTGGTGATGTCCATGCGCGCCCGGAACCCGCCCTCGTGGGGGGAATCGTTGTCGGCGGGCTGAGCCCAATCGTTCTGTGGCGCGGAGGTCATGCCTCACACCGTATCGGCGGGCCACCCAGGCCACGTCGGCGGCGTCACTCGCGGCGGCGCACCCGACCGGCGCCGACGACGGCATGCGGCCCCGTGGTGTCCTGCGTCCGGGTGGCCTCCCGGCGATCACGCAGCCGGATCATCGCACCGATGAGAAGGGCGGCCCCCACCGACAACGCCACCCACACCAGGGCGACGAGCAGCACAATTTCCCACACCTTCACCACCCCAGGGTGCCAAAGAAACGACCGAAAGTGTCCCCGATCCGAGGGACACGCGCGGAATTGTCAGCAGTCCCTCAGCTTGCGGCTCGGCGGCTCTCAGGTTGCACCGCGCGATTCCACAGCGCCACGGTCACGCCCCAGAGCTCGTGATCACCACGTCGGCCCACCGCATCGGTGTGCTCGACCAGCAATCCCTCCCGCTCGAACCCGACGTCGGCGAGCACATCCGACAATGACGACTTCGGCACGCAGACCACCGCCACCCGACGCAGCCCCCGCACCGCGAAAGCACTACTGACCAGCGCATTCACCACCGCCGCCAGCGACTCGTCGGTACCGGGGCGCAGGTCGAACCACGCGGTCACATGCGACGAGAGCTCATCGAGACCCCGCAGTCCGCACACGCCGGCCGGCCCGCCGTCAACCGTCACCGTAAACGTGACCTCGCGTCCGGGACGCGCGGTCAGGACGACGCCGCCCTCGTGCATTGGCCGACGGACGACGCGGTGCCGGCCGATCCTGCCCACGACGCCGCACACGCCGCCACAGAGCACGCCGAGCACGTAACGCAGGCCGTCACCGACGGTCGACAACCGCCAGTAACGCGGCCGCGCGGCCCGCGACAGGTGCCGTCCCACGGCGTTGCCGCCGGGATCGAAGTACCGGCTCAGGCTCCGTGTGACGCCTTCGGCGGGCACCGTCGACAGACGCAGAGTCAGCTGCAGATGGTCCCGTTCGACGCCGTCGGCCCCCACCCGGAAGTAATTCCGCATGAGCGCCTCCTCCGCGAAACCACTCTTACGGCAGGCACCGGCGGCGCGGACGTTGTCGACGCACACCGGCGCCGTCACCCGCTCCGCTCCGAGCGTGGCGAACGCGAAATCCGACAGCAGGGAACCCGCGAGGATCGCCAGACCTGACGATGCGAGCGTCGAGTCGACCCAGATCCCCAACTCCGCCGACCGGCCTCGCCGGTCGATGTCGGTCAGTGCGCACTGGCCACGCAGTTCCCCGTCGACGTCGATGACGAAACCCACCGATCGGCCCGCCCGCGCCTCACGGCGGCTGCGCAGGCACTCCCGCAGCCACGCGCGGTCGGAGTGACGCTGCTCCCACCGCAATGGCGAGTACGCCCAGAACGGTTCGATCAAGTGCCGGTCGCGCACCCGGATGCCACGCCAGGCGTCGACGTCGTCGAGGCGTGGCGGACGCAGCACCACGCGATGCTCCCCCATCGGCCACGGCCCCAGTTGCAGATGCGACAGATCGGGTCCGGACCTACCTCTGATCAGCGTCATTGCCGCGCCCCGATCCGGATGCGTGTCCCGATGAGACGCAACACGGCACGCATCTGCGTGGGCATCGCCACCAGCAACGCGGCGGCGTACACCGTCACGAAGAACACACCGCCCACGGCCAGGAACGCGACACCGCCGATGACGCCACGCGAATCCGAATGCAGCACGCCATGTTCGAGCGTCCACGCGGCCACGGTGGCCAGCGTGGCACACAGCAGGGACGGCACCGTGGCGGCGATCACCTCACGCCAGGCGAAGCCGACCATCGGGCGTGCGAGGAACACACAGGTCATACCCACCACGATCGCGGTCACCGACGCCGACAGCGCCGCACCCCACAATCCGAACGGACCGATCAGCGCCAGCAGCAGGCCGATACCCAGTGTGACCTCAACCGCGGTGTACCAGTTCAGAAGTTGGGTACGCCCGGTTCCCTTGATGGCCTCCTCGCTCACCGAGATCAGGGCCTTGCCGACGCCGAGTCCCGCCATCGCGACGACGACGACGCCCGCATCCCGCCACTGCTCACCGAAGACCACCACCACCGCAGGCTCGCCGAAGGCGATCATCATGCCCGACAGGGCCGCCGCTCCCAGCATCGCCCACTGCAGGGCTCGCAGGAAGGCCGGTTTGAGTCGCTCCGGGTCGGATTTGAGCCGTGAGAACGCCGGAAACAGTGCGATGGCACCCACTTCGATGATCGCGCGTTCCGGCATCGCCGAGACCCGTTGCCCGTAGCGGAAATTGCCGAGGTCGGCTTGGCTCAGACCGCGGCCCACCACCACCGACTCCACCACCGATTGCACTCGGGCGCCGATCATGCCCAGTACCAACGGCATTCCGTACCGTGCCAGTTCCCGCCACAGTCGTACCGAGGCGCGGCCACGGCGGGGCCGCCAATCGGTGATCACCCACAACGTCGCAACCCACGCCACGTAGGACGCATAGAATCCGGCCACCATCGCCCACACACCCCACCCGGCGACGGCGGTTCCGACGGCCACCGCGGCATACACCACCGCAACGGTGGGCCCGACGATCAGACGCCGCTTGACGCTGAACTCTCGCTGCAGCAACGCTTCCGGCACATTGGTGAACGAATACAGGAACAACACACCCGAGGTGGCGGCGGCAATCAGCCCGACCTCGCTGCTGTGGAACGCCCACCCGATGAGCGGGCTCGCGGCCAGGGTGAGCAGGCTCATGCCGAGCCCGGCGATTGCCGTCACCCAGAACACGGTCTCCGCGGCATCCTCGAGTTCGTTGTCGCGGTGAATGAGTCCCGAACGCAAGCCGCCCTCGACGAAGTTGCCGAGGAATGCGGCGACGACGGTGCCGGAGATGAACAACCCGACCTCCGTCGGCGTCAGCAACCGGGCCAGGGCGATGGTCTGGGCCAAGGTGACGATCTCGCCGAACACCAGTGCCGCCGCCGACGCCGCGGCGACGTTGCCGACGACACTCGACATCGACCGTCCGTCGCGTGTCTCGTCTTCTTCGGATACGCGGTCCTTCGAGTCGGTGCTCATCGGATCACCGGACCGTCGATGCTCATGCGTCGGTCCGCCCGGCCGCCGCGGCGTGTCCCGCCGCCACCGAGTCGAGGAACCCGTAGAGCGTGTCGGTGCTCGCCGCGATCTGCTCGGCCGCTCTGGACCGCAACGGCTCTCGCACATCGTCGGCCGAATCCCACGCGTCGGTCAGCGCACCGGTCAGGACGGTCTCGAGGTCGGGGTCGTCGAGGTGAACCACCGTGACACCGGTACCGAACATCTCGGCCAGACCGTAGAACTTGTCGTCGTAGTAGGCGGTGGAGGTCAGCGCGATCACCGGAATACCCTGCGACAGAGCGAAAACCGCAAGGTGGTAGGCCCCGGTCACCACCACCCGACACGCTCCGACGCGCTCGATCACCGCCGACGGATGCGCATACCGGTGCGGCATCGCCCGCACCTTCGGATACCCGTCGACCAGTGGCAGCGTCGAGATCCGGTCCTGTGACTGGTATTCGGCGATGGCCAGTGGCGCGATCGTTGCATCGTGTCCGGCGGCGACGGTGCGGACGACCCGACCGACGCACTCCTGGGCCGCAAGCGCCACCGGAGAGTAGTCGGCCACCCGCAGACACAGGCCGACGTCGCTGCCGACCTCGTCGGTCCGCGCACGGTAGGCCAGTTCGATGGCGTCGTCGCCGGTCACCACCACCCGGTCACGTGGCACACCCAGCGACTCGAGGAGAGCCGGACCCCGACGGCCCTCGCGCAACGCGATGACCGATGCCGCCCCGAGCGCGCCCGCCGCCCGTTCCCGCAGCGCGGGATCGTCCAGCGGGCCGAGCCCTTGGCCGACCAAGGCCACCGGAACACCGTGCGCCACCGCATGTTCCATCAGACCGAACACCCGATTCGACTGCGCGCTGTCGGCGTCGGTGAGGTAGCCACCGCCCAACGCGACGATCACCGTGGCCTCTTCGGCCGCCGCGAACGATCCGCGGGTGACCGCCACCCGCGGCGGCGGAGGCACGATCTCCTCGGGGCGACCGATGAGCACCAGCCACGCCCGGCGCAACCGGTTGCGTGCACCACGCGCCCGCTGCGGCAACCACACCCGCGCACACAACGCGGCAATGACGATGGGCCCCACCAATTGTGGGCCGACGTGCTGCGCGAGATTCTCCCACCACGTCGGCGGCCCCCACGGGTCGGCGTCGCCGACGGTGACCGCCTCGACGTCACCAAACAACGCGCGCAACAACATTGGCGAGTCAGTGAGCACCGCCACCCGCGCATGGGGCCACCGGCGACGGATGCGCTCGATGGTCATCTGCATCATCGCCATGTCCCCGTGATTACGGAGCCAGTACTCGCTGTTCTCGATGAGCACCCGTGGTCTGGTTCCCCCCACAACCACAGATGCCGCAACTTCCCCCATGAAATTCTCCGAACTCTTCTGCCCCGGAGACACCGGCCTACCTGTGTCGATGCACCCCAGCGCTCCCCCGGCATGACGGAATGGCCACGCCGTTTCCCCCGCGCCCACTTTACTGTAATGCACAAAAGATGGTTCACTTGTCCAAGGACAGTTCTCGGTGAGCGTGCGACACCCGTCTGCGGATGTCACATCAGGGAGGCACCGACGCTGTCCACACGTCCGGGGGGACGCTACAAGCGAAGACATAGGATGCCCAATTTGGGGGGGCCTCCGCGTACAAACGCGAAGGGAAACATCGTGAATACGAGCAGCTTTGCTGCGATCCATTGGGATCGCATCTGGCGGCGACGCTATCTCGTCGCCGCCATCGCGATCATCATCACACTGATCGGGACGGTGTCGTCGCTGACCACCGCGACGACCTATTCCAGCAAGGCCACCCTGTCGGTTGCGTCACAAATCCGTGCGCCGGAACAGGATTCATACCTTGCGCAGGGATACATCAACTTCTTCAACGATCCCGCCTACCAGGCCACCCTGCGCAGCATCGCCGCGGTACCCGCGGATGTCACTTTCGCCGCGTCGTTGGCCGGGCCGAGTCCGTTGATCTACATCACCGCCACGTCCACCGACTCCGCGCAGGTCGAGGCCGCGGCCGGGCAGATGGCCACGGCATTGCAGAACACCGTGAACGACGCAATACGGGCAGAGCAGGATCGTTCGGTTGCCGCCATCCGCAAACCATTTGACGACATCCGCAGTGCCAGCGGGGTGATCCCGCAGCAATCCCTGGCGCAGTTGGAGGACCGCATCAGTCAGATCACCGGCGATTCCACCAACCAGGTCACCACACTCGGCCTGCGGTCGGAGGTGTCTTCCTCGGGTGGACCCAGCATGATCACCATTGCGTTGGCATTGCTCGCCGGCCTGGTGGTCGGCGCCGGTGTCGCACTGGCCTGCGGCATCTTCACCCGCCGGACGGATTCCGCACACGACCTGCACGCGATGACCGGGCTCGAGTCGCTGGCGACGGTACCCACCGCCGAACCGGCCGGCACGCGCAGTCTGCAACATCTCGCCGTCGCACTCGATCACCGCGCCGAACCCACCTCCCCGCTGATCGCGCTGTGCGGCACCAGTTCCGACGATTCCGCCGCACACGCCGCAGAAGTGGTTGCGCGCAGCTGGCGCCGCTCCGGACTGCGGGTGGCGATCATCGACGCCGCCCACGGCCGTGATGAGGGCGACCCGACCACGGAGACCTTCCTCGCCGATGAGTCCGAGGACTTCCTGGCCCTCGAACTCTCCGACGACGCACCTCCGCCGGCCGCGGCGCTGCGCACCCTGCTCGACGGGGCCGGCGGCCGCTACGATCGCATCCTGCTCATCCTGCCGCCCATCACCGAATCCAGTGACGCGCAGGTACTCTGCAGCGTCGCACGCGAGTGCGTGCTGGTGGTCGACCAGTCACGATCCACCAACGCCACGGTCGGTTCGACCGTCGCCCTGCTCCGACAGGTTGACGCCACGATCCTCGGCACCGTGTTCGTCGAGCATCCGATCCCCGTCGTCGGGCGACTTCCCCGGTTCCGTACCGGCGGTGAGGCCACGGCCACGTCGGACACCGCGGACGGCGTGACATCACCGACGGACGACATCGACTCGCCGGCAACCGATGTCGACGCGGAGAACACCGACACCGCCGACACCGCCGACACACCGGAGGATCCGGACGTGGCCACCCACCCGACCTGGCGTGAGTCCCGCGGATCGGATTCGGACGCAGAAGAGGCGACCGAACCCGCCATGCAGTCCGCCGGCACGCGCTGATCCGGTGGCATCGGTTCCGATCCCGCTCGCGCACACCAGATCGCGGGTGATCCGGGTCATCGTCGCTGCCGCGGTGACGCTCGTCGTCGCCGTCGGTGTGGTGGTCGCTCCGGCACAGTTCCCGCTTCTGGCGGCCCTCGGGGTGATCGCCATCGCGGCGGTCGCCGCCGGTTTGGTCAATCCGCAGATCGCGGTCGCCTACCTGTTGGTGGCCATGTTCGGGCGCATCGCCCTGGGTGCGGTCGCCCCGGTCGATCCGTTCGTCCCTGCCTTCGCCGGAGTGCTGCTCGCGATGCTCCTGTGGCTGTCCGCACGGCACGGCGCGCTGCCACGACTCACCTGGCTCGACGCGATGATGGTCGGCTACCTGCTGTGGAACATCTACTCCTGGTGCGCGCCACACGATCTGACGGTCAACTCTCCGCTGACCGACACCGACCTGTCGATCTACCGTTTCATCCTGACCGGCACCGCGATCCCGTTCACGATGTACCTCGTCGGCCGGATGGTCTATCGCAGTGAGAAGTCGGTCCGGGTGATCATCTGGATGACCGGCGCATTCGGTGCGTACTCCGCACTGATGAACATCTGCCAGTTCCACGCACCCGCACTGGTGTTCCCGCGCTACATCGTGACCGCGCCCAACTGGGCCGGGCGCGCCAACGGCATCTTCAATCAGCCTGTTGCCAACGGGATCTGCCTGATCGCCGGATTCCTCGCCGCCATCACCCTCGCCACCGATCCGCGGCTGCGGTCGGTGTGGATTCGGGTGCTGCTCTACGTGGCGGCCGGTGCGATGGCCTACGGCGCGTACCTCACCTACACGCGGGTGGTGTGGTTGGCCTTCGTGATCGTGATCATCGTGGGTACCATCCTGGCCAAACCCCGGACACCGTACGTGATCTCGCTGCTCGTGGTGATCGTCGGCGTGATGGCCACGTGGAGTCGGCTGACCAGCAGTGACCGGTCGGCCGGCGGGGTCACGTCGGTCAACGAGGTCGACGACCGGCTCAACTCACTGGCCACCTCGTGGTGGGCAATCCAGGAGAGACCCCTGTTCGGCTGGGGGATCGGACGATTCACGGCACTCAATACGGTGCACCATCAACGGTTCTCCGAGGAGATCCCGTGGATGCGCGGATTCGGCATCTCCTCGCACCAGAACGAGGCCGGGATCTTCGTCGAGCTCGGGATCATCGGTGTCGGGCTGTGGCTCGCCGTCCTGATCCTGTTGGCTCTCGCCCTGGTTCGCGCCGTCCGTGCCCTACCCGACGCCGGAGTCTGCGGCCGAAACCTGGCGTTGCTCGCCGCACTGACGATGCTCACCCTCGTCATCGCCGGCACCACCGTGGACCTGCGGTTCTTCGACTTCCCCAACGCGTTGGCATTCCTGCTCGCCGGCATCGCGATCGGCTGGTACGAACGAAGCCGCGGGCCGGGTGTCGGTGCCGCCCAGGTCGGTGCCGCTGCGATCGGCACCCCCGGAAAGGTTCCCCACGCCGAGAAGGTCTCCCATGTCGCCGTCCACTGACCTGCACACCGCCACCGACACCGAGGTCCTCTGGGTGTCCACCTCGCTGGGCACCCGCGGCGGGGTGTCGTCGGTGGTGCGGGAGTTCACCGCCACGCCACTCTGGTCGGACTGGCACATCCGTCACATCGCCACCCACCGCGACGGTTCCATCCCCACCCGGATGCTGACCTACCTGGCCGCCCTGATTACGGTGGCCGTCACCCTGATTCGACGACCCCCCGCACTGATGCACCTGCACACGGCGTCCTACGGCAGCTTCATCCGCAAGAGTCTGCTGCTGTGGCTCGCCTCGGCGCGTCGGGTCCCGGTGGTGATGCACGTCCACGGCGCCGAGTTCCACCTGTTCCATGAGCGTGCACCCCGCCCCCTGCAGGCATACATCGCCGAAACCCTCTCCGCCGCCGACTGTGTCATCGCTCTCGGCCCGCAGTGGCGCACCCGATTGTTGGCCATCGCCCCGACGGCACACGTCGAGGTGCTACCCAATTCGGTTCGCGTGTCCGATGACTCGGTCCTCCGCCGCGCGGACGATCCGCTGCGGGTGGTGTTCCTCGGTCGCGTCGGTGACCGCAAGGGCACCTTCGTCCTGCTCGACGCCTGGGCGCAGCGCTCTGCTCCGGTGCCCGCACGGCTGACCATCGCAGGCGACGGTGACCTCGACCGCGCCCGCACCGTCATCGCCGACCACGGTATGTCCGAATCAGTGTCGCTGACCGGCTGGCTCTCACCCGAGGCCACCGAGGCGCTGCTGCGCCGCGCCGACATCGTGGTGTTGCCGTCCCGCAACGAGGGTTTACCGATGGCGGTGCTCGAGGCGATGGCGCACGGCGTGACGGTGATCGCCACCCCGGTCGGCGACATTCCCGATGTCCTCGACACCTCCTGCGGCGTTCTGATCCCCGTCGACGATCCCGCCGCGCTGGCCGCCGCGCTGGATGCGTTGCTCATCGACGACGCCCGACGCACTCGCCTGGGTGACGCTGCCCGCGAACGCATTCGGGAACGCTTCGACATCAACGCCGCCACCGCCACTCTCGACTCCATCTATCAAAGGATTCTTCGATGACGACCGGATTGGACTCGCGGGTCCGGGTGCTGCATGTGGTTCCCGACCTGGGAGTCGGTGGCGCCGAACGCCACGTCGCCACCCTGATGCCACGACTGGACCCGCGGCACTTCGTCCCCTCCGTCATCTGCATCGGTCAACCCGGCGCGTTGTTCGACGACCTGCGCTCCACCGGTATTCCGGTGCGCGCCATGCGACTCGGCAAACGCCAAGCCCTGCCCGCACTGCTCGGACTGATCTCCGAGTTCCGCCGGAATCGGCCCGACGTCGTCCTCGTCCGCGGCTACAACGCCGAGATGCTCGGGCGGATCGCCGCCTGGATCACCCGCGTCCCGGTGTCGGTGGTGTGGGTGCACAACGACGGCGATATCGAACCACGGGGCCGGGTCCGCATCATCGCCGACGCGATCCTCGACCGGGTCACCGACGCCTACTTCGGTGTGGCCCAACGGCAACGCGATTACATCGTCAACGAGCTCGGACGTCCGGCGGAGAAGGTCACCATCATTCACAACGGCGTCGACCCGGCCGCATTCGATCAGGACCGCGATCGGTCGGTGGCGCGTGACCTCGGGGTCGCCGACAGCGAGCCCCTCGTCGGGATCATCGCGGCGCTGCGCCCGGAGAAGGATCACCAGCTGTTCCTCGCCGCCGCCGCGCAGGTGCGTGCCCGCATCCCCAACGCCCGCTTCCTCATCGTCGGCGACGGCCCGATGCGCGACCGGCTGCACGAGCTGGCCGCCGCCCACCATCTCGACGACGCGGTGATCTTCACCGGCGCGCGTTCCGACATCCCCGCGGTCCTGCGGTCCCTGGATCTGTTCGTGTTGTGTTCCTACAGCATCGAGTGCTTTCCGATGGCGTTGCTCGAGGCGATGGCCTGCGCGGTGCCCGCCGTGTGCACCGACGTCGGCGGGGTCAGCGAACTGGTCGACGAGGGCCGCACCGGTCATCTCGTTCCACCGCATGATGCGAGCGCGCTTGCGCAGCAGATCATTTCGACGCTGTCCGACCGGGACCGACTCGCCGAGATGGGCCGCAATGCCCGCACCCGGGTGGAGACCGAGTTCAGTCTCGACGGTGCCGTCGAGTCGACGCAGCGACACCTGCAGCGTCTGGTGGCCACCCGGGGACCCCGCGAACCGATGACGCTGACCGTCGTCCTCGACGTCACCGAGGTCGGCGGCGTGGAATTGCTTCTGCTCGACCTGTTCTCGCACTTCGACACGAATGTGATCCGCCCCCGGGTGGTGTGCCTGCGGGGTGAAGGAGCGCTGACGCAACGCTTCCGGGACGCCGGCTTCGAGGTCGCCGTGATCGACCGGACCGGTCGCTGGGATCCGCGTCGGCTCACCCGGCTCGTCGCAGACCTGCGCCGATCGCGCACCGACGTCGTTCTCGTCACCCATCACCACCGCGCGGCGCTGGCCTTCGGTCGGGTCGCCGCCCGGATCCGCCGCATCCCCAACATCGTCGCCGCACACGACATGGATCTCACCGACGTCGGCGGCCGGGTGCTGCCCCGCTGGGCGGTCGACACCCTGTGGGCCAGTCAGGCATTGGTGCTGCTGAGCCCCGCCCAGGGACGCTACCTGCACGATCAGGAGGGCGTCGGCACCTCCGCGATCAGCCGCACCTGGGAGGTGGTGATCCCCAACGGGATCGTCATTCCACCGCCGGTCGATGACACCGAACGGGAGAGGGCTCGCGCCGATCTCGGCATCAAGCCCGACGACTTCGCGATCGGGATGGTCGCCCGGTTGTCGTCTCAGAAGGCGCACGAGGTGGCCTTCCACGCGATGTCCCGGCTGGTGCGTACCCATCCGAACGCGCGCCTGTTCGTGATCGGGCAGGGTGATCGGGAGAAGGAATTACGCGTTCTGGCTTCGTCTCTGGGCCTCGACGAGCACATCGTGTTCACCGGTGTCCGCAGCGACGTCGCGAACCTGTTGCCGGCCTTCGACGCGGGCTGCCTGTCGTCGGTGCACGAGGGGGTGCCGCTCGCTGTCATCGAGTACATGGCCGCCGGGCTGCCGGTGGTTGCCACCGACTGCGGCTCGTTGAGCGACATGGTCACCGACGGCGTCAACGGCTACCTCGTCGACGTCGGCGACGCGGATTCGATGGCCGAACGCCTCTCCGACCTCGCCGCCCATCCCGAACTGCGACGACGGCTCGGTTCCGCCGGCCGTCGGCGCGCCGAGAACGACTATCAGATCACCAAGACCGCACACGACTATCAGAATCTCGTGTCGGCACTCGCACGTAGAAGGGCCCGATCATGAAGCGTCACATCCTCATCCTCGTCGAGAACCTGTCGGTTCCGTTCGACCGGCGGGTCTGGCAGGAATCGCGCGCCCTCGTCGACGGCGGCTACCAGGTGACCGTGATCTGCCCTCAGGGCACCGCCACCGACACCGCGGCCGAGGAGACCATCGACGGGGTGCGCATCCTGCGATATCCGTTGCGCCCGGCCACCGGCGGTCCGGCCGGGTATCTGCGCGAGTACGGTCTCGCCCTGTGGCACACCACCCGCCTGGCACTGCGGGTGCGACGCCACGAACGCATCGACGCCGTGCACGCCTGCAATCCCCCGGACCTGCTGTTCCTGGTGGGACTGCTGCTGAAACTGCTGGGCGCCAAGGCATTCGTCTTCGATCACCACGATCTGGTGCCCGAGTTGTTCGAATCCCGCTTCGGTGGCCGCAACTGGCTCTACCGCGCGACACGGGCCGTGGAGCGGGTGACCTTCGCCGCTGCCGACGGGGTGATCTCCACCAACGAGAGCTACCGCAGCGTCGCCATCGAACGGGGCAAGATGTCACCCGACGCGGTGCGTGTGGTGCGCAGCGCCCCCGACCTCGAGAGGTTCGTCATGCGCACACCGGATACTGCTCTGGCGCAGGGTAAGAAGCATCTCGCCGCCTACCTGGGGGTGATGGGCCCGCAGGACGGTGTCGACTACGCCATCCGCGCGCTGAAGTACCTGCGCACCGAGATCGGCCGCGACGACGTGCACGCGATCTTCATGGGAGCCGGAGACGCCCTCGACGAGATGGTCGCTCTGACCACCGATCTCGGGCTCGACGACATGGTCGAATTCACCGGCCGCGTCCCCGACGAGTACGTACAGACCTGCCTGTCCACCGCCGACGTCTGCCTCTCACCCGATCCGCTCAACCCACTGAACAATCTCTCCACGATGAACAAGGTGGTCGAATACATGGCGATGGGCCGCCCCCTGGTATCCTTCGACCTCGTCGAAGCACGAGTGTCGGCCGGCGACGCCGCGGTCTACGTCCCCGCCAACGACGAAGCCGCCTTCGCCGAAGCCCTCAACGAACTCCTCGACAACCCCGAACGCCGAGCCGAGATGGGCGCCCTCGGTCGATCCCGAGTGGAGTCCCAACTCTCGTGGGCCACATCGGAACACAACCTGCTCGAGTTCTACGAAGATCTGTTCACCCGCACCAGTTGACCGATCGCTTCTCTCCGACACAGCCAGCGAAACCAGCTGCGCCCCAGCGCAAGCCCCCTCCCGCCGGTCGAGGTGCGAGGAGCGCCAGCGACGAGCCTCGAGACCACCGCAACCCGACAACGCGACCAGCCCAACACTTCCCAGCCCCACCCCACCAGGTCTCGACACGACCTCCGCTAGCGCTCCGGTCGGCTCGACCAACGAAAAGAGCTGCACCACAGCGTAAGCCCCCTTCCGTCGGTCGAGGTGCGAGGAGCGCCAGCCGCCGCGTTGAGCTCCGTCGAAACGACGAGCCTCGAGACCACCGCAACCCGCGCTGGAAGCCAACCACCTCCCAGCCCCACTCCACCAGGGTCTCGACACGGGCTCCGCTGGCGCTCCGCCCGGCTCGTCCAACGGACCAGATTCACCAACGAAATAAGCTGCACCCCAGCACAAGCCCCTCCCGCTGGTCGAGGAGCGAGGAGCCCCCAGGGCGACGAGCCTCGAGACCACCGCAACCCGCGCTGGAAGCCACCCAACGCCCAGCGCCACCCCACCAGGGTCTCGACACGGG
>NZ_JBSGIT010000007.1:0-231748 GCF_053605205.1 Gordonia sp. NPDC003950 | reverse complement strand
CACCAACATCACCCCGTGGCCTGCGAGATCGACTGATCGACTGCAAGAAGGAACTGGCTCTAGAACTGACTGGACCGGTTACCGGGGACCTGCCATGGGCATACTCGGCTCCCCACGGCACCGACATCGACGGGTCCGCGGTGACCTCGACGTAGACGACGGCTTCTCCGACGACCGAGATATCGCGGAAGTACGCGGTCACCGATCCCGGAGAGCCCGAGGTAGTCAGCCCGAGGTAGTCAGCCCGAGGTCGTCATCCCCGAAATCGTCATCACCGTCGACCCGGCCGACGACACCACGTCGACCGCGCGCGGGTCGTCTCCGCCGCCGCATCCCGCGAACAGTAGCGTCGCGGCGGGATCCAGACCCACCCCGCACGTCGCCTCCCGATCACGAGAGTGCCCGCTCCACCTCGTCCCGGGTGCGCGTGAACTCTCCGCTCAGGGCGGCCACATCCGGCCCGGACCGCAGCACCCCGCGGCTCGAGGCGGGTAGCACCCAGGACGGGTCGGCCCCGGCGAAGACCTCCGGCAGGTCGCTCGGCGTCGCCCCCTGAGCGCCCAGCCCGGGCGACAAGATCGGTCCGTTCAGGCCGGCGAGGTCCAGTCCATGCGCGCGGGTCGCGCCGACGACGAGTCCCAGAGTGCCGGTGCCGTCGACATTCTCGGCGGCGGCGGCATCGACGATGCGTTGGCCCACCGGACGGCCGTCGGCGTCGGCGAGCTGTACCGGGGCACCTTCCGGGTTCGACGTCCGGGCGAGCACGAACACTCCCCGACCGCCCGCACGCGCGAGGTCGATGGCCGGCGACAGGGATCCGAACCCGAGATACGGGGACGCCGTCACCGCATCCGAGCACAGCGGGGAGGCGTCGTCGAGCCAGGCCGTGGCATAGGCGGCCATCGTCGAACCGATGTCGCCGCGTTTGGCGTCGGCGAGCACGAGCGCACCGGCCTCGCGGCAACCGGTGATGACGCGTTCGAGGACCGCGAAGCCGGCCGCCCCGAACACCTCGAAGAACGCTACCTGCGGTTTCACCACGGCCGCAACGGGTCCCAGCGCCTCGACGCAGATGTCGGCGAAGCGGGCCAGACCGTCGGCGTCGACGCTCAACCCCCACTGCGTCAGCAGTTCGGCGTGTGGGTCGATACCGGCACACAGCCGCCCCCGCCCGGAGACGGCCTCGCGGTAGCGCGACCCGAAGCCGGTCACCGCTCGTTCACCAGTGCCGCATGCCGACGTTGCAGCGCCTCGACGCCCATGCTCTTGTTCCGCGCGGCCTCGATCCCCTGCACCGCCGCACTCGCCCCCTGCACGGTGGTGATGCACGGAATGCCGGCGGCGACGGCGGCACTACGTATCTCGTAGCCGTCGACACGGGGTCCGGACTGTCCGTACGGGGTGTTGATCACCATCGCCACCTCGCCGGCCCGGATCGCGTCGAGGATCGTCGGCTCACCCGGTCCGGCCTCGAAGTGCTTGCGCACCGTGGTGGCATCGATCCCGTTGCGACGCAACACGTCTGCGGTGCCCTCGGTGGCCAGGATGGTGAATCCGAGGTCGGCGAGGTGCTTGACCGGGAACAGCAGTGCACGTTTGTCCTTGTTGGCCACCGACACGAACACCGCACCGTTGGTGGGCAGCGATCCGTAGGCCGCGGTCTGCGACTTGGCGAATGCCCGGCCGAAGTCCGCGTCGATACCCATCACCTCGCCGGTGGACTTCATCTCGGGACTGAGCAAGGAGTCGACGCCGGTGCCGTCGTGGCGGCGGAACCGGTTGAACGGCAACACCGCTTCCTTCACCGCGATCGGCGCATGCGACGGGGCGTCGCCGCCGTCGCCGTCGGCTGCCAGGATCGCCTGCTCGCGCAGTTCGGCGATCGAGGTACCCAGCATCACTCGCGCGCAGGCCTTGGCCAGCGGGATCGCGGTCGCCTTGGAGACGAACGGCACGGTGCGGCTCGCCCGCGGATTGGCTTCCAGCACGTAGAGAACATCGTCCTTGAGGGCGTACTGCACGTTGAGCAGCCCGCGCACCCCGATGCCCTTGGCCAGGGCCTCGGTGGATGCGCGCACCATCGCCAGATCCGCACGGCCCAGGGTCACTGGCGGCAGCGCACACGCCGAGTCGCCGGAGTGGATGCCGGCCTCCTCGATGTGCTCCATGATCCCGCCGATGTAGACCTCCTGACCGTCACACAGCGCGTCGACGTCGATCTCGACGGCGTCCTCGAGGAAACGGTCGACCAGCACCGGATGATCGGGGGTGAGTTCGGTGGCACGGGAGATGTAGTCCGCCAAGGACTTCTCGTCGTAGACGATCTCCATGCCACGGCCACCCAGCACGTAGGACGGACGTACCAGAACCGGGTAGCCGATCCGTGCGGCGGTGTCGCGGGCCTCGTCGAAGGAGGTCGCGGTGCCGAACGCAGGGGCGGGCAGGCCCGCGGCGGTGAGCACCTTGCCGAACTCGCCGCGGTCCTCGGCCAGATCGATGGCCGCCGGGGAGGTGCCGACGATCGGCACCCCGGCCGCCTCGAGGCGATGGGCCAGTCCGAGCGGGGTCTGCCCACCGAGTTGCACGATGACCCCGGCCACGGTGCCCGACTCCGATTCGGCGTGGAAGACCTCGAGGACATCCTCGAAGGTCAGCGGCTCGAAGTAGAGACGGTCGGCGGTGTCGTAGTCGGTGGAGACGGTCTCCGGGTTGCAGTTGACCATCACCGTCTCGTAACCGGCCTCGCTCAGGGTGAGCGCGGCGTGCACACACGAGTAGTCGAACTCGATGCCCTGCCCGATCCGGTTGGGTCCGGACCCGAGGATGAGTACCTTGGGCCGCTCGGTCTGCGGTGCCACCTCGCTGGTGGCCGCCGGATCGAGCTCATAGGTGGAGTAGTGATACGGCGTGCGGGCCTCGAACTCGGCGGCACAGGTGTCGACGGTCTTGTAGACCGGCCGCACGCCCAGCTCGTGACGAAGTGCGCGAACCGCGTTCTCGTCGGCGAGGTCGCCACGCAGCGCCGCGATCTGGCGGTCGGAGAAGCCGGTCGACTTGGCTTCCCGGAGAAGCTCTTCGGACAATTCGTCGGCGTCGCGGATATCGGCACCGAGCGCGGCGATGCCACCGATCTCGGCGAGGAACCACGGGTCGATCTTGGTTGACTCGTAGAGATCCTCGACGCTGGCACCGGCCTCGAAGGCCAACATGATGCCGTAGAGTCGGCCGTCCTTGGGGACCGAGAGCTCCTCGAGCAGTGCGGGCAGGTCGATGGTCGCGGGGTCGACCCGGCCCGGTTCGGTCCAGAATCCGGCGGCCTTGGTCTCCAGGGATCGCATCACCTTGCCGAGTGCCTCGGCGAAGCTGCGGCCGAGGCTCATCGCCTCACCCACCGACTTCATCGTGGTGGTCAGCGTGTCGTCGGCACCCGGGAACTTCTCGAACGCGAACCGCGGCGCCTTGACCACCACGTAGTCCAGCGTCGGCTCGAAGCAGGCCGGGGTCTCCTTGGTGATGTCGTTGGTGATCTCATCCAGGCTGTAGCCGATGGCGAGCTTCGCGGCGATCTTGGCGATCGGGAATCCCGTTGCCTTGGAGGCCAACGCGGACGACCGCGAGACGCGCGGGTTCATCTCGATGACGACGAGGCGACCGTCGGCGGGGTCCTGGGCGAACTGGATGTTGCAGCCGCCGGTGTCGACGCCCACCTCGCGCAGGATGGCGATCGAGAGGTCTCGCATCTTCTGGTATTCGCGGTCGGTCAGGGTCATCGCGGGGGCCACGGTGACCGAGTCACCGGTGTGCACGCCGACCGGGTCGACGTTCTCGATGGAGCAGATGACGACCACGTTGTCGCGGTTGTCGCGCATCAGCTCGAGCTCGTATTCCTTCCAGCCGAGGATGGATTCCTCGATGAGGACGTTCGCGGTCGGCGACGCGGCGAGACCCCCGCCGGCGATGCGGTCGAGGTCGGCCTCGTCATAGGCCATGCCCGAGCCGAGTCCACCCATGGTGAACGACGGCCGCACCACCACCGGATAGCCGAGTTCGGCGACGGTCTCCCGGACCTCTTCCATCGTGTGGCAGACCGCCGAGCGGGCGCTCTCGCCACCGACCTTGGCGACGATGTCCTTGAACATCTGCCGGTCCTCACCGCGCTGGATGGCGTCGAAGTCGGCACCGATCAGCTCGATGCCGTACTTCTCCAGCGAACCCCGATCATGCAGTGCCACAGCGGTGTTGAGGGCGGTCTGGCCGCCGAGTGTGGCCAGCACGGCGTCGATCGGGTGGCCGGCGTCACGTTCGGCCTCGATGACCTTCTCGACGTACTCGGCGGTGATCGGCTCGATGTAGGTGGCGTCGGCGAACTCCGGGTCGGTCATGATGGTGGCCGGATTCGAGTTCACCAGGCTCACCCGCAGACCCTCGGACTTCAGGACGCGGCAGGCCTGGGTTCCGGAGTAGTCGAATTCGCAGGCCTGGCCGATGACGATCGGTCCGGAGCCGATCACCAGGACGTGCTTGAGATCGGTGCGGCGCGGCATCAGGCCCTCGTTCCGTTGGCGCGGTCACTCTCGAGCAGGGTGACGAATTTGTCGAAGAGGTAGGCGGCGTCGTGCGGACCGGCCGCGGCCTCCGGATGGTACTGGACGGAAAATGCTCTGCCGGAGAGCAATTCGACGCCCTCAACGGTGCCGTCGTTGGCGCAGACGTGGCTGACCCGGGCGCGTCCGAAGTCGGTGTCGAACTCCTCACCTGCTTCGCCTTCGAGGGCGAAGCCATGGTTCTGCGAGGTGATGGAGACCGCGCCGGTGGCGTGGTCGATGACCGGGATGTTGATGCCGCGGTGACCGAAGGTCATCTTGTAGGTGCGCCGACCCAGTGCGCGGCCGAGGATCTGGTTGCCGAAGCAGATTCCGAAGAGCGGCAGATCCGCACCGAGGACCTCTCGGGTCAACGCCACGGCGGCGTCGGCGGTGGCCGGGTCGCCGGGACCGTTGGACAGGAACACACCGTCGGGCCTCAACTCGGCGATGTCGGCGAAGGAGGCGCTCGACGGCAGAACACGCACCGCGACCCCGCGCTGCGCGAACATCCGCGGCGTGTTGGTCTTGATGCCCAGATCGATGGCGGCGACGGTGTAGCGCGTCTCACCGGCCGGCTCCACGAGGTAGCCGGTGTCGGTGGACACCTCGCCGGCGAGGTCGGCGCCCTTCATCGACGGTTGACTGCGGACACGTCCGAAGAGTTCTTCGGCCCCCGCCCCGTCGAGTGCGGCACCGGAGAATACCCCGGCCCGCATCGATCCGTGATCGCGCAGCGTACGCACCACGGTGCGGGTGTCGATGCCGGAGATGCCGACGATGCCCTGGCGCACCAACTCGTCCTCGAGCGAGGTGGTCGCACGCCAATTCGACACGCGGCGTGTGGGATTGCGGACCGCGTAGCCGGCCACCCAGATCTTGCCGGAATCACCATCGAGGCTGCCGCTGCCGGCGCTGCCGGTGGATTCGCCGTCCTCGGTGTTCCAGCCGGTGTTGCCGATCTGCGGGGCGGTGGCCACCACGATCTGCCGGTGATAGCTGGGGTCGGTGAGGGTTTCCTGATAGCCGGTCATCGCCGTGCAGAACACGGCCTCGCCGAGGGTTTCGCCGACGGCGCCGTAGGCCCGGCCGGAGAACACCTGACCGTTCTCGAGCACCAGAACCGCTGCGGTCATTGATCTTTCCTCTGTTCGGTCTCGGAGCGCGCCGGGGCAGCGGTCGCCGTCTCCTCGGGGGTGGTGGGCTTGGGCGTAATGGCCGCGGCATCGGTGGATTCGGCATCGGTGGATTCGGCGTCGGTGGCCGCGGAGTCGGCAGGGTGGGTGTCGTCGATCCAGCCGGGATAGATGCTCTTGTCGTCGGCGCGGAATCCGGAGTCGATCTCGGTGCCACCCGGCAACGTCCAGCGGATCACCAGCACTCCGTCGGCGCTCATCACCTTGCCGGCGTGACCACGTTCGGTCCGCACCGCGGTGATCGATGCCCGGGGAATCCAGATCTCGCTCGCACCGGTCCGTTCGATCAGGATCCCGTCAGGATGTGCGGACAGTCGCGCGGACGCCCGATCGCCGAAGTCCCCCACCGCAATCCGATTCTGCCAGCTCGGCGCGAGGGTGGCGCCGAGGTAGAGCCCGGTGTCGGGACCACGCAGCGTGTCTCCGAGTTCGGCCGGCGCCGTCGGGATCTCGCCGATGATCTCGGCCTGTCGGCGTCCGCGGTTGCGCCACCCGCGCACCACCAGGGCGACCAGCGCCAACCACACCACCAGCACCACGATGACGATGATCAGGTCGGTCCACAGCTCGTTCATGCGCTCGCCCGTCCGTCACGGGCGGTGACGACGCCGCGCAGAAGCGTCGCGACCACGGTCGCCGGCATCGTCATGGATTCATACGGAGTGTTGTCCGACAGGCTTGCCAAGTCGGGACCGTGCACCACCCACGACCGGTCCGGATCGACGATGGTGAGATTCGCCGGCTCCCCCACCGCGATGGGACGCCCCTGATCGGTGAGACCGACGATCTCCGCGGGGCGCTCACTCATCACGCGCGCCACGCCACGCCAGTCGAGCAGACCGGGAACGACCATCGTCTCGACGATGATCGGCAGTGCGGTCTCGAGGCCCAGCATTCCCGGTTTGGCGAGGGCGAATTCGCAGCACTTCTCCTGCGCCGCATGCGGTGCGTGGTCGGTACCGACGCAGTCGATGATGCCGTCGGCGAGGGCCTGACGAAGCGCGAGATTGTCCCGGGTTTCGCGCAGCGGCGGATTGACCCGGTTCACCCCGTCGTAGGTGGTCAGCCGTTCGTCGTTGAGGAACAGGTGATGCGGGGTCACCTCGGCGGTGATCGCGATGCCCTGGTCCTTGGCCCAGCGCAGCAATTCGACGGTGCCCTCGGTGGACGCGTGGCAGATGTGCACGCGCGCGCCGGCGTCGCGGGCCAGCAACGCGTCACGGACGACGATGGATTCCTCGGCGGCGCGCGGCCAACCGGCCAGTCCGAGTCGGGCGGCGTTCGGACCCTCGTGTGCGACAGCACCTTTGGTGAGCCGAGGCTCCTCGGCGTGCTGGGCGATCAGCACCCCGAGGCCGGTGGCGTACTCCAGGGCCCGACGCATGATCAGCGGATCGAAGACGCATTTGCCGTCGTCGCTGAACAGCCGGACACCGGCGGCGCCGGAGGCCATCATGCCCATCTCGGCGAGTTGTTCGCCCTTCAGGCCGACGGTGACCGCCCCGACCGGGTGCACGTCGACGAGTCCGACGTCGCGCCCGACCCGCCAGACGTTGTCGGTGATGGTCGAGTTGTCGGCAACCGGGTCGGTGTTGGCCATGGCGAACACCGCGGTGTAGCCGCCGAGCGCGGCCGCTCGGGAGCCGGTTCGAATGGTCTCGGTGTCCTCGCGCCCGGGTTCGCGCAGGTGGGTGTGCAGGTCGACGAGACCGGGCAGCAGCACCGCTCCCGCGCCGTCGATGATCTCGGCACCCTCGGGGACGGTGAGCGAGGATCCGATCTCGGTGATGGAGCCGTCGATCACCGCCACATCCACCGGATCGCCCTCGCCGTAGGGGCGCACCTGTTGCAGGACAACGGTTCCGATGGCATCGGGTCCCGGAATGGGTCCGGGGATCGGGGCGCTCACAGTGTGACTCCTGTCTGGTCGGTCGTGTCGGTGCCGACGAGCAGGCGGAACAGCACCGCCATCCGCACGTGCACGCCGTTGCGGACCTGTTCGAGGACGGTGGCCTGCGGTGCATCGGCGACGGAGAAGCCGATCTCCATGCCGCGCAGCATTGGTCCGGGGTGCAGCACCACCGCGTCGTCGTCGAGCAGGGCGAGCCGTCGTGCGTTGAGTCCGTAGCGCACCGAGTACTCGCGGGAACTCGGGAAGAAGCCACCGTTCATGCGTTCGGCCTGCACGCGCAGCATCATCACCGCGTCGAGGGTGGGCAGTTCGGCGTCGAGGTCGCCGGTCACGGTGACCGGCCACTGGTCGACCCCGACCGGCAGCAGGGTCGGTGGGGCGATCAGCACCACCTCGGCCCCGAGGGTCGCCAGCAGGTGGGCGTTGGATCGCGCCACCCGCGAGTGCAGCACGTCGCCGACGATGCCGATGCGGCGGCCGTCGAGGGAGCCGAGTCGCTGGCGCAGGGTCAGCGCGTCGAGCAGCGCCTGGGTGGGATGTTCGTGGGTGCCGTCACCCGCGTTGATGACGGCGGGCCCACTGGTTTCCCGGCCGTTGGGCCCGATACCGGCGCCGCCGGTCCACTGCGCGATCTGATGGGCCGCGCCGGAGGCCGGATGCCGCACGATCAGGGCGTCGGCGCCGATCGCGCGTAGCGTCATCGCGGTGTCTCGCAGGGATTCTCCCTTGCCGACCGAGGAACTCGACGCCGAGACGTTGATCACGTCGGCGCTCATCCACTTGCCCGCCGTCTCGAAGGACACGCGGGTGCGGGTGGAGTTCTCGTAGAACACCGTCATCACGGTGCGGCCTCGCAACGTCGGGAGTTTGCGCACCTCCCGGCCGGTGAGTGCCTGCTCGAAACGTTCGGCGTCGTCGAGCAGTTCGGTGGCGTCGTCGCGGGTGAGGTCCTGGGTGGAGAGCAGGTGCCGCATCAGGCCTGCACCGCCCCGGCGGAGCTGAGCACGACCTCGTCCACGCCGTCGTGCTCGGTGAGGTGGACCGCCACGTTCTCGTCGCGGGAGGTCGGGATGTTCTTGCCGACGTAGTCGGCGCGCAACGGTAGTTCGCGGTGACCGCGGTCGATGAGCACCGCCAGCTGGACAGCGGCCGGGCGCCCCAGGTCACGCAGTGCGTCGAGGGCGGCCCGCACCGTCCGGCCGGAGTAGAGCACGTCGTCGACGAGGATGACGATCGCATTGTCGACGCCACCGGTGGGCACCATGGTGCGTTCGAGGGGGCGGTGCGGTTTGTCGCGTAGGTCGTCGCGGTACAGGGTGATGTCGAGGTATCCGACGGGGATCTCCCGACCGGCGAACTCGGCGATCTTGGCCGCCAACCGGTCGGCGAGAGTCGTTCCGCGGGTGGGAATTCCGATGATGATGACATGCGGCGCGTCGGGGGCGTCGAGAGTATTCTTCTCGATCACCTGATGGGCCACCCGGGCGATGGTTCTCGACACATCGCCGGCGTCGAGCAGAACGCGCCGATTGGGTGGGGCACCGTCGGTAGGCGTGACCACGCCGACCTCCTTCTCCGCCTCACGGGACGGATCGTTAAAGGATGTCTTTCTCGTCAGGTACCTTACACGCCGCCGTCGGGTGCGCTGACGTCGGCGCAGTCAGATCTGCGGCGGGTCCGTCCGCGGCTGCGCGGCGGCGGCCGCCCGCACCTGCGGAGCGAGTTCGGCGATCGTCCCGAGCACTCCGTTGACGAAGGCCGGGGAATCGTCGGTCGACAGTTCCTTGGCCAGTTCGACGGCCTCATCCACCACCACGACCGGGTCGACATCGGTGGCATTGAACAGTTCCCACGTCGCCTGACGCAGGATGGCGCGATCGACTGCCGGCAGCCGCTCGAGGGTCCACCCCTTCAGATGAGAGGAGATCACCGCGTCGATCTGGGTGCTGTCGGCGACAAGGCCGTCGATCACCCGCTGGGTGTAGGAATGAATCTGTCCGACGCTCTCGTCGGAGTTGACCAGAATGCGGCGTTCGGCGATGAGGCTGTCGGGGGCGACCCCCTTGGCCTCCGCTTCGAACAACAGGTCAACGGCGCGTCTGCGCGCCTTGTGTCGGGTTCCGGGCTGCTTCACGTGGGGAGGTCTCGCTCAGCTGTTGACGCGGCCGAGGTAGCTGCCGTCGCGGGAGTCGACCTTCAGCTTGTCGCCAGTGTTGATGAACAGCGGAACCTGGATCTCGGCGCCGCTCTCCATGGTGGCGGGCTTGGTGCCGCCGGTGGAACGGTCACCCTGCAGACCGGGATCGGTGTGGGTCACCTCCATCTCGACGGTGACCGGAAGCTCGATGAACAGCGGATTGCCGTCGTTGAGGGAGACCTGCACGGTCATGTTCTCCAGCAGGAAGCGGGCGCCGTCACCGACGACGGCCGGCGGGAGCGCGTACTGCTCGTAGTCCTGGGTGTCCATGAACACGTAGTCGGTGCCGTCGTTGTAGAGGAAGGTCATGTCACGGCGGTCGACGGTCGCGGTTTCGACCTTCACACCGGCGTTGAAGGTCTTGTCGACGGTCTTGCCCGAGAGCACATTCTTGATCTTGGTCCGCACGAAGGCCGGGCCCTTGCCGGGCTTGACGTGCTGGAATTCGAGGATCTGCCACAGCTGGTCGTCCATGCGCAGCACGAGGCCGTTCTTGAAATCGGCGGTGGTCGCCATAGGTGTCGTCTTCTTTCCTGGATTTGTCCGATTGCCGTCAGATGACGGTGAATGCCTTGTCGGTGGCGGTCAGCAGCTCCGGATCGCCGTCGGTGACGACGAGGGTGTCCTCGATCCTGACTCCGCCTCGCCCCGGGAGGTACACCCCGGGTTCCACGGTCACCGCTGCGCCGCATGGCAGTGTACCCGTCGCCAGTTTGCCGATTCCCGGTGCTTCGTGAATCTGCAGGCCGACGCCGTGGCCGAGGCCGTGCACGTAGTCGTCGCCGTGGCCTGCGTCGGCGATGATCGCGCGGGCGGCGGCGTCGATCTCGCGCAGATCCGCACCCGGTGCCAGTGCTGCCCGGCCGGCGGCCTGCGCGGCGGCGACGAGGTCGTAAATGTCCTTCTGCCATGCTGCCGCTCGGCGTAGCACGAAGGTGCGGGTCATATCCGAGTGATAGCCGCCATAGAGCGCCCCGAAGTCGATCTTGACCAGGTCGCCGTCGGCGAGGACCGCGTCCGTCGGCCGATGATGTGGGATCGCCGAATGTGCGCCGGCGGCGACAATCGTCTCGAAGGCGATGCCGTCGGCACCGAGCCGGTACATCGCCCACTCGAGGGCCCGCGCGACCTCGCGTTCGGTGGCCCCGGCCCGGATCACGCCGTCGGTGATGATCGCGGCCAGCGCGTCGTCGCCGATCGCGCAGGCCTGGCGCAGCAACGCGATCTCACCGGCGTCCTTCACCTCGCGGAGGCCCTCGACCAGGCCCGATCGGCCGACGAGGTCGACACCGCCGGGTGCCGTGTCGGCCAGTCGCCGATGCGCGGCGACGGTCAGGGCGTCGGCCTCGAACCCGATCATCGTGGCACCCGCCGCGGCGGCGACCCCGAGCAGTTCCTGCGGGCAGTCGCGTGCGATGACGGCGGTGAGGTCACCGGCCTGCGCGGCGACCTGGGTGAGATATCGGCCATCGGTGCAGATGCGGTCGGTCTCGGGACCCGACGCCGAGATGAGCAGCGCGCCGTTGGACCCGGTGAACCCGGTCAGATACCGCAGGTTGATCAGGTCGGACACGATCAGCACGTCGACGGGCACCTCGTCGGCGGTCAGCAGACCTCGCAGGCGTTCGCGGCGGGCGGCGTGGTCGGGGGTGGTGGGCATTCCTCCACGCTACGACGTCGTCGTCACTTTCGACGCGGCCACCGCCCCGGCCGGCGACGCTCACCGGCAACACCCAACTGTGGCCAACGGCACTCTGCGAGCTCCCTCTCTTGTACTCTTCTCGCCATGGCTCTCCCTTGGTTGCTGCGCGGTGTGGTGATGACCGCCGTCCACGTCGGTGTCCGCGTACTCCTCGGCATCGCGATCATCCACTCCCCGTTGCATTCCACGGTGTGGAAGACCATCGCGGTGGCAGCTGTCGTCCTCGTGGCGGTGCTGTGGGGCGGAATCGACGGAATCTCCGACGCACGCGCCAATCCCGACCCGGACGACTACGACGACCTCACCGTGCGCTGGCTCAAGGCCGGCGTCCTGGCCGGCGCCGCGTCGGCGATCATCTCGTGGGTGCTGGGCACCTTCGTGTTCGCCGGGATCGGCCAGGCCAATTTCGCCGTCGAGTTGTTCGCCGGCGGTTCGTTCACTGCGCTGCTGATCTTCGTGCCCGCCTTCGTGGGTGCGGCGGTCGGTCGCTTCCTGATCCGGCGGGATCAGCGCAAGAACGCACCCGACACCAGCGACTGGTCGGTGCATCCCGACGCGGAGAAGACCGAGCAGATCGAGCGGGTCTGAGGCGAGTCCGGGCACTCGAGGCAGCGTGCCCGCGGTGCCGGGAGCGTCGGGATCAGCGGTGACCCCGACGTCGGGCGAGTCGCAGGCGTCCTCGAGCTCCTCGGCGTCGGTGACACCAGGGACTGCTCACACGCGCGGCGACCCGACGACTACAACAGAGTGACGCCGTTCGGCGCGGCGTCGGCGGCCACCGCCGAGTAGGCGGCCGCGATCAGCGACGGATCCGGTCCCTCGAGTCGCCCCGGCTTGGCGAGTCCGTCGAGGACGACGAAACGCATCACACCCGAACGATTCTTCTTGTCCCCGGCCATGGTCGTCAGCAGGTCACCGAGCGCGTCGGCGTCGTAGGTGGTGGGCAATCCGACGAGATCGAGGATCGACTTGTGGCGGTCGGCAGTGGCGTCGTCCAGACGCCCGGCCAGGCGCGCGAGCTCGGCGGCGAACACCAGTCCGACGGCCACGGCGGCACCGTGGCGCCAGCGGTACCGTTCACGCCGCTCGATGGCATGGCCGAGGGTGTGCCCGTAGTTCAGGATCTCGCGGAGTGAGGCCTCTTTGAGGTCGGCGGACACCACGTCGGCCTTCACCTGCACCGACCGCCGGATGAGCTCCGGCAGCACTGCTCCGGTGGGATCGGTGGCCGCGGCCGGATCCGCCTCGATGAGGTCGAGGATCACCGGATCGGCGATGAAACCGGTCTTGATGACCTCGGCGAGGCCGGCGATGACCTCGTTGCGCGGCACGGTCTCGAGGGTGGCGATGTCGATGAGGACGGCGTCGGGTTCGTGGAAGGCCCCGACGAGATTTTTCCCGGCGTCGGTGTTGATGCCGGTCTTGCCGCCGACGGCGGCGTCGACCATGGCCAGCAGGGTCGTCGGGACGTGGATGACGCCGATGCCCCGCATCCAAGTGGCAGCGACGAATCCGGCGAGGTCGGTGGCCGCTCCCCCGCCCAGCGACACGATCTTGTCGTTGCGTTTCAGGCCGATCCGGCCGCACACATCCCAGCAGAACTCGGCGACCTTGAGGTCCTTACCCGCCTCGGCGTCCGGGATCTCCACGCGATGTGCATCGAATCCCTTGTCGGACAGGAACTCCCTGATCTGTTCGGCGGTCTGCGCGAGGGTCGGCTGGTACAGGATGGCCACCCGGTCGGCACCGGCCGCAGCCTGCGCCAGATCACCGAGAAGGCCACGACCGGTGATCACCTCATAGGGCGACGATGCGTTGACCGCGATGCGGACGGGTTCGGTCGACGTGGCGGGGTCGGTCATGACGTCCTCTCGGGAACGATTTCGCGAAGTTCGTGGGCGATGGCTGTGACGATCTCGTCGGCGACCTGCTCGGGATCACCGGCCGCGGCATCGACCTCGATGGTGGCCACTCCGGCGTAGGTGTCGGCGCGCTGCTCGAGCAATTCGCGGTATCGCGCAGCCGGTTCGGCGGAGGCGAGCAGCGGCCGATCCGAACCCGACACCCGCGCGAAGCCGGATTCGGCACCGACACGCAGATGAATCACCCGGTGTCCGGCGAGGCCGTCGGCGACCGCCGGCGTCGTCACCGCACCACCTCCGAGTGCGACGATTCCGCGATGATTCTCCAAGATGTCGAGGACGACGTCGCGTTCGATCTCTCGGAACCGGATCGGTCCGGAACCGGTGAAGATCTCCGGGATCGTCTGCCCCACACGGTGTTCGATCTCGGTGTCGGTGTCGATGAAGTCGACACCGAGGCGATCGGCGAGAACCTTTCCGACGGTGGACTTTCCGGCCCCCATGAAGCCGATCAGGACCGCCGCCGGACGATCGGGCCCGCCGACCTGTGCACCGGTCTCGCCGGGGGCCGTCATGAGCGGGGCGGCCGGGTCGCGATGTGTTTCAGGTAGCCCCGCAGGTTCTCACTGGTCTCGGCCACCGAATCGCCACCGAACTTCTCCAGCGCGGCCTGCGCCAGCACGAGCGCAACCATCGACTCGGCGACCACACCCGCGGCCGGCACCGCACACACATCCGAGCGCTGATGGATCGCACTGGCCTGATCACCGGTGCTCATGTCGATCGTCGACAACGCCCGCGGCACGGTCGAGATCGGCTTCATCGCCGCCCGTACCCGGATGTCCTCGCCATTGGACATGCCGCCTTCCAGGCCGCCGGCGCGGTTGGTGGACCGCAGCACACCGTCGGGGCCGGGCACCATCTCGTCGTGCGCCTGGCTACCGCGGCGGCGCGCGGTGGCGAAGCCGTCGCCAACCTCGACCCCCTTGATGGCCTGGATACCCATGAGGGCACCGGCCAGGCGCGCGTCGAGTCGGGTCTCGCCGCTCACGTGGGAACCGAGTCCGACCGGCACGTTGGTGGCGACCACCTCGACGACGCCGCCGAGGGTGTCTCCGTCCTTCTTGGCGGCCTCGATCTCGGCGATCATCTGAGTCTCGGCCGTCGTATCGAAGGCCCGCACCGGGCTGGCGTCGATGGCCTCGAGATCGGCGATCGTCGGGGCCGGACCCGCATAGGGATCGCTCGCACCGATCGAGATGACGTGGGAGACGATGTCGATCCCGAGTACCTGACGCAGGAAGTTGCGGGCCACGGTCCCGGCGGCCACCCGGGCGGCGGTCTCGCGGGCACTGGCCCGCTCGAGGATCGGCCGCGCGTCGTCGAAGCCGTACTTGAGCATGCCGGAGAAATCGGCATGCCCGGGACGTGGCCGGGTCAGCGGCGCGTTCCGCGCACTGCCCTCGAGGTCGGCGGCGTCGACGGGATCGGCGGCCATCACGGTTTCCCACTTGGGCCACTCGGTATTGCCGATCTCGATCGCGATCGGCCCGCCCATGGAGCGGCCGTGACGCATGCCGCCGATCACGGTGACCTTGTCGGCCTCGAACTTCATCCGGGCGCCCCGGCCGTAGCCGAGTCGACGACGGGCCAATTGCAGGGCGATATCCGATGACGTGACCTCGACTCCGGCGACCATTCCCTCGACGATCGCCACGAGGGCCGGGCCATGGGACTCTCCGGCGGTTATCCAGCGCAACACAAGGATCAATTGTTCCATGCGCCGACGACGACCCCGACCGCGGCCGTGACCAGGAAGGCCCCGGCGAGTGCGGGCCCGTGCGGTCGGCGCACTCGTCCACCGCGACCGAGCACGAATTCGGCCAGCGTGATCACCTGCGCGATCAGCACCATCACCAGCGCCGACACCGGGTCGCCGAGCACACCACCGAGGACGAAGGCGAGCTTGACGTCGCCGGCGCCACACGCACCTGCAAGGAATCCCAACAGGTAGGCCAGGGACCCGGCGGACGCCGCGGCCAACACGACGGGATGGATGCCGCCGGCGATGATCACCGCAGCGACACCAGGGACGATGGCGATGTTCGGTATCCGGGAATGCCGGTGATCGAATCCGGCGATCACCGCCAGCCACGCGAGGATCACCGAGGTTGCCGACGCCGTGACGGCCGCTGCAGGGGTCATCAGTGCAGTGTCACCGACGATGGGCACCACGCCACGTCACCGAAGCAGGCATCGCCGCCCACCTGTGAGCCCCGGAGGCTCTGGGGATGACGGTGAGGACGCGCGGGCGCCGGTCTGTCCGGTCGGCCCGCACCGGCTCACCCGGCCGCGGCGCCGATCACCGCCGCCATCGCCTCCCGCGGAGCGGGATACCCGGTGAACTGCTCCACCTGGGAGAAGGCCTGGTTCAACAACATCACCAGACCACCGACCACCCGTCCGCCGGCCTCGGTGACCGCGGCGGCGAGCGGGGTCGGCCACGGATCGTAGATCACGTCAACCACCCGGGCGGCCGCCGACAGCGAGCCGACCACGGCGGCGGCCCCCGCGGCGGGTGCGGTCGACACCGTCACCGCGGATTCGGCGCAGCGCCGGGTGAGCTCGTCGTCGGAGGCGAACGACAGCAGGGACGCGCGGACCCCGAGTCGGTCGGCGAGGTCGAGAACTCCGCGCGCCCGGTCGGCGCTACGGGCGACGACGGTCACGTCATCGACTCCGACCGCCACCAGCGCGGCGACGGTGGGCAGGGCGGTCCCACCGGCTCCGACGACGACGGCTGCGCGGGGCAGCGTGGCGCCGACCGTCTCGGGGAGCACCCCGAGCGCTGCGAGCGCGCCGGTCATCCCGTCGATGTCGGTGTTGTCGGCACGCCATCCGGTCTCGGTCCGGACCAGGGTGTTGGCGGATCCCACCAGTACCGCCCGCGGGGTGCGTTCGTCGGCGACCCCGAGGGCCGCCAGCTTCGCGGGCATCGTCACCGAGAACCCGACCTGCGCCGGGTTCGCCGAACGCACGATCGTCGGCAGTGTGTCGGCGGTGCATTCGGTACGCACGTAGGTCCAGTCGGCCAGGCCGAGGGCACGATATGCCGCCAGGTGCAGGTCCGGCGACCGCGAATGCGAAATGGGTGAGCCGAGAACCGCCGCGGCACGCGCATGTCGTCCGCCCACCGGCTCGGCCAGCACCGGTCGGTCCAACGGCAGAGGGCTCACCGGCACGTGATGAACCTGTTGCGGCACGCGGTACTGATGTTGCGCCGATGCTGATCGAAGTCGGCGGTGAACAGGGTCGTCCCCTTCGCGTCGACGGTGACGAAGTACAGCCAATCGCCGTCGGCGGGCTGCTCCATCGCCTCGAGTGCCTGCTCCTCGACCGCCCCGATCGGGGTGGGTGGCAGCCCCCGGATCACATAGGTGTTCCACGGCGTACCGGCCCGCAGGTCCTCGTCATGCACGTTGAGGTCGACCACCTGAGCGGTGTAGTTGGCCGTCGAGTCGAACTCCAGCCTCTGACCCTTGTCCAACCGGTTGAGGATGACCCGGGCCACCTTGGGGTAGTCGGCCGGATTGACCTCGCCCTGCAGCAGCGAGGCCGCGACCAGCGTCTGGTACGGGCTCAGACCGGAGCTGTTGTTGCTCAACAGCCCCCACTTCTCATACGTCGCGGCGCTCTGGGTGATCAGTGTGCGCAGGATCTCGGTGGCCGACTGACCCGGGTCGATCGATTCCCATGTCCCGGGGGCGATGAGGCCCTCGATCCGACGATGGTCCCCGTCCAGACCGGTCACCGCGGCGCGCGCCCACGACGGAATCCCCAGGTCGGTGACGCTCCCCTGCGCGGCGGCGTCGTCGAGTTGCTCGACGGTCACCCCGATCCGTCGGCCGTTGATGTCCACCCCGGTCTGATTGGCGATCATCTCGAAGATGCCCGGGGTGACCCGCCCGGAGGTGTCCCGCTTGGTGTCCACCGGGGTGCCCGGGGGAACCACGATCCGCCCGACGCGGTGCGCCGCATCCGGATCGGAGATCATCTCGACCGCCGTCGACGCCGGGATCTCGGTGCGCATCTTGTAGTACCCACTCGACAACGACGCATCACCCGCGGCATCGACAAAGGCGTGCACGCTGCCGACCACGTCGTCGTCGACGAGGATCTGTCCCATCTGCTTGATCGTCGTGTCATCGGGGATGTGCACCAACACGTCGCCGGTGCCCTGGGCATTCGTATAATCCTTACGCGAATCGAGCAATCCCGCCTTCTTCGCGCCTACCAGACCGACCCCGACCACGAGCAACAACACCACGACGGCGGCGATGATCATCCCGATCCGACGACGCCGACGGCGGCGGATGCCGGCGGGCCGCCGATCCGGATGATCGTCGACCGGTGCTCCGTCGGTCTCTGCGACGACGGTGTCGGCGACGGTCCGGTGATCGGCGGTGTCGTGCGCGATGACCGTGTCGTGGGCTGCGGTATGGGCGAAACCGGATCCACCCTCGTCCGACTCGGTCGGATCTGCCAGTGCCGCAAGCGCTCCGGGCGCCACCACCCGTGACGTGACGGACGTCGGATCGACCGTCTCGGTGGGCATCTCATCGGTGCCGAACCCGTCGAGGTCGCTCTGCTCGGTCTGCTCGGTGCCGATCTGGTCCGCATCGACGTCTTCTTCGAGCGGAGCGGTGGGCGTCGCGGCGCTGACCGACTGCTCGGAGACCGACTCTTCGGAGACCGACTGCTCGGAGACCGGCTGCTCGGAGACCGGCTGCTCGATGACCTCGGTCGCAGGCTCGGGACGCTTGCGCAGGTCGGTGACGGCGGCCTCGTCGACCGTCGGCGTCGCGACCGGCGCCATCTTGCGGGTGTCGACCGTGGTGTCGATCGTGTCGGTGCAAGCCACCCGGGCCCGCATCGAGGTCGGCGCCAACCCCGTCGGGGCGGCGCCCGGTGAGGCCGGCGCGCTGCTGCGGTTCGGGCCGGGGGTGGTCGCAGGAGCCGGACCGGCGGTGCCGTCCGCGCGACGCCGGCGGTGCCGGGTGCTGGGTCGCCCCTCGACCGATTGCGTGAAGTACCGCAACCGTTCGGGATCCATGCTCCCGCCCGTGTGATCGGACTGCTCTCGATGGCGACTCCGATGCCGTTCGTCGGTCACCGCGGATACCCTCCCTGGTTCCGGTTCGACGGTGTGGCTGCTCGCCGCACCGCCCCCCGGCACGTGCGCACTTCACGCAGCACCAACGCTGCGTGACGATCGGACTCTCCGATCGATGGACGTCGGCCGAATGCGCGCGGACTCATCGTCGCGCGTCCAACCATCCCTGCAGAATAGCGACCGCGGCCGCCTGATCAATGACCCCGCGCGAAGACTTTGCCGAACGGCCGCTGGCGCGCAATGCCTGCGCCGCGGTGACCGTAGTGAGACGCTCGTCCACATACTCCACCCCGACCGGCGCAATTGCACTGGTCAGGGCGTCGCCGAACTCCCGGGCCGCCGCCACCGCGACGCCATCGGTGTTGCGCAGGGTCTTGGGCAATCCGATGATCACGCCGATCGCCTCGTACTCGGCCACCAGCGTGGCGATCCGGGCGATGTCGGTGCCACCGGAACTGTCGCGACGCACGGTTTCCACCGGCGTGGCGAGGATGCCGTCGGGATCGCAGACCGCCACACCGATGCGCACACTGCCCACATCGATGCCGAGGCGACGTCCCCGCTGCAATGGCATCAGCCGAGCAACTCGCGAATCCGGCGAACCGCCGCGTCGACGCCGACGGGATCGGTGCCCGATCCCTGCGCGAGATCCGGTTTGCCACCGCCGCGGCCGCCGACGAGTCCGGCGATGTCCTTGACGATGTCACCGGCCTTGGTGCCCGCGGACCGCGCCGCGTCGGTGGTGGCGATGACGAACGGCACCTTGGTGTCGGCGCCGTCCCCGGTGGTCGAGAAGAGCGCGACGACCGCCGCCCGATCGGCGACCCGGCCCCGCAGATCGGTGGCCACCGACCGCAGACCGTTCGCGTCCAGGCCCGGCAGGATGCCGCTGACCAGCAGTGTCGAGCCCACCGTCGTCGCCTCGTCGAGCAGTCCGGAGGCCGCCGCGCGTGCCGCGTCGGCCCGCAACTTCTCCACCTGCTTCTCGGCGTCGCGCAGCTTCGTGACGAGGGACTCGACGCGTCCGGGCACCTCCTCGGAGGGCACCTTCAACGACGACGCCAGCCCGGCGAGCAGGGCGCGTTCCTTGGACAGATAGCGGAACGAGTCCATCCCGACGTAGGCCTCGACACGTCGGACACCCGATCCGACCGAGGATTCACCGATCACCGTCACCGGCCCGATCTGCGCCGACGATGCGACGTGGGTACCACCGCACAATTCCATCGAGAACGGCCCGCCGATCTCGACGACGCGGACCTCGTCGCCGTAGTTCTCGCCGAACAGGGCGAGCGCCCCCATCGCCTTGGCCTCGGTCAACCCGGTCTCGAAGGTGTTCACCGGATAGTTGGCCTCGACCGCGGCGTTGCTGATCTCCTCGATCTCGGTGCGCTGCGCCTCGGTCAGTGCCGAGCCGGAATGGAAGTCGAAACGCAGGTATCCGGGCCGATTGAGCGAGCCGGCCTGCGTGGCGCTCGGACCGAGGACCTGCCGCAGCGCGGCGTGGACCATATGGGTTCCGGAGTGTCCTTGGGTGGCGCCGTGCCGCCACGCCTGGTCGACCGCCGCGATCACCTCGTCGCCCTCGACGATCTCCCCGGCCTCGACCACCACACTGTGCAACCACACGGTCTTCCCCGCACGCTGGACATCACGCACCCGCAGGCGGGCACCGGTGCTGGTGGTGATGCTGCCGGTGTCGGCCATCTGACCGCCGGACTCCGCGTACAGCGGTGTGCGGTCGAGGATCACGGTCAGTTCCTGACCCGCGGTGGCGTTGCGTACCCGCACCCCGTCGGCGATGAGTCCGAGGACCCGGGCCTCCGACACCAGCTCCTCGTAGCCGGTGAACTCGGTGGGACCGCGGTCGAGGAACTCGCGATAGATGCCGGCGTCGGCGTGCCCGGTCTTGCGGGCGGTCGCATCGGCCTTGGCGCGGGCCTTCTGTTCGGCCATGAGTTCGGTGAAACCGGTCTCGTCGACATTCAGCCCGGCCTCCGCGGCCATCTCCAGGGTCAGATCGATCGGGAAGCCGTAGGTGTCGTGCAGGGTGAAGGCGTCGTTGCCGGACAAAATCGTCTTGTCGGCCTTTTTGGTGGCCGCGGCCGCGTCGGCGAACAGCTTGGTGCCGGCGGCGAGGGTCTTGGCGAAGCTGTTCTCCTCCCCCTCGGCGACGGTGAGGATGTGGTCCCGCTGCGCGGCGAGTTCCGGATACGACGGGGCCATCAGGTCGATCGCCATGCCGACGAACGCCCCGATCGTCGGTCCCTGCGCGCCGAGGAGACGCGCCGAGCGGACGACGCGCCGCAGGAGTCGGCGCAGCACGTAGCCGCGGCCGTCGTTACCGGGCAGCACGCCGTCGCCGATGAGCATCGCCGAGGTGCGGGTGTGGTCGGCGATGACGCGGAATTTCACGTCGTCGTCGTGATGGCCGGCGCCGTAGGCGCGTCCGGTGACCTCGGCGGCGAGGTCGATGATCGGCTTGAGCAGATCGGTCTCGTAGACGTTGTCGACACCCTGCAGCAGGCATGCGACACGTTCGATACCCATGCCGGTGTCGATGTTCTTCTTGGGCAGCGGCCCGAGGATCTCGTAGCCCTCCTTGCCGCCGCCGGGACCGCGGACGTTCTGCATGAACACGAGATTCCAGATCTCGATGTAGCGGTCCTCGTCGGCCTCCGGGCCACCCTCGACGCCGTAATCGGGGCCGCGGTCGTAGAAGATCTCCGAACACGGCCCGCACGGCCCGGGCACACCCATCGACCAGTAGTTGTCCTTCAGACCACGCCGCTGGATGCGCTCGGCGGGCACCCCGATCTCGTCGCGCCAGATGGACTCGGCCTCGTCGTCGTCGAGATAGACCGTGGGCCACAGCTTTTCGGCTGGGATGCCGTATCCGCCGTCCTCGACGCTGTTGGTCAGCAGCGTCCAGGCGAAGTTGATGGCCTCGCGCTTGAAATAGTCGCCGAAGGAGAAGTTGCCGGCCATCTGGAAGAACGTGTTGTGGCGGGTCGTGATGCCGACCTCGTCGATGTCGAGGGTGCGGACGCACTTCTGCACGCTGGTCGCACGATCGAACGGCGGCGTCTGTTCACCGAGAAAGTACGGCTTGAACGGCACCATGCCCGCGTTGACGAACAACAGGTTCGGGTCGTCGAGGATGAGCGAGGCACTGGGCACCTCGGTGTGCCCGGCGGAGATGAAGTGATCCAGGAATCGCTTCCGGATGTCATGCGTCTGCACTGCGGTGTCGTCCTCGGGAAGTGGTTGGGCTATCTGCGACTTACCAGCCTACCGTCGAGTACTTCCCGGCGATCTCACCGGCGCCGGGATACGCCCGCCACGCCTGCCACACCCGGCTCGTGAGCGGCGGACAGTGAGAGAGCGCTATCAGTGGGTGAGAGAGCGCCGTCAGTGAGGAGCCGAGCGCTATCAGTGAGGGCGAGAGCGCAGTCAGTCGGTGAGAGAGCGCTGTCAGTGTGATCGCGAGCGTGAGGTCACCCGCCGGATGATGGATCGCAGTTTGTTGACCCGCGGCCCGATCTCACGTTCGAAACCGTGGTCGGTGGGTTCGTAATAGTCGACGCCCACCAGATCATCGGGTGGATACTGTTGCGGCACAACACCATCGGGGTCGTCATGGGGATACCGGTAGCCGACCCCGCTGCCCAGCGTCTTCGCGCCGGCGTAGTGACTGTCACGCAGATGAGCGGGTACCGCGCCGGCCTTCCCCGCCTCGACGTCGGCAAGTGCGGCGCCGATCGCGGTCACCACCCCCGCCGACTTCGGGGCGGTCGCGAGATGAATCGTGGCCTGGGTGAGGGCCAGTTTGGCCTCGGGCATGCCGACCAGCGCGACCACCTGTGCGGCGGCCACGGCCGTCTGCAGTGCGGTCGGATCGGCCATGCCGATGTCCTCGCTGGCGTGGATCATCAGCCGTCGTGCGATGAATCGCGGGTCCTCCCCCGCGCTGATCATCCGGGCCAGATAGTGCAGCGCGGCATCGACGTCGGACCCGCGGATCGACTTGATGAACGCCGAAGTGACGTCGTAGTGCTGGTCGCCGTCCCGGTCATAGCGCACGGCGGCCTTGTCGATGGCCGCCTCGACGTCGGCGAGATCGACCGGCGGCACGGCGTCACCCTCGTCCGGGTCCGTGTCGGAGAGCACCGTGTCGGCGGCCGCCTCCAACGCCGTCAGTGCGCGACGCGCATCCCCGCCGGCGACGGCGACGAGATGGTCGTAGGCGGCGTCGGTGACCGCGACCCGGCCGCCGAGCCCACGGTCGTCGGCGACGGCGCGCCGCAGCACCTCGCGGATGTCGTCGTCGGTGAGCGATCGCAGTCGCAGCACCAGCGATCGGGACAGCAGCGGCGACACGACCGAGAAGGACGGATTCTCGGTGGTGGCCGCCACCAGCAGCACGATGCGGTTCTCCACAGCGTGCAACAGTGCGTCCTGCTGGGTCTTGGAGAAGCGGTGGACCTCGTCGATGAACAGAACGGTCTGCTCGCCGTCGACGAGTCGGCGACGGGCGACCTCGATGACCGCACGCACCTCCTTGACCCCGGCCGACAGCGCCGACAACGCCTCGAACCGACCACCGGCGGCCGTCGAGATCAACGACGCCATGGTGGTCTTGCCCGTCCCCGGTGGGCCGTAGAGCAGGACCGATGCCGCACCGGACCCGCTGATCAGGCGCCGCAGAGGTGACCCGGTTCCGAGCAGATGCTGCTGACCGACGATCTCGTCGAGGGTGCGCGGACGCATCCGCACGGCCAGCGGCCCAGTCGGCGACGATCCGGTGACACCGGCCCCGGTGTCACCGCTGGTGGGCATTCCGGGAGGCTCCGGTGGCTCGAACAGTGCGTCCATCTCGAGGGTCAGGAGAGCCACACCCGGTGCAACGCCACACCCATCGCGGTCGCGAAGTCGGCGATCTCCGGATCGACCGACGCCGCCGCCGTCGCCAGATCCGACCACCGCGCGACGATCACCCGAGGATCGTTGGTGTGCAGGGCCCAGTCGTGGGCGTAGTGCGAGCCGACCGCCTCGTCGGCGTCGATGTCGACGGTGTCCAGATCGAGGTCGCCGATCCCCAGTCCGTCGATCCTCACACCGTCGACGGCGGTGCCGTCGAGGTCGCGCAGGTCGACACCGTGGGCAGCGAGATCCTCGTCCCCGTGGCCGACGGGCAGGTGCGCGGCACCCCCGATGTCGGCGTCGTCGTCGGGCAGCATCCAGATCGTCGACAACCACACCCAGAGCAGCCGTGCGATCACCAGGGTGCGTTGCAGGTCGCCGTCCCGACGCAGCGCCGGCCAGATGCCGTGGACCTCCGAACGCCACGCATCGACCATGGCGATCTCCAGGTCACCGTGCCGATCGAGGGCCTGCGGGCCCAGTTGCGCGGCGAAGGTGACCAACGCGTAGGCGATGTCGAGGCTGGCGTCCCGGAAGCCACCCCACTCGTAATCCATGAACTGCACGCCCGCCTCGTTGAGCAGGATGTTCTCCGGGCCCACATCCGACGGGCTGAAGGCGCGGTGATCGCCCTCGTCGAAGAGCCGGCAGGCGGTGTCGAGCGCGCGGACGACGCTGCACCCCATCTCGACGCCGAGATCGGCGGCCCGGGCACGGGCCACCCGTGACGCGCGCAGTGCCTCCTCACGCAGCAGGTCACCGCCCTGGGTGCCGGCCGGTCCGCGCCGGACCAGCGCCGCGAAGTCTCCTTCGCCACCGACGGTGGCCGCGTGCATACGGCCGAGCGCCTGACCCCACGCGCTGATCGCCCGGGAGGTCTCGACCACATCGGTCCCGGCGAGCAGATCGGTCATGGCATTGCCTCGTCCGAGGTCGGACAGCACCATCAGTCGTACATCCGGATCCGATGCGATCAGCTGCGGGCCCGGCCGGGACTCGGTGGGCAGCGCGGTGGCGTACTTGTAGGACGCGATCTCGCGGTGGAACGCGTGCGGATCCTCGTGTTGCGGCAGGGCCTTGATGACGAGGGTGCGATCCATCGACAGCGGATTCTGGGCGACTCGTACGCGCACCACGATGGTGCGCCCACTTCCACCGAGATCCTCCGGTTCGGCGAGCACCACCGGCGAACCGGCTCGATGCGACAACAGGGCCTCTGCTGCACGCACCACACTGGTGATGCGGCTTTCTGTGATGACCGTCATGGCGCCTTCCACGCTACCCAAAGACACCGACAGACGTCAGTGCCGCATTCGTTTCGTGATCGTTCAGATGACCCCGCGCAGCGCCGAGATGGCCGGCGGGATGGCCGCTGACCTCAGCCGATCCCCTCATCGGGGGACCGCTGAGGCGACACCTGCGGTGCGGAGCGACCCACCGCGGCGGGATCGTCGGCCGACGAATTACCGGCCGACGATTCCGCGCCGGATTTCTCGGCTGCGGATTTCTCGGCTGCGGATTTCTCGGCTGCGGATTTTGCGGCGGCCAACCCCGCGGCAGGGTCGACGCCCTCCTCGAGGGGACTGACGTCGACGGAGACGTCGATCTCGCTGCGCGTCGCATCGGTGTAGATCACCCCACGCAACGGCGGCACATCGTCGTAGTCACGGCCCCACGCCACCGTCACATGACGCTCGTCGACGAGTTTGTCGTTGGTCGGATCGAACGCCAGCCAGCGGTCACCGGGCAGCCACACCGCGGCCCAGGCATGGCTCGCATCGGCGCCGAAGGTGCGTTCCCGGCCGGGCGGCGGATCGGTGGCCAGGTATCCGGATTCGTAGCGGGCGGCCAGCCCCACCGACCGGAGGCAGGCGATCGCGACCCGCGCGAAGTCCTGGCAGACCCCTTCGCGACGCGACATCACGGTGTCGACCCGCGTGCTGATCGCCGTGGCGCCGGACTTGTAGGTGAAATCGCGGAAGATCCTCGAGGTCAGGTCGACGACCGCATCGATCAGCGGCCGCCCCGGGGTGAACACCTCACTGGCGTAGTCGCGGACCGCGTCGGTGATCTCCGGCGGGTCGAGATCGAGGGTGAACTCGGCGGCCAGGCCCGCACCGGCGGCCACCGGACGGGCCTCCTCCCACGGCGCCCGTACGGCCGGACTGACCAGCAGACCCGAGTCGATCGGGTCGACCTCGACCACCGACGCCCCGGTCACCACCAGCGCCAGGTGATCGGCGTGCACATGGAAGTAGGTGTCGGTGTTGCCGTACGCGTCGAGTCCCGAGGACCGGTCGTCGGGGTCCGGATCGATCGTGACGTCGGTGTCGAGGACCCGCTGATGCGGCAGCTCGCGCGGGGTCAGATAGCACCGGCCATATGAGGAGGACACCTCGGCGTCGTAGGTGTAACAGGTCCGGTGGATCACCCGGTACCGGCGAGTGGTCGGCACGGTCGAGGTCGCCTCGGGTGCGCTCACGTGTCACCACCTCCGACACCCCAGATCGGCTGGGCGGGCAGCGGCGGCGCAAATCGGGTGCGCGTCAACGTATCCGACAGTTCAGAGGATCCTTCTCGCAGGGTGGTCAACAGTTCGACGAGGTCACCGCGATGCCCGTCGTCGCCCAGTGCCCCCAGGTCGGCGGGATCGATGCGCCGCAGTTCGGCCGTCATCTCCTCGACGATGCGTTCGGCCACCGCCGACCGCAGTTCCTCGGGCAGCCCGGTCAGATCGGACCGCAGCCGGTCGAGCTGATAGATCATCGCCCGCGGATTGGTCTCGTCGAACAGCAGCAACTGTACGACCGGCAGCAGCTGGTACAGACCGCGGCTGCGGCGCCGGTAGATGACCGCCGATTCGTTGGCGATCAGGAAAGATTCGAGCAGCGCCTGCTCCACCGACGTCTCGTGCGGGGATGCGAACAGTGTGGCGGTCAGGTCCGCGAGGGTGATGATGCGTTCGATCCGGCGCCCGACGTCCATCAGCAACCACGCGGCGTCGTGCACCATCGACTCCGCCTGCAACCCCGACAACCCGAGCACGCCGTGCAGGATGTCCTCGTGGGTGCGGGCCAGATCGGGTCCGAGATCCAGCGCGGCGTCACCGAAGATCCCGTCGGTGCGCGCACCGGTGGCGGCGTCGATCTCGTGGGCGCGCCCGACCTGCCGCGTCAGGGTCTCCATGGCCCGCTCCATCGGCGTCAGCACCATCCACGTGCTGGTCGACATCTGATCGCGGACGGCGCGTGCGGTCGCGACCAGACGTTCGACGGCGTACGCGACGGTGCCGGGTACCCACCGGTCGATGGTCAGATCGGTGATCCGCACGATGGCCTCGTTGACCTGTGCCGGCGACGGATGCCGGTTGACGTCCTCGACCAGCAGATCCGCGGTGTGCAGGTGCTCGGCGGTGCCGGTCACCGTGGCCACCGCATGCAGCAGCAGCGGCACGGCCGAGGTGCCGTTCATCCACGGCCGGTACTGGAAGTCCTGGTAGCGCTCGCGGGCCACCTTGGCCAGCCGGGTCACCAGTTCGGTCCGCTCGCCGTAACGACCGAACCAGAACATGTCGGCGAGCACGCGTGGGCTCGCGCCCGCCGCGACCTCCTGATAGTCGGAGACCGACACGCGCTCCGGACGGATCGTGATGACCTCTTCGGCCGGTTCCCCGCGGGTTTCGGAGCGGCGCGACACGTGCCCGCCGACCTCCGTGCTGGTCACCCACACGTCCTTGGCCGCGACCGTCTGCAACGCCGCACCGCCGACACCGTCGGCGAGCACCGATCCCAGTCCACCCGGCATCACCGCATAGGTGGGGCCCTGCGCGACGCTGAACGCGCGGACCGACACCGGCGCCGCGCGGAGCACTCCCCCGGCACGTCCGGGGAACACACCCTGGGTCATCGTCGGTGCCACCGAGTAGTGCTCGATGGTGCGCGCCACCCAGTCGATGCCGCGCACGCCGATGCGGTCGGCCAACTCCTCGCGTTCGGCCCTGTCGAGGAGCGGGCCGATCAGCTCGTCACCGGTGCGGGTGTTGGTCAGCACGAGGTGGTCGAGGTCGGCGAGGACCTTCGTGCGCTGCAGGTCGTCGCCGGCCCACAACGTCGGCACCGACGGCAGGGCGAGTTCCTCGTCGAGGAGGACCGGGGCGATGCGGTCGAGCACCGTGTGCAATGCCGGGTTCTCACACACCCCGCTGCCCAGGGTGTTGACGACGGTGACGGTGCCGCGCGAGATGGCCTCCACCAGCCCGGCCACACCCAACCGCGAATCGGTGCGCAGGTCGAGCGGGTCGGCGTAGGCGGCGTCGAGGCGCCGCAGCAGCACGTCGACGCGTTTGAACTTGCCCAGCGACCGCATGTACACCGCGCCGTCGCGGACGGTGAGGTCGGCACCCTCGACCAGCGGCACGCCGAGCGTCGAGGCGAGATAGGCCTGGTCGAACGCCGTTTCGGACATGCTGCCCGGACTCAGCACGGCCACCGTCGGATCGTCGACGCCGCGCGGCGCGTAGTCGAACAGGGCCAGGCGCAGGGTTCCGGCGAACGTCGTCATCGGTCGCGGCGCGCACGACTGGAACAGTTGCGGGAAGGTCCGCGACACCAGCCGCCGGTCGACGATCGCGAACCCGATACCCGACGGCGCCTGGGTGCGGTCGGCATAGGTGACGAAGCTGCCGTCCGGCATCCGACACAGGTCGACCGCGTGCAGGAACAGTGCATGCGGACCCGGGACCTGCAGTCGCGCGGCCTTACGGATGTAGCCGGGATGGCCGAACACCATCGCCGGCGGCACCAGGCCCGAGGTGATGAGCTTCTGGTCGCGGTAGAGGTCACGCAGGATCAGGTCGAGCAGCATCGAGCGCTGCGTGATCGCCTTCTCCAGCGAGGCCCACTCGACGCCGTCGACGATGAGCGGCACCGGATCGACCTGCCACGGCCGGGCGAGGGTCGTCGACCCGTCGAAGGCGTTGTAGACGACACCCTCGTCACTCGTCGCCGATGCCAGCCGCGCGGCGGCGGCGGCCAGCCGCGCATCGCCGCGCATGCCGTAACCGGAGACCAGCTCGTCCCACGCCGGACGCACCGCGCCGGTGGCGTCGAGCATCTCGTCGTAGTGGCCCGTTCCGGCGGCGCCGGAATCCGTGTCGGCGGCACCAAGATCCCTGTCGGCGGCAGCGGCGACCGCGCCCTCACCGAGCTGGTCGAGATCGAACAGCGCAAATCCGTCGGAGCGATACCGGTCGAACACCGCGGGTAGCCGACCACCCGCAGAAACAGTCACCGGAGAACTGTACGTGCCCGGCGTAGATCGAGTACCGCCGGGACCCCGGCGTCGACGGCCTGCCGGGCCTGACGCTCCCGCAACAACCCGACGTCGAGATCTCCGCTGGTGTGCCCGGAGGCCTCGAAGCGGCCGTTGCGCCGCGACTCGGCCTCCACCGCGTTGACCGGCGGCCGATCGTAGGCGCGTCCACCCGGGTGGACGACGTGATACGTCGCGCCGCCGACCGAACGCCCGTTGACGGTGTCGACGAGGTCGAACGTCAGCGGGGTGTCGATGGTGATCGTCGGATGCAGGGAGCTCGGCGGCTGCCATGCCCGGAACCGGATGCCGGCGACACGTTCGCCGGTGCGGCCGGTGCCGCGCAGCGGTACCGGATGCCCGTTGCAGGTCAGCACATACCGATCGTCGTCACCGCCGGTGACGCGGACCTGGACGCGTTCGATCGAGGAGTCGACGTAGCGGGCCGTGCCGGTCCCGGTGGATTCCTCACCGAGGGTGTTCCACGGCTCGATCGCGCCGCGCAGCTCGACCTCCTGGTCACGGATCTGCACGGTGCCCAACCGTGGGAACCGGAACTCGGTGAACGGGTCGAGCCACGAGGTGTCGAACGGATACCCCGCCTCGCGCAGTTCCTCGGCCACCAGTGCGATGTCGGAGATGATGTAGTGCGGCAGCAGGTACTTGCCGTGCAGGTCACCGCCGTGGCGGATGAGACGTGCCCGGTAGGGGTGCTCCCAGAACCACGACACCAGCGAACGCACCAGCAACGACTGGACCATCGCCATGCGGTGATGCGGCGGCATCTCGAAGCCGCGCAGTTCCAGCAGGCCGAGGCGGCCGCGTGGCGAGTCGGGGCTGTAGAGCTTGTCGATGCAGAACTCGGCGCGGTGGGTGTTGCCGGTGATGTCGGTGAGCAGATGCCGCAGGGCTCGGTCGGTGACCCATGGGTTCGGCGGCGCGTCCGCGCTCTCACCGGCGGGTGCCTTCTCCGACAGCCGGTCGATCTCGGCGAACGCGATCTCGAGTTCGTACAGCGCCGATTCGCGCCCCTCGTCGGCACGCGGCGCCTGCGACGTGGTTCCCACGAACTTGCCGCTGAACAGGTAGGACAGCGCGGGATGCCGCTGCCAGTAGGTCAGCATCGACACCAGCAGGTCGGGGCGGCGCAGCAGCGGCGAGTCGGCCGGGGTGGGCCCGCCCAGGGTGATGTGGTTACCACCACCGGTGCCGCCGTGACTGCCGTCGAGGTCGAAGGTCTCGGTCCCCAGCCGGGTGTGACGGGCGTGCTCGTACAACGACGCCAACAACTCCGACTGGTCGGCGAAGCTCGTCGTCGGCTGGATGTTGACCTCGATGACACCCGGATCGGGGGTGACGGTCAGGGTGGTCAGACGCGGATCCGCGGGCGGTCCGTATCCCTCGATCACCACCGCGGTCGAGGTGGCCGCGGCGGCCTCCTCGATCATCCCGACGATCGCCAGATACTCCTCGAGGGTGGCCGTCGGCGGCAGGAACACGAACATCGTGTCGCCGCGCTTCTCGGCGACGACCGCCGACCGCGGGACGAAGGCGGCCGGGTGCATGTCGATGACCTGGTAGCCCAACGTCTCCGCGGGATCGTCGGGCAGCGCCTCGTGCGGTGCCGACGGGTCGGCGACGAACATCGTCGGCGCAGGTCCCCACGACAGTGAGTTCAACGGCAGCCGCAGACCCGCCGGCGAGGTGCCCGCGGTCAGCACCAGCCGACCGCGTCGGGTGGTCCAGCGCGCACTGTTCCACGCGGTCTCGTCCTCGGACCGGCTCAGCGGCAACACGTAGGCGGTCGGGTCGACCACGGCGGCGTCGAGGCGTTGCAGCAGGTCTCGACGCGCTTCGGTGGAGTCGGCGGGCGGTTCGATGTCGGTGTCGGGATCGTCGATCTCCACGGCGGCCTCGGCGCGCGCGAAGGCTCGGGCGGTCGGCGTGGTCGGGTCCATACCCGGATCGCCGGGCGGCAGCGCGGCCAGTTCACGCATCCGCACGAGCGGATCCTCGAAGGCCGGCATGACCTGCGACTCGGGCAGGCCCAGCGCACCGGCGAACGACAGCAGCAACTTCTCGGCGGCCGCCGCACCCTCGGCGGTGGGTGCCGGTCCGGCGATCTCGGTGGCGATGGACTCGTCGGCGGCGCTGCGGCTCGACCACGGGTCGGCGAGCAGTTCCGGACGTGTCCAGATCGGCTTGCCGTCTTCTCGCCACATCAGCGCGATCTGCCAGCGCGGGAGCGGTTCACCCGGATACCACTTGCCCTGGCTGCGTTGCACGAGTCCCTGCGGCGCGTAGTCCTTCTGCAGGCGGCCGGCCAGCTCGGAGGCCAGTTGACGTTTGTGTGGACCGTCGGCGGCGGTGGTCCATTCCGGATCGCTCTGATTGTCGATGCTGACGAAGGTCGGTTCGCCGCCCATCGTCAGGCGAACGTCACCCGCCTTCATCTTGGCGTCCACCACGGCGCCGAGGTCGACGACCCGTTCCCACTGGGAGGCCGTGTAGGGCAACGTGACCCGCGGGTCCTCGTGGTAGCGGCTGACGGTGTTGGAGAAGTCGAGGGTGGCGTGGCACGGGCCGGTGGCCCCGGTGATCGGCGCGGCCCCGCCCGGGCTGGGCGTCGCGGCGAGCGGGATGTGTCCCTCACCGGCGAACAGTCCCGACGTCGGGTCCATCCCCACCCAGCCGGCGCCGGGCAGATAGACCTCGGTCCAGGCGTGCAGGTCGGTGAAGTCGGCGTCGGGTCCGGACGGACCGTCGAGCGACTTCACATCGGAGGTCAGCTGCACCAGGTACCCGGAGACGAAGCGGGCGGCCAGGCCCAGCTCCCGCAGCAACGCCACCAGCAGCCACGCCGAGTCACGGCACGACCCGATCGCCGAGGACAGCGTGTACTCCGGACTCTGCACACCCTGCTCCAGACGCACGGTGTAGCCGACGGCCTGCTGGACCGCCTGATTGAGTCCGACGAGGAAATCGATGACGCGGATCTTCTTCGTCGGCAGATGCCGCGCCGCGAACTCGGCCACGTCCGGATGCACCGGGGCCCCGGCGAACTCGCCCTCGTTGACCCCGACGGGCCGCAGGTAGACCTCGAGGTCCTCCTTCAGCTCGGCCGGGTACTCGAAGCCGTAGTGCTCGGCCCAGTCCTCGATGAAGAAGTCGAACGGATTGATCGCCGTGAGGTCGGCAACCAGACTGACCGTGATCGACAGGGATTTGGCGGGCTCCGGGAAGACAAGGCGCGCAAGGTAATTGCTGAACGCATCCTGCTGCCAGTTGAGGAAGTGATCACCCGGCTCGACCTTGAGTGAATACGCCTCGATCGGGGTCCGCGAATGTGGGGCCGGGCGGAGCCGGACCACATGCGGAAAGATCTTGACGGGTCGGTCGAAGGCGTAGCTGGTGCGATGCTCCAGCGCGACCTTGATGGTCATGGGTCGACCACCTCTCTATCGGTCACCGGGTGAACTCGGGCGATGAGTCCTTACGGGGTCAAATCTCATCACAGATGTTGCGGTTTCGCCCGCCGTGCGACGGGCGTCACCGGCGAGGTCGATCAGCTGTCGGCGGAAGCGGGTGCGTCGGCCACCGCGGCATCGGCGGCCGGCGCGTGGCGGACCACCGGCTTGGCATCGATTCCCGACTCCTTGCGCTGCTGCGCGGTGATCGGCGCCGGGGCCTCGGTCAACGGATCCACGCCACCACCGGACTTGGGGAAGGCGATGACCTCACGGATCGACGACTCCCCGGCGAGCAGGGCGGTGATGCGGTCCCAGCCGAAGGCGATACCCCCGTGCGGCGGGGCACCGAAGGCGAACGCGTCGAGCAGGAAGCCGAACTTCTCCTGCGCCTCCGCCGGCCCGATGCCCATGATCTCGAAGACCCGTTCCTGCACGTCGCGGCGGTGGATACGGATCGACCCACCACCGATCTCGTTGCCGTTGCAGACGATGTCATAGGCATAGGCCAGCGCCGCACCGGGATCGGATTCCAGATGCTCGAGCGACTCCGGTGTGGGTGAGGTGAACGCATGGTGCACCGCGGTCCACGCACCCGAACCGACCGCGACGTCACCGGCCGCGGTCGCCTCACCGGTCGGCTCGAACAGCGGGGCGTCGACGACCCACACGAACGCCCAGTCGGCGGTCGCGGGATCGATGACCTCCCCCGGGGCCGGGATCAGGCCCTGACGGGTCGCGATCTCGACCCGCGCGGCGCCGAGCAGCGCCCGTTGAGCCTTGGCCGGTCCGGCCGCGAAGAACACGCAGTCCCCCGGCGCCGCGCCGACATGGGCCGCCAGCCCCTCGCGTTCGGTGTCGGAGAGGTTCTTGGCCACCGGCCCACCGAGCGTGCCGTCCTCACCGATCAGGACGTAGGCCAGGCCCTTGGCGCCACGCTGCTTGGCCCACTCCTGCCAGGCGTCGAGCGTGCGCCGCGGCTGGGAGGCACCGCCCGGCATGACGACCGCACCCACGTACGGCGCCTGGAAGACCCGGAACGGGGTCTGCGCGAAGTACTCGGTGCATTCCACGAGTTCGATCCCGAATCGCAGGTCGGGCTTGTCGGTGCCGTACCGGCGCATCGCGTCGGCGTAGGTCATCCGCGGGATCGGGGTGGACAGTTCGACGCCGATGAGGCGCCACAACGCCACCAGGACCTCCTCGGCGAGGGTGATCACGTCATCCTGGTCGACGAAACTCATCTCCACGTCGAGCTGGGTGAACTCCGGCTGCCGGTCGGCCCGGAAGTCCTCGTCGCGGTAGCAGCGGGCGATCTGGAAGTAGCGTTCCATGCCGGCGACCATCAGCAGCTGCTTGAACAACTGCGGGCTCTGCGGAAGCGCGTAGAAGTTACCCGGCTGCAGTCGGGCGGGCACCAGGAAGTCGCGCGCCCCCTCCGGAGTGGACCGGGTCAGCGTCGGGGTCTCGATCTCGACGAAGTCGCGGGCCAGCAGCACACCGCGGGCGGCGGCGTTGACCTTCGAGCGCAGCCGCAGCGCCGCTCCCGGACGGTCCCGACGCAGGTCGAGGTAGCGGTAGCGCAGCCGCGCCTCCTCCCCGGGCGACTCATCGAGCTGGAACGGCAGCGGGGCCGACTCGTTGAGCACGTGCAACTCGGCCGCGTTGATCTCGATCTCCCCGGACGGCAGATTCGGGTTCTCGCTGCCCTCGGGGCGGACCTCGACGACACCGGTCACCGCAATGCAGTATTCGGCGCGCAACCGGTGCGCGGCCGCGGCGACCTGCTCGTCGCGGAACACGACCTGCACCAGTCCGCTGCTGTCACGCAGGTCGATGAACACCACGCCACCGTGGTCGCGCCGGCGGGCCACCCATCCGGCGACGGTGACGGTCTGCGTGGCGTCTGCGCGGCGCAGAGATCCGGCCTGATGCGTGCGAAGCACTGGAGTCCTTCCTGGGGTGGAAAAGTCGATGGGACAAATGCCCGGGTCAATCGTACGTAGCCGCCCGCGGCGTCGGCCCACCCGGTGGTACCGCGGCCCGACCGGGCGGCGGCAGGCCACGCCGGAGTGGACCGAACACCCCGGGATGTCCGTGTTTCGTCGGTACGCTTCCCCCCATGACCTTTCAGGGCAGTGGCCCCCTCGACACCGGGAACGTCTCCGGCGGCGGGGGTGGCGGGGGTGGCGGCGGCCGCATCGCGCTCGGAGGCGGTGCCGGCCTGATCATCACGATCGTCGCGCTGCTCTTCGGGGTGAATCCGGGTGACATCCTGGGCGGTGGTGGCACCACCACGTCGAGCAGTTCCGCGGCGTCCGCAGAGATCGAGCAACACATCCAATCGTGCACCGTCGAGATGGCCAACCAGGGCGACGAGATCTGCCGCATCGTGGCCACCACGAACAGCCTCGACACCGTCTGGCCGACCCTGATGAGCGGCTACACCCCGCCCAAGACCGTCATCTTCAACGATTCGGTGAACACCGCGTGCGGCGCCGCCACCTCGGCGACCGGCCCGTTCTACTGCCCCGCCGATCAGACCGCGTATTTCGATCCGTCGTTCTTCCGGACACTGGAACAGATGGGCGGCAGTGACGGGGCGCTCGCCCAGGAGTACGTCGTCGCCCACGAGTACGGACATCACGTGCAGAACCTGACCGGCGCCCTACAGAAGGGCCAGCAGCTCGGGTCGCAGGGACCGCGATCGGGTTCGGTACGTGTCGAACTGCAGGCCGACTGCCTGGCCGGGGTGTGGGCCAATCACGCCGACGACGACAACCTGCCCTTCGCACTCAATGACCTGACGCAGGATCAGATCGCCGGGGTCATCCAGACCGCCAAGGCGATCGGCGACGACACGATCCAGGGTTCGAACTCCAACCCGGAGGGCTGGACCCACGGGTCGGCGCAGCAACGCGCCCGGTGGTTCAACGTCGGCTATCAGAGCGGTGACCCCAAGCGGTGCGACACGTTCGCGACCAACGACCTGTGACGGCCACGACGCCGGGACCGACGCCAGGATCATCGGGGGCGCGACCCGCGACGCCGATCGATGCGCTCGCCGAGGCCCACCTGACGGCGATGGCGGCCGCCGACCCGATCCTGGCCACCGAGTTCGGTCTGCCCGGCCACGATCACGCGCTGACCGATTTCTCGCCGGACGCCGTCACGGCACGCGCCGATCAGGTACGCGCGACCTTGGCGGCGCTGTCCGCCGCATCCCCCACCGACGACGTCGACCGCGTCACGATCGCCACGATGACCGCGTCCCTGCGCCGCGAACTGGCGTTGACCGATGCGGGCGAGTCGACCGGCGTGTGCAACGTGATCGCCTCCCCGCTGCAGGCCATCCGCGACGTCTTCGACCTGATGCCCACCGACACCGAAGCGGCTCGCCGCGATGTCGTGGCACGGCTCACGGCCATCCCGGAAAGCCTGGCGGGCGCAATCGCCGGCCTGGATCACCGCCTGGCCGCGGGCCCACCGTTCGCCCGTCGCCAGGTGCTGCTGGCCGCCGAGCAGGCCGACACGGCACCCGCCGCGATCACGGCCACGACGGACGCAATCGCCGCCGATCCGGCACTGGCCACCGACTTGCAACGCGCCACACAGCGGGCCGGGGCTGCCTTCGCGGCGTACGCCGATCACCTGCGAACCCGGATCGCGCCCGGCTCCTCCGACGCCGATGCGGTCGGCCGGGATCGCTATCTCCTGCATCTGCCGCATTACCTCGGCGCCGACGTCGATCCGGACGAGGCATATGCGTGGGGTCTGACCCAGTTGGCACAGATCACCGCCGAACAAGGCGAGATCGCCGCGGCCCTGGGCCACGGCGGTGACGTGGCGGCGGCACTGGCGCATCTGGACGCCGACCCGCGGTATCAGATCCACGACAAGACGGCCTTCGTCGACTGGATGCAGCAGACCTCCGACGACGCGGTGGCCGGGCTGGCCGGGACCCACTTCGACATCCCGAACCGACTGACGCGACTGGAGTGCCGATTGGCCCCGTCGTCGACGGGCATCATCTACTACACCCAGCCCAGCGCGGATCTGACCCGGCCCGGACGCATGTGGTGGGCGGTGCCGCCGGCCCAGACGGTGTTCCACACCTGGCAGGAGAAGACCACGGTCTACCACGAGGGGGTGCCCGGCCATCACCTGCAGCTCGGGTCGGCCATCGTCGACGACAACCTGAACGCCTGGCGCAAGCTGGCGTCGTTCACCTCCGGGCACGGTGAGGGCTGGGCCCTCTACGCCGAACGCCTGATGGCCGAGCTGGGGTGGCTCGACGATCTCGGCGACCGGATGGGAATGCTGGATTCGCAACGACTTCGGGCCGCACGCATCGTCGTCGACATCGGTGTGCACTGTGGCCTGCGGGCACCCGAGCGCCTCGGCGGTGGCGTCTGGGATGCCGACAAGGCGTGGACCTTCCTCACCGCGTCGGTGGCGATGGATCGCGCGGTGCTGCGTTTCGAACTCGACCGCTACCTCGGCTGGCCCGGTCAGGCACCGTCCTACGCTCTCGGACAACGGGTCTGGCAGCAGACCCGGCAGGCCGCCCTGGAGGCCCACCCCGAGTGGACGCTCAAGGATTTCCACACCCGGGCGTTGGCGTTGGGTGGGGTGAGCCTCGACGTGCTGGTCGGCGAGATGACCGACACGGTGTAGCACGACGCCGAGTCGTCGGCGACAATCAGCCGCATGGGATTGCTGCGACGTTCGCCGATCTTCTCCGATCGGGGCCCGAAGTTGACTGCGTTCGAGCGCGACACCGCTCGGCGTCGAGCGGAACGCGCAGCGCGGTCGGCGCGCACGAGCTTGACCATCACCGCACGTCGCTCCTACCGCGATTACCGGGCCACGGCCGGTGACCGGTTCATGGCGTGGCCGGTGTGGGAGCGGTACTACCGGGACGCCTATCGGGGTATCGCGGCGAACTCATCCGGCCAGCAGTTCTCCAGCTGGGACGATTGACGCCAAGGCCCGATGGCGGCCCGGCGCGCCCGAGTACTGTGAGCCCATGACGGCCGATTCCGCACCCACCGAGTCCATTCCGGCCACCGACTCCGACTATCCGGATGCGTCGGTGCGTTACGGGCCCGCCCGGTCCCAGCTCGCCGACATCTTCGAGCCCGCCGAACCGACCGATTCGCTGGTGATCCTGCTGCACGGCGGATTCTGGCGAGAATCCGACCGCACCCGCACCTGGGCGGTGGGGCGCGAACTGGCCGGCGCCGGACATCTCACCGCGGCCGTCGAATACCGCCGCGGGCCGGGGAGCTGGGCCGACGCCGTCGACGACGTGATCAGCGCGATCGACGAGATCGGGCTCAGCGGAAGGGAATTCACCATAGGAAACGATGCGTCGCGGGTGACGACCCTGGTCGGCCATTCGGCCGGTGGCCAACTCGCACTCTGGGTGGCCGGGCGCACTTCGTTGCCCGAGGGAAACCGTTGGCGCACAGCGAGCCCGAAGATCACCGGAGTGGTCGCGCTCGCGCCCATCGCCGATCTGGCCCGTGCCGCCGAACTCCATCTCGGCGACGACGCGGTCGCCGAATTCCTCGGCGGCACTCCCGAAGAGATCCCCGAGGTGTATGCCGTCGCAGACCCGACCCGCCTCGCACCGGATGTGGACGTGCACATCCTGCACGGCGCCGACGATGTGGACGTCCCGGTCGAACTGTCCGAACGGTATGTGGCACAAGCGAAGACATCCGGGAACTCGAACGTGTCACTCGAGGTGCTCGACGGCATCGGCCACGATTCGTGGGCCGATCCGACCGGGCCGGGGTGGTCACGTCTCGTCGGCGCACTCCAACGGGTGACCGCGCGGCATGCCGCAGACACCGGTCGCGGTGATCCGACTCCCGCTCACACGGCGTGAGGCAGGCCTACGACACCTCGACGAGACACGCCACCGGTCCGTGCAATTCGGTTGGACTGTCACTGGTGTAAACATGGGTGGTTTCGGGTGGACACATCTCTTCACTGGCCACTCGTTCGCGAATGATGCGGTACGTCCCGGGCCGGCAGAACGAGGTCGGAATGAGCCCCGAGGACCAGTCTCGCTGTACCGGTAGCACGGGGCCGCTTCGGCCTCGCCAGTCGTTGTGTCCGGAGCCGGAACATCGGTCGATGTCGGCGCCACACTCGAGGTCGCGGTGGAGGTCGACGTAATCTGCGCTGTGGACTGGGCATTCGTGTGCGGTGACACACTCTCGGCCACCGGTTCGCCGCCCGTACCGACAGACAGTGCCCCGCATCCGCAGATCGACAAGATCGCGACTGCACCCGTCCCGATCGCACCGCAACGTCGATGAATTCTCGTGCCGTGAACACCCATGGCAACCTCCGCGAGTCGCTGCAGTCCGATCGCAACAGCATGCCAGCGACATATGATGCACATCACACACTGCGGCCGGATTACACCGTTCGACAGACGCGACCGGCCGGATCAGCGACCCAGCAACCCACTCACCTCGTCGACGACGCGCGCCAACTCCACCTGATGCTGGTCACCGCTGCCGAGGTTCTTGATCTCCAGCTTCCCCTCGGCCAGTTCGCGATCCCCCAGCACGAGCGCAAGACGCGCGCCGGAACGATCGGCGGCCTTCATCGCGCCCTTGAGTCCGCGATCGCCGTAGGCGAGGTCGACGCTGATCCCGGCGGCCCGCAGTTGTCCTGCGACAGAAACCAATTCGGCCTTCGCCTCCGCACCCATGGGCACCCCGAACACCTCGACCCGCGCGGCGTCGGCGTCGGCGACACCCTCGGCCTCCAGCGCGAGCATCGTCCGGTCGACGCCGAGACCGAATCCGATCCCGGACAGGTCCTGTTTGCCGCCGATCTGGCGCATCAGTCCGTCGTAGCGTCCACCGCCGCCGATGCCCGACTGCGCCCCGAGTCCGTCGTGGACGAACTCGAAGGTCGTCTTCGTGTAGTAGTCGAGACCGCGGACAAGGCGCGGGTTGATCTCGTAGGGCACCCCGAGTCGTTTCAGGTGCGCGAGCACGGTGTCGAAGTGGGCGCGCGCGTCGTCGCTCAGATAATCGAGCAGCAGCGGCGCGTCGGCGGTGGCCGCCTTGATCTCGGGTCGCTTGTCGTCGAGCACCCGCAGCGGATTGATCTGCGCGCGGGCGCGGGTCGGCTCGTCGAGATCGAGCCCGAAGAGGAACTCCTGCAACGCCTCCCGATACCGCGGACGGCTGTCATCATCGCCGAGTGAGGTGATCTCCAGGCGGAAGCCGGACAGCCCGAGCCGCCGGTACCCCTCGTCGGCAATCGCGATCACCTCAGCGTCCAGGGCCGGGTCGTCGACGCCGATGGCCTCCACGCCGACCTGCTGCAACTGCCGATAACGACCGGTCTGCGGCTTCTCGTACCGGAAGAACGGTCCCGCGTAGCAGAGTTTGACGGGCAGTTGTCCGCGGTCGAGGCCGTGCTGGATCACCGCACGCATCACGCCAGCGGTGCCCTCGGGCCGCAGTGTCACCGACCGCTCACCGCGGTCGGCGAAGGTGTACATCTCCTTGCTCACGACGTCGGTGGACTCGCCGACGCCGCGCGCGAACAAGGCGGTCTCCTCGAAGACCGGCAACTCGATGTGGCCGTAACCGGCGCGGCGCGCGGCCTCGGTGAGGGTGTCGCGGACACGACGGAAGTCGGCCGAACGCGGCGGGTAGTAGTCGGGAACTCCGCGGGGCGCGGAGAAGTCGGCGCTCACAGTCGTCGAGATCCCTTCGTCGAGGTGTCGTCCGCGGCCCGCGCGGACGGGTCGGCTGCCACGTCGACGAGGAACGGGTTGGTGCGCCGCTCCTGGCCGACCGAGGTCTGCGGGCCGTGGCCGGGCAGCACCTGTGTGTCGTCGGAACGGGTCAGCAGCCGCGCACCGATCGACTCGAGCAGCTGTTGATGACTGCCGCCGGGCAGGTCGGTCCGGCCGATGGACCCGGCAAACAGTACGTCACCGGAGAAACACACGGGCACCGTGGCCCCGGCGTCGGCCCCGTCGCCGGACTGCTCATCGGGAATCGGCACGTCCATGGTCAGCAACACCGATCCCGCGGTGTGTCCCGGCGCGTGGTCGACGGCCAGGCGCAGGCCGGCCACCTCGACGTCCTCACCGTCGACGAAATCGACGACCTTCTCCGGTTCACGGAAGGTCAGCGAACCGATCATCGGACCGAGTGCGGGCCCGAGGCCCCGCGCCGGGTCGGCGAGCATGGGTCGATCATCCGGATGAATGTAGGCGGGGATGGAGAACTCGTCGCACAACTCGGTCGCGTTCCAGGTGTGGTCGAGGTGCCCATGGGTCAACAGCACCGCCACCGGAGTCAGCTGGTGTTCGGCCAGGATTTCCCGCACCCGGGGGGCCGCATCCTGGCCCGGGTCGATGATGATGGCCTCGGATCCCGGACCGGCGGCCACGATGTAGCAGTTGGTCTGGAACATCCCTGCAGGGAAGCCGGTGATGAGCATGCTCTCCATTGTGGCCCATCGGATCCAGGCGGTTTGCGTGGCCTGTCGGAACCGGCGATCTCCTCACGACCGTCACGTGCGGGGAGTGTCAAAGACCCGGTGCAGTGACTTCACGGGTGATACTGGCACACTGCATGGGGTGTTCGGTGGCCGCCCGGACATTCCAGAACCGCAGCACCAGGTCAATCCAGCACCAGCACGATCGCAGCACCAGGACGAGGAGGGCGTGCAGAGCGTGGCGAGCGACAACGAGCCCGGCAAGCCGGAATCCCAAGACTCATCATTTCCGGCCGACGACACCGCGGTCGTCGACACGTCGACCGCGACCGACGCCGCGACCCGCCGCGCGCTGACCAATGAGCAGCGACGCGAGGCCGCCAAACGCAAGCTCGAGGAGCGCCTGGAGCGGGAACGGCAGGCACAGCGCAAGCGCAAGATCATGATCGGGACCATCTCCGGTGCGGTGGTGATCGCCGTGGTGGCGACCGCGACGTATTTCATCGTCGACAAGATCCAGACCGATCGGTTCAACGCCGCGCACACGACGTGTACCTACACCGACAAGGCCAGCAACCTGGCCGACGTGCCGACCAGCCCACCCGCCCAGGTCACCGATCCGGCGCAACGCGCGCTGTATCAGGAGCAGATCGACAAGGTCAACGCCGGCAAGGGCAACGAGAAGACGTCGCCGAAACCGGACTCGACCCAGCCCAAGGACGGGACCGCCACCCTCACCCTGAACACCAACCAGGGTGCGATTCCGATCGACCTCAACCGGACCGGCGCGCCCTGCAACACCGCCGCGGTGATCTCCCTTGCCGACAACGGGTACTACAACGGCAGCCCGTGTCACCGGATGACGACGGCCGACCTCAAGGTCCTGCAGTGCGGTGATCCCACCGGCAGCGGCCTCGGGTCGCCCGGCTGGACCAGCCCGGACGAGCCGCCGACCAATCTGAAACCGGTCGGTGAGGCCTCGGCCATGCAGCAGCAGGTGGTCACCTACCCACGCGGTACCGTCGCCATCGCCAACAGCGGTCAGGCCCAACAGGGTGAGGCCAATTCCGGGGGGTCCGCGCAGTTCTTCGTCCTGATCCAGGATGGCCAACTGCCCCCGAACTACGCCGTCGTCGGCACCGTCGACGCCGCGGGAATGAAGGTCATCGACAAGGTGTACGCCGGCGGCGTCGAACCCGGCATCGGCACCAACCAGATGACCGGGGCACTCGAACGCAAGACCGACGACGGCGCGCCGAAGATCCCGGTGACCGTGGAGACCGCGGTGGTGTCCTGACACTCCGCTCGCGATCGCGATAACAGACAACCGATGGCCCGTCACCCCAGGTGGCGGGCCATCGGCGTCGATCGACGCCCGAGCGAGCGGCCGGTGACGGGTCGGTCAGTCGGTGTCAGGCCGCCGAGGTGACGCGGTAGACGTCGTAGACGCCTTCGACGTTGCGCACCACGTTCAGCACATGTCCGAGGTGCTTGGGGTCACCCATCTCGAAGGTGAACTTGCTGATCGCGACCCGGTCTCGGCTGGTGGTGACCGACGCCGACAGGATGTTCACCCGCTCGTCGGCGAGGACCTTGGTGACGTCGGACAGCAGCCGATGCCGGTCGAGCGCCTCGACCTGGATGGCCACCAGGAACACCGACTCGGGCGACGGCGCCCAGGACACGTCGATGATCCGTTCGGCCTGCCCCTGCAGCGCCGCGGCGTTGGTGCAGTCGGTGCGGTGGACGCTGATCCCGCCGCCCCGGGTGACGAAACCCATGATGGTGTCGCCCGGTACGGGCGTACAGCATTTGGCGAGTTTGATGAGCACGTTGTCGACGCCCTCGACCACCACACCGGCGTCGCCGCCCTGGCGGGATCGGGTCGGCATGGTCGACGGGGTGGTCAACTCGGCGATCTCGTCGGCGGCCGCGTCGATCCCGCCGAGCGCGGCCACCAACCGGTTGACCACGTGCCGGGCCGACACGTGATTCTCCCCCACCGCCGTGTACAGGGCGCTGACGTCCTGATAGCGCAACTCGCGCGCCACCGCGGCCATCGAATCGGCACTCATCAAGCGCTGCAACGGAAGTCCACCCCGTCGCACTTCCTTCGCGATGGCGTCCTTGCCGGTCTCGAGGGCCTCTTCGCGCCGTTCCTTGGCGAACCACTGCCGGATCTTGGCCTTGGCCCGCGGGGACACCACGAAGTTCTGCCAGTCCTTGCTCGGTCCGGCGTTCGGCGCCTTGGAGGTGAAGACCTCGACCACCTCACCGTTCTCGAGTTGGCGTTCGAGTGCGACGAGACGACCGTTGACCCGCGCGCCGATGCATCGGTGGCCGACCTCGGTATGCACGGCGTAGGCGAAATCCACCGGCGTGGAGCCGGCCGGCAACGTGATCACATCCCCCTTGGGGGTGAACACGAAGATCTCCTTGACGGCGAGGTCGTAGCGCAGGGACTCGAGGAATTCGCCCGGGTCGGCGGCCTCCCGCTGCCAGTCGAGAAGCTGACGCATCCAGGCCATGTCGTCGACCTCGGCGACATCGGTGCGGCGGCCCTTGCGGTCCTTGTAGCCGCCCTCCTTGTAGCGCCAGTGCGCGGCGATCCCGAACTCCGCGGTGCGGTGCATGTCGTGCGTCCGGATCTGCACCTCGAGGGGCTTGCCCTCCGGACCGATGACCGTGGTGTGCAGCGACTGGTAGACGCCGAACCGTGGTTGCGCGATGTAGTCCTTGAACCGTCCGGCCATCGGCTGCCACAGCGAATGCACCACGCCCACCGCCGCATAGCAGTCGCGCACCTCGTCGCAGAGGATCCGCATGCCGACGAGGTCGTGGATGTCGTCGAAGTCGCGGCCCTTGACGATCATCTTCTGGTAGATCGACCAGTAGTGCTTCGGCCGGCCCTCGACGGTCGCGGTGATCTTGGCCGAACTCAAGGCGTTGTTGATGTCGGCGCGCACCCGGGCGAGGTAGGTGTCACGCGAGGGCGCGCGGTCGGCGACGAGCCGCACGATCTCCTCGTAGCGCTTGGGGTGCAGGATCGCGAAGGAGAGGTCTTCCAGCTCCCACTTGACCGTCGCCATTCCCAACCGATGAGCAAGCGGCGCAATGACTTCCAGCGTTTCACGAGCCTTGCGCGCCTGCTTCTCGGGCGGCAGGAACCGCATGGTGCGCATGTTGTGCAGACGGTCGGCGACCTTGATCACCAGCACCCGCGGATCACGCGCCATCGCGATGATCATCTTGCGGATCGTCTCGGCCTCGGCCGCAGAGCCGAGCGCAACCTTGTCGAGTTTGGTCACGCCATCGACGAGGTGGGCGACCTCGGCACCGAAGTCCTTCTCCAGCGCCTCGAGCGAGTAGCCGGTGTCCTCGACGGTGTCATGCAGTAGTGCTGCCACCAGGGTGGTGGTGTCCATCCCCAGATCGGCCAGGATCGTCGCCACCGCGAGGGGGTGGGTGATGTAAGGATCACCCGACTTCCGCGTCTGCCCACTGTGCCGTTCGTCGGCGATGTCGTAGGCGTGTTGCAGCAGCGCGACGTCGGCCTTGGGGTAGATCTCCCGGTGCAGCGTCACCAGGGGCTCCAGCACCGGCCGCACCGGTGACCGCGTCGCGGTCATCCGCCGCGCCAGCCGGGCCCGGACGCGACGCGACGCCGAGGAGTGCTGCGGCGGGATCGCACTCGTCTCCGGTGCAGTGGCGTCGGCGCCGTCCGACGGTGTCGTCGGTGCGACCCTCTCGGGCGCGGGCGCATCGGATGTGGTCGCGCTGGTCGTGCCGCCGTCGGCGTAGGTTCCGACCGCCTGCGTGGCGGCCGGGTGAGGACGGGCGGCGTCGTCGTCGCGAGAGCGTGCCGCGTCCTCGGTGGCCGTGGCATTCACCGGGCCGGGGTTGGGCTCATTGGCCATGCGACCCTCCATTCAGCGACACGAATCCGGACCGGCGACCGGTGCGGACACCATCTCGGACTCAGGCGGACTATTCGTCAAGTCTAATCCGCGGGCCGCACGCAACCCGATGTGCACCGCCGCCCGACCCCGCCGCCCGGACGAGAAGGTGCGTCCGGATCAGTCGGTGGTGATGCAGTGCACCGGAATCTCGCCGAGGGCGTCGGCGATGCGCCGACGACCGCCGAGGGCGCTCAGCTCCATGATCACCGCGACGGCCAGGACCCGGGCGCCGGCGCGTTCGAGGAGTTCGGCCGCCGCCACGGCGGTTCCACCGGTGGCGAGGACATCGTCGACGAGCAGGACCCGCAGGCCGGTGATGTCGATCCCGCCGGCCGGGATCTCGAGTCGGGCCCGTCCGTACTCGAGGTCGTAGTCGATCCCGTGGACCGGCGGCGGCAACTTGCCGCCCTTGCGGACCGCCAGCACCCCGACCCCGAGCTCGCGTGCGACCGCGCCGCCGAGCAGAAACCCGCGGGCATCGATGCCAGCGACAAGGTCAATGGTGGTACACCCATGTGTCAGTGCGGTGACGATCGAGGACAACCCGTCCGGGTCGGCGAGGACCGGCGTGAGGTCCTTGAAGTCGATACCCGGTTCCGGGAAGTCGGCGACCATCCGGCCGTGCTCGGTGATGGCGATCCGGGCACGTTTCAGGGCGTCGGCGGTGATGTCACCGTCGACCATCGGCCGGGTCGTGTCGTCGGAGACGTCATCGGTCATCGGGTCCACCCACCATGCGATCCCCGGCGTTGCGGTTCCCAGGGTTGCGGGGTCATCAGTGTCGTCACGTCAGCATCCACCGATCCATGTTCCATCCCGTCCCGTTGCGCCCCAATCCGGCGACCACATTGTCGACCTGATCATTCCAATACCGCACGCGCGGAGCAGCGAACAACGGGATCGAGGCCACCTGCGCCCACGCATCGGTCTCGATGGTGCGGACCAGGCCGAGTCGCTCGGCCTCCAGATCCGCCACGGCGAGCTGATCGATGGCGGTGTTGACCTGCGGGTTGTTGAGGGTCGTCAGATTCAGCGGATCGCCGCCACGCAGCTGATAGGCGTCGCGAATCGGATCCGAGGACCCCGCCGCGGAAAACGAGGCGCCGCTCGCCACCAGCAGTGCATCCGCCTGCGATCCCAGCCCGCCGACGCCGGTGACCGACGACGCGGTGTCGGTCACGGTGATACCCGCCGAGGCGCAGGACGCGTTGATCGCGGCGACCATCTGGTTCCAGCGCGGGGTGGGCGCCAGGTAGCCGATGCGCACGGTGCGCGACGCCCGACGCGGGGTGCCGTCATCGGCGGTACCGGCCGCCTCCGCCAGCAGTGTTCGGGTGCGCCCGAGGTCGGGACGCTGATATTCGCGCCCGAACTCGCCGTTCAGCGAGGCTGCCAACTCATCACCAGGTGCCAGGACCCGCATGTTCCACATCTGCGCACCGCTGCCGAACTGCCGTGCCAGCCCGTCGCGGGGCACGCAGGATGCGAACGCCCGACGCACCCTGACGTCGGCGAACACGCCACGACCCGAGAGCACCAGGCCCTCGACGGCCAGTGCCTGTGATTCGGCCCCGTCGGTCGGACGTGGGCCGCCCTGGCCTCCGGCGAGACCGGCCGTCACATCGGCGACGTCGTACGCGCCGTCGGCCAGGCGTTGGGCGACGTCGTTGCCGCGGCCCCACATCGTGATCCGTGACGCCGCCGGACGGTCACCCCACCAGGTGTCGTTCGCCACCAGCACGAGGCCGCCGGAGGTGGAGTAACTCTCGAATCGGTAGGGCCCCGACGCCGGGAACCGACTGCGATCGAAATGTCCGGGAGTGAAGTCGAACCCGGTGTTCCAGGACTTCGCGATCCGTTCGATGACCGCACGGTTGCGCGCGCGGATCGGGTCGACGATGTTGGCCACCCCGGCGTCGCGGGCGACGACATGTGCCGGCAGGAGGGTGCCGGCACCGAACAGCGATGCCCAGTCCTGGTAGTCACGCCCGGCCGCGAACGTGACCGTGGCCGTTTTCGCTCCGGGGGTGCAATCGACCGAGTCGATGTCGCGGTAGCCGGCGGTGGTCGCGGGCGTGAAGTCGTCGAACCGGCCGCTCATCGCGGCCCAGGCCAGCACGATCTCATCGCACGTCAGCGGGACGCCGTCGGAGTACGTCGCTTTCGGGTTGAAGTCGTAGCGCAGCGTCAATCGGCCACCCGGCTCGCGGGTCACGGTTCCGATGTCACGGTCCGGAGTCACCTGCCCGGCATCGCCGAGGTAACTGAAACCGGGCAGCACGCGGGTGGTGGCCATCAGCACGCCGTTGGCGTTGCCCTCCCGGGTGTTGGCGTTGTAGGTGCTCAGCTTGGCGTCGACCGCATAGTCGATGGTCGGCGGTGGCGGATCGGAGCACGCCGACACCAGTGTCGCCGCCAGCGCCGCACCCACCACCACGACCAGCAGCCGCATCACCGTCGACCGGCGGCGCGTCGACCGCGCATCGTCCCCGCGCATGGTGCGCGAACCCCTCGTCACGAGTGCCGAGACTATCGCGTGCGGCGCCGTTTTCCGCTCGGCACGGCGGGGGTGTCGCCGGCGGCGGCCTGCCGCGCTCCCCCGGCCCGGCGCGTCCCGGGTGATCGGGCCGGACGTCGTCGTGCCGCGGAGTCACCGGCGTCGGGGTCCTCCCCCTTCTCGATCGCGGCGCGGCGCGCGAGCACCCGGGCGGTGTGCCGGGAGATGTCCTCGCGGCGTTCCTTCAGGGTGACCAGCAGCGGCGTGGCCAGGAACACCGATGAGTACGCACCGACCACCACACCGACCAGCTGGATCAGTGCGAGGTCCTTGAGCGTGCCGACGCCGAGCAACCAGACCGCGATCACCATGAGCGCGATGATCGGCAGCACCGAGATGACGGTGGTGTTGATCGAGCGCATCAGGGTCTGGTTGACGGCCAGGTTGGCCTGCTCGGCGTAGGTGCGGCGGGTGGTCTGCAGGACCGAACGGGTGTTCTCCGACACCTTGTCGAACACCACCACCGTGTCGTAGAGCGAGAAGCCGAGGATGGTGAGCAGGCCGATGACGGTGGCCGGGGTGACCTCGAATCCGACCAACGAGTACACACCCGCGGTCACGATGATGTCGAAGAACAGCGTTGCCAGCGCGGCGGTGGACATCTCCCGGTCGAAGCGGATCGCGATGTAGATGAACACGATCACCAGGAAGACCGCGAGCGCGATGAGCATCTTCTCGGTGATCTCGCGGCCCCAGGTGGAACTGACCTCCGAGATGCTGACGTCCTGCGCGGTGAGTTCGGGCCCGTAGGCGTCGGTCAGCGCCACGGTCACCGTCCGCGCCTGTTCCAGGGTCAACGCGTCGGTACGGACCTGGACGGTCTCACTGGAACCGGACCCCGCGGTCTGCACCGAATCCGGTGCGGTGCCGAGTGCCTTGCCGACGACATCCTCCACGGACTGGCTGCTGATGCCCTGCGACACCGGGATGGAGATCTGGGTGCCGCCCTCGAAGTCGATGCCGAAGCTGAACTGACGCACGCCGATGGAGATCACGCAGATCGCCAGGATCACCGCGGTGACGATGTACCACTGTCGGCGCTTGCCGATGACCTCGAAGGCGCCGGTGCCGGTGTAGAGCCGCGACAGGAAAGATCGCGAGGTGTCGGCCCGGAAGTCGGCGTCACTGCCGGTCGCCGGGGCGGTGGTTGTCGCGCCGTCGGTGTCGTTGGTGGTCTGACTGGCGCTGGTCATTTCGACGATCCTTTCGCCGATGCGTCGCCGGCCGGCGTGTCACCGGAGGCCTGGTCGGTGCCGGCACCGGCGGTGCCGGGTTGTTTGGTGAGGCTCGGCGACCCCGAGGTCGCCTCGGTGGTCGCAGCACCCCGAGCGCCGGCACCGGTCAACGCGCCCACCCGCTCGGCGCGTTCGGTGCGGCGCCTGCGGGCCACCTCACTGACCGCACCCAGGCCGTTGACGCCGGGTCGTGACAGGAACTCCGAGCGGCTGGCCAGCACGACCAGCGGATGGGTCACCAGGAAGACGACGACGATGTCGAGGATCGTCGTCAGACCCAGGGTGAAGGCGAATCCGCGGACCTCACCGACAGCCAGGATGTAGATGACCGCGGCGGCCAGGAAGCTGACCGCATTGCCCGACCAGATGGTGCGCCGCGCCGACGCCCAGCCGCGGGGTACCGCCGACCGGAAACTTCGTCCCTCGCGCATCTCGTCCTTGATGCGTTCGAAGTAGACGACAAAGGAGTCGGCAGTCATGCCGATACCGATGATCAGACCGGCGATACCGGCCAGATCGAGGGTGAAGCCGATCCAACGCCCCAGCAGCACGATGATGCCGTACACCATCACCAGTGACAGCAACAGCGACGCCACGGTGAGGAAGCCCAGCATCCGGTAGTAGGCCAGCGCATAGATCAACACCGCGATCAGGCCGATCGCGCCGGCGAGCAGACCCGCGCGCAACGACGACAATCCCAGGGTCGCCGACACGGTTTCGGCGTCGGAGGTCGAGAACGACAACGGCAGCGATCCGTACTTGAGCACATTGGCGAGGTCGGTGGCCTCGGATTCGCTGAACGGATTACCGCTGATCTGGGTGGCCCCGGTGATCGCCTGATTGATGACCGGTGCCGAGACGACCCGGGTGTCGAGGGTGAAGGCGGTCTGCTTGCCGACGTTCTGTGCGGTGTAGGTGGGCCAGAAGCTCGCCGCGTCGCCCTTGTACTCGAGGCTCACGATCCACTCACCGGTCTGTGGTTCGGTGCCCGCACTTGCCGACTTGATGTCGCGGCCGTCGATGATCTCCGGTCCGAGCAGGTACACGGTCTTGCCGTCGGTGGAGCAGGCCACCAGGTACTGGGAGGGATCGTCGTTGCCACGCAACGGATCGTTGGCGTCGGTTGAGCAGTCCATCTTGGCCATGTAGGCCGCGAGGGCATCGGTGTTGGAGTTCGCGGGGGCCTGCCGGTTCTTCTTCGCCTCGGTGATCTGGGCGGCGACCTGATCGGCCGGAAGATTCTCGGAGTTCTCGGAATCCTGCTGTTGATCGGCGGGCTGCGGGGTGGCCGCGGTCTGCTGTTCGACCGGTCGCACGTACAGCCGCGCCGTCTGGCCCAGCGACTTGGCCTGCGCGCCGTCCTTGCCGGGCACGGTGATGATCAGGTTGTTGCCACTGACCACGACCTCCGAGCCGCTGACGCCGAGTCCGTTGACGCGCTGCTCGATGATCTGTTTGGCCTGGTTGAGCTGATCGCGGTTGGGAGCCTGGCCGTTGTCGGTGCGAGCGGTCAGGGTGACGCGTGTGCCGCCCTGCAGGTCGATACCGAGCTTGGGCTCCGGCGAACCGCCCCCCGTGAAGAAGATCAGCAGGTACACCAGGACCAGCAACCCCACGAATGCGGTGAGCGGCTGCCACGGCGGGATCTCGCGCGCCGATGACCGGGCCCGTTTGCGTGTGGTGGGCTTCGCTGAATCCGAGTCCGGACGTGCCCGCCGACGCGAGCCCTTCGGTCCGGTCGTCCGGGGATCAGGTCCGCTCGGTGTGGGACCGCTCGCGCCGGTTCCGTCGGCGGAGGCCCCCTTCGATTCGGCCCCACGGGAAAAACTCACGAACTCGATCTCCTTTGATACGAACGTCGATCAGCGCAGTGTCGGCGGGAACGTGCGATCATCCCGGCCACTGTAGCGTCCCGCACACAGACACCCGCCCCCGGGAATCCCGGGGGCGGGGCAGGTGCGTCGCGGGTCACGCGACGCCGATGTCCTACTTCTCGGAATCGGCCGATTTGTCGTCGGAGGACTTGTTGAGGTTCGGGGTGTCCGAGGTGGTGTCGTCGGCAACCGCGTCGTCGAGGTCGTGATCATCGTCATCCTCGAGGGCGAACGGCGGGACATAGCCGGGGTAGGTGGCGGCGGCCTCCTCGGTCGGGACGACACGCATGACGGCCAGCCGGTTCCACCGTGTGACCAGGCCGGTGGCGATCTCCACGTCGACGTAGTCCGACGATGTTGCGTCGATCACGGTGCCGAACAGACCGCTGGAGAGCTGGATGCGGGTGCCGGTCTGCACCGAGTTCTGCATGTCCTGCATCTCGGCCGCACGCTTCTTCTGCTTGCGCATCGAGAAGACCATGAAACCGACCATCAAGACCAGCAGCAACGGGAGAAACAGAGATTCCGTCATCAGGAAACAAACGTCCTTGTCGTATCGAGAATGTCACCCGTGACGCTGCGTGGGAACCACGGGTCGCGGGGGTGCCGACAAGTGTGTGTCGGCATGCACTGTGTCCAGTGTGCCATGGCCATCACCGGTTCACTAAGGCCGTCATGTCGAGGTGGCCGCCGTCGGGGTGCCGGATTTGCCCGATCACAGCTCGTCGAACAGTGACGCGGTTCCGCCGTCGCGGGGTCGAACGCCGAAGGTGGCGTTGAGCGCGCCGGCCGGCGGTGTCAGGCCGAGGTGATGCCAGGCGGCCGCGGTGGCCACCCGCCCGCGTGGGGTGCGGGCCACCATCCCGGCCCGGACCAGGAACGGTTCGCAGACCTCCTCGACGGTTGCCGGTTCTTCGCCGACCGCGACGGCCAGCGTCGACACGCCGACGGGCCCACCGCCGAATCCCCTGATCAGGGCGTTGAGGACGGCTCGGTCGAGGCGGTCGAAGCCGAGTTCGTCGACGTCGTAGACAGCCAGGGCCGCGCGCGAGATGTCGACGGTGATGATCCCGTCGCCCCGTACCTCGGCGTAGTCGCGGACCCGGCGGAGCAGTCGGTTGGCGATGCGCGGGGTGCCGCGTGACCGGCTCGCGATCTCCGACGACGCGTCGGCCTGCAGGTCGAGACCGAGGATGCCCGCCGACCGTCGCAGCACCCGCACCAGCTCGTCGGTCTCGTAGAACTCCATGTGCGCGGTGAACCCGAAGCGATCACGCAGCGGCCCGGTCAGCGAGCCCGACCGCGTCGTCGCCCCGACCAGCGTGAACGGTGCGACGTCGAGCGGAATCGAGGTCGCACCGGGGCCCTTTCCGACCACGACGTCGACCCGGAAGTCCTCCATCGCCAGATACAACATCTCTTCGGCCGGCCGGGCGATGCGGTGGATCTCGTCGATGAACAGGACGTCACCCTCGACGAGGTTCGACAGCATCGCCGCGAGATCACCGGCTCGTTCCAGCGCGGGCCCCGACGTCACCCGGATCGCCGATCCCATCTCCCCGGCGATGATCATCGCCAGCGAGGTCTTGCCGAGCCCGGGTGGACCCGACAGCAGGATGTGGTCGGGGGTGCTCCCCCGCTTCTTCGCCCCGTGCAGCACGAGTTCGAGTTGTTCGCACACGCGGGGCTGACCGATGAAATCGGCCAGGGACCGCGGCCGCAACCCGGCGTCGAAATCGCCGTCGGCGCGCACCGGCAGCGCGCTGACCTCGCGTTCCTCCTCGGGTCCCGCCTGCTCGGGATACTCGCCGCTCATGCCGTCTTCCCCAGCAGGGCCAGAGATCGACGCAACGCCGCGGATGCGTCGGCGTCGGGCGACTCGGCCAGCACCGACGCGACCGCCTTCTCCGCGGGGGCCGCGGTGAATCCGAGTCCGATGAGTGCCTCGGTGACCTGCCCGGCGATCCCACCCGCGCCGACCGCACCCGACGCCGTCGCGGTGTCGGCGACCGGCCGGTCGACCTTGTCACGCAGTTCCACGACGAGACGTTCGGCCACCCGCTTGCCGATACCGGGCACCGAGGTCAGCGCCTTGGTGTCGGAATCGGCCAGCGCCCGCCGCAGCGCGTCGGGTTCGAGGACCGCAAGGGTCGCCATCGCGAGTCGGGGCCCGACCCCGGTGACTGTCTGCAGCAGCGCGAACAGGGCTCGGGCGTCGGGCTCGGTGAACCCGTACAGGGTCATCGAGTCCTCACGGACGATCATCGAGGTCAGCAGCGTCGCCTCCTCACCCCGGCGCAGCCGCGACAACGTGTCGGGTGTGGCCAGGACGCGATAGCCGACTCCGGCGCAGTCGAGGACGACGTGATCGAGCGCTACCTCCAGCACCGGCCCCCGTACCGAGGCGATCATCGCTTTCTCCCTTGTTGGGCCGCCGCCACCCGGCGACGGTGCGTCCGAGCGATCTCGTCGGCGCGTTGTTGCGCCTGCGCCATGCGCTCGATCATCGGGCCACGCCAGCAGTGACAGATGGCGAGGGCCAGGGCGTCGGCGGCATCGGCCGGACGCGGTTTGGTCTGCATCCCGAGGATGCGCGTCACCATCGAGGTGACCTGGGATTTGTCGGCGCGGCCGTTGCCGGTCACCGCGGCCTTCACCTCCGACGGCGTGTGAAATCGGACGGGCACATCACGTTGTCCGGCGGCGAGCGCGATCACCCCACCCGCCTGCGCCGTACCCATCGCGGTGGACACCTGGTTCTGCGCGAAGACCCGCTCGATCGCGACCACGTCGGGCTGATGGACGTCGAGCCAATGGCAGGCGGCGGAGTAGACCGCGAGCAGTCGTTGCGCCAGGTCCATGTCGGTGGGCGTGCGCACCACGTCGACGTCGAGGGCGGTCACCTGCCGACCACTCCCCGACTCGACCAGCGCGATGCCACACCGGGTCAAGCCCGGGTCGACGCCCATCACCCGCACGGTCACACACCTCTCTCCGCAAGACGAACAGCTGTTCGAGATGCTACCGGCGGCCACCGACAATGCAACGGATCGACACGACCCCGATTCGCGCCGGGGAGAATGTCCGGTGATGACGCATTACACCCCGATCGATCCCGATGGTCTCGTCGAGATGTGCGCGCAGACCTGCCTGGACCTCGACGGCGCGTCGATCGTCGGCGTCGACGGCGCGTCGCCGGCCCGGCCGGAATCGATCGCCGAGGCCATCGCGGCGACTCTGCGGGCGCGCGGCCGTGCCGCCGCGGTGATCCGGGTGATCGATTACCTCCGTCCCGCATCCCTCCGGCTGGAGTGGGGTGCCCACGACGTCGAGAGCTTCCGGACGTCGTGGTACGACTACCCGGCCCTGCGCCGCGAGGTGCTCGACGGTCTCCGACACCATCGACGGTGGCTGCCGCGACTCTGGGATGGCCACTCCGACAGATCTTTTCGCGATCAACGGCAGCACGCGACCGACGACCAGATACTTCTCGTCGCCGGCCCCATGGTGCTGCGCGAGGATCTCGACCTCGATCTGGGCATCGCACTGCGGATGAGCCCGCCCACGCTGCGTCGACGGTTGCCGCCGGACGAGCACTGGACGATCGCCGCGCTCATGGAGCAGCAGGAACTCGGGCCGCCGCCCGACATCGAGGTGCGCTACGACCATCCCGAACGACCGGCCATCGCCATCCGATGACACCGGGAGTCCGGCATCGCCGGGTGCATGTCGAGCGCGCCGGTCGGGTCAGGCGTCGAGTTCGGCGAGCACCTCGTCGCTCACGTCAACATTGCTGTAGACGTTCTGCACGTCGTCGGAGTCCTCGAGCGCGTCGATCAGCTTGAACACCTTGCGGGCACCCTCGGCGTCCACGGGAACCTCCACCGACGCCCGGAAATCGGCCTCGGCGGATTCGTAGTCGATGCCGGCGTCCTGCAGTGCGGTGCGTACGGCCACCAAATCGGTGGGTTCGCTGACCACCTCGAAGGTCTCACCGAGGTCGTTGACCTCTTCGGCCCCGGCATCCAGAACGGCCATCAGCACGTCGTCCTCGGACTGCCCGGCCTTCTCGAGCGTCACCACACCCTTGCGGGTGAACAGGTACGCCACCGAACCCGGATCCGCCATGTTGCCGCCGTTGCGGGTCATCGCCGTGCGCACCTCGCCGGCCGCACGATTGCGGTTGTCGGTGAGGCACTCGATCAGGATCGCGACGCCGTTGGGCCCGTAGCCCTCGTAGGTGATGGTCTGCCAGTCGGCGCCGCCCGCCTCTTCGCCGCCGCCGCGCTTGCGTGCGCGTTCGATGTTGTCATTGGGTACCGAGCTCTTCTTGGCCTTCTGGATCGCGTCATAGAGCGTCGGATTGCCCGCCGGATCGCCACCACCGGTTCGCGCCGCGACCTCGATGTTCTTGATCAACTTGGCGAACATCTTGCCGCGCTTGGCATCGATGACGGCCTTCTTGTGCTTGGTGGTGGCCCATTTGGAATGGCCGCTCATACGCTCTACCCGATCCTTCCGGCACTGACGTGCCCAACTCTCGATGACTCAGTGCGCCACCCCAGCCGTGACCGGTATCACGGTCGTGGGCGCACAACCTGACAGGTGAGTCTACCGGCGGACCATGTCGACGAAGTAGGCATGCACACGTCTGTCGCCGGTGACCTCCGGATGGAAGGACGTGGCGAGGACATCACCCTGGCGTACCGCGACCACCCGGCCGGCCGCGGGACCGTCCGGGACACGGGCGAGGACCTCGACGCCGTCGCCGGTCGATTCGACCCAGGGTGCCCGGATGAACACCGCACGCATGAGGGTCGCGTCGGTGATCCCGGCTACCTCGAGATCGGTCTCGAAGGACTCAACCTGACGTCCGAAAGCGTTGCGCCGCACGGTGATGTCGAGAGCGTCGAGGTGGCGTGCGTCGGCCCGGGTGTCCAGGATCGACGACGCCAGCATGATCATGCCGGCGCACGATCCGTACGCGGGCATGCCCTCGGCAAGGCGCTGCCGGAGCGGACCGTAGAGGTCGAACACCCCGAGCAATTTACTCATCGTCGTCGACTCCCCACCCGGGATGACCAGGCCGTCGACGGAGTCGAGTTCGGCACGTCGGCGGACGGCGAGCGCGTCGGCACCTGCCTCGGTCAGCGCGGCCAGATGCTCACGCACATCCCCCTGCAGAGCCAGCACACCGATACGAGGCGCGCTCACCGCTCCTGCCGCGCGTGCTGGTCGGCGGGCATGGTGCGGCCGAGTCGGGTCAGCCCCTCTTGGGTGACCGCGGCGACCATCTGGCCGGCACGGTCGAAGATGCGTCCCTGCGTGAGGGCTCGCCCACCGCCGGCCGACGGCGAGGTCTGGTCGTAGAGCAGCCACTCATCGGCGCGGAAGGGGCGCAGAAACCACATGGCGTGATCGAGGGAGGCGACCTGCGGCGTCACGTCGGGATGGGGCACCCGTGACGATCCGAGCAGAGTCATGTCGCTCATGTAGGCCAGCGTGCACACGTGGATCGTCTGGTCGTCGGGCAAGGGATGGCGGTAGCGGAACCACACCCGCTGCTGCGCGGCGAAATACTCGTTGGTGATCATCTGCTCGGCCGGCACGACCCGGATGTCGAAGTTCGTCCACTCCCGCAGGACCGCCTGTTCCTCGACGCTCAGATCGTCTGCGCGATCCGGCAATTCGTCGGGATTCGGCGCCGGGGGCATCCGGTCCTGGTGTTCGATGCCGTGATCGCTGGTCACGTGGAAGGACGCGGACATGGTGAAGATGGCCTCGCCGTTCTGGATTCCGGTCACGCGCCTGGTGGCAAAGGACCGTCCGTCGCGGACGCGGTCGACGAGGAAGACCGCTGGGATGTCGGGATTGCCCGGGCGGAGGAAGTACCCGTGGAGCGAATGCACCGCGAACTCGTCGCCGACGGTGCGAGTCGCCGAGACCAACGATTGCCCGGCAACCTGTCCGCCGAAGGTCCGCTGGAGATGGCTCTCGAACGCCCCACCCCGGTAGATGTCGGTCTCGATGCGCTCGACGCGCAGGATGTCCTCGATGTCTGCCACCGGACAAGTATCGCGCACCGTGCCCGGACCCTGCGACGCGGCGTCAACCCGGTTGCGACGCCGCGTCCCTGTCACAGCTCGTCGAGACGAACCAGTCCGTCCTGCACCGCGCGGGCCACGAGCGCCGCCTTGGTCGGCGCGGTGCGGCCGAGTTCGGCGTACTTGGCGCGGATACGGGTCAGGTGGGTGTTCACGGTGCCCAGGGAGATGAACAGTTCCTGCGCGACCGCGGGCTTGGAGTCGACCATCAGCCAGGTACGCAGCACCTCGACCTCACGGGTGGTCAGGTTCGGGCGCGGCAGCTCCGGGACCTCGGGGGCCTGCGGCTCGCGGGCCTCGGGGACCAGGTGAATCCGGGGCTCGGCGACGGGAGCGGCCTGCTGACCGGGCAGCGGCATCCGACGTGCGGCCAGACGGGCCAGAGCCTCGGTGCGACGCCGATCGGCCTCGGCGCGACGACGGGCGGCCTGGGCGAGGTTGCCGGCGGGGATGTGCGAAACAACTGCGGTCATCGTGTGCTCCTGTGCGTGTCGTGTGTCTTCTGGTTGGTGGGCTCGGTTACCCGATACACAAGACGTTATGAGCGTTTCGCAAGAAGGTCGATGGGGAGAACTCCCCTGCCCATGGGTAGTTCTACCCATGGAATACGTGCAGGTCAGAGGGGGTGCTCGGACGAGATTCCCGGACCATACCCATGGTCCCCATCGCGACTACCCACTGCGCTCCCCTGTCATTCCCTCAACTCGGACACGGAACCGCCACAACGTTGACAGCGCTCACCACAACGTTGACAGCGCTCACCACAACGTTGACAGCGCTTAACCTCAAGAAGCCTGAGCGCGGTCACCGTGTCCGAGAGTGCGGTCAACCGGATACCGGGCGCCGTCAACGTGTCCGACAGCGCTGTCAACGCGCCTCAGAGCGCCGTCAACGTGTCCGAGAGCGCCGTCAGCTCGCGGCGTTGCGGGCCGCTTCCTCGTCGATCAACGGGAGATCGTCGCGGGTCACGATGCGCGAGGAGATGGCGTACTCGATCAGCCGTGCCCGACGATTGCTCGCGAGCTTTCCGCCACCGGCACGCATCCCGCTGACCCCGAGTTGATCGAGTTTGTCGCAGACGTTGTCGAGTTTGCGGTTGAACTTCGTCAGCGGCCAGCCCAGTCGGGCAGCGGCTTTCGCCGACGACGGGATCGCGCTGGCACCGGTGCCCTCACGACGCAGGATCTCCTCGGCCAGCACCACGATGAGCAGCTTCTGACTCTCGGTGAGCATCGGCACGCCCTCGGTGGTGCGTCCGACGGCGAAGGACTGTTCGGTGACCGGCCGCACCTGCGGCGCCGTCGCGTAGACGATCAGCTCGTAAGTGGTGGGTCCGGCGGTGAACACGACGGTGGTCTCCCCGAACACGAGCGGCATACGCGCCCCCGGCCCGAGGGTCGCGGAGAATCCGACGTCGCCGGCGGACACACTCGCCGACAGGTGACTGCCGAGATTGGTGAGCCACCACAGTCCGTTTTCGTTGTGCAGCAACAGAAATCGACGATGGAGATATGGATTGTCATCGACGGAGAGATCGGCCTCACGACCGATGGTGAATCGACGGTCCCCGGGCAGCGGAAATCGCTCGCCGCAGTAGTCGACGTACGTCATCCCCGGCGGTACCGATGTGCCGCTCCCGGTGGGTTCGTACTCAGGAACCATTCAACTCGTCCCGATCATTTCTCCGTTGTCGGCGCGGCGTCCGGTGCGTCGTCATCGGAATCATCCGTCCCGTCCGAAGCCGTCTCGGAATCCGAGGTGACCGAATCGGTTTCGTCCGGCTCGGTTTCGCTCGGCCCGGCGTCGTCCGCGGTCATCGGCGTGTCGGACGCATCCGACGCATCGGCCTCCGATTCCTCCCCGTCGACGATCGGTATCTGCAGCGTGGCCACCGACTCGTGGACCTCGACGACGATGACGGTCACATTGTCGTGGGCGCCGAGTTCGAGGGCTGCCTCGACGAGGTCGTCGGCAGCGCGTTCGGCGGTGTCGGCGTCACCGAGGATCCGCGCGATCTCGTCGTCAGGCAGTTCCCCGGTCAGCCCGTCCGAGCACATCAGCAGGATGTCACCGGGTAAGGCGACGGTGCTGAAGTAGTCGGCCACCGGATCGATCATCCCCGCACCGAGGGCACGGGTGATCACGTTGCGGCGCGGATCGGTTCGCGCCGCCTCGGGCGTCAGGAAACCCGCGTCGATGAAGTCCTGGACCTGCGAGTGATCGCGGGTGAGCTGTTGCAGGGTGCCGTGCTGATACCGGTAGGTCCGGGAATCCCCGATGTTGAGGATCAGCCAGTGCGGTTCACCCTCGACGGTCACCAGCAACGCCCCGGTGGTGGTGGTCCCGGCCCGGCGTTCCGACGAGGTCTCGATCTCCGAGATACGCGTCTGCGCCTCGTCGAGCAGATCGATCAGTGATTTCTGGGTCTCGATCAGTTCCCCGGCACCGTCGGCCGCCGACAGGGTGAGCAGGGCGGCCTCGCTGGCCAGTTCACCGCTGTCGTGGCCCCCCATGCCGTCGGCGAGCAGGTACTTGCCCGGCATCACCAGCGCAGCGTCCTCGTTGGTTTCCCGCACCCGACCGACGCTGCAGCGCACCGCCCATTCCAGCCGCAAATTCTGGACGAAATGGGTGCCCGCCGTCGCCGCATCACGGACGATGCTCACCGAATCCATGGTCAGCAGATCCTACCGGCGCCGACGCCGAAACAGTCAGCAGGCCACACCGAGTTGACGCTGTTCATCCGACTGGCGCCGCTACCAACCGCGCTCGGCGAGGCGGTGCGGAGCCGGGATGTCGTCGACGTTGATGCCGACCATCGCCTCCCCCAAGCCGCGGGAGACCTTGGCGAGCACATCCGGGTCGTCGTGGAAGGTGGTGGCCTGCACGATGGCCGCCGCGCGCTGCGCGGGGTTGCCGGACTTGAAGATGCCCGAACCGACGAACACGCCCTCGGCACCGAGTTGCATCATCATCGCGGCGTCGGCCGGTGTGGCGATGCCACCGGCGGTGAACAACGTCACGGGCAGCTTGCCGGCTCGCGCGACCTCGACGACCAGCTCATACGGCGCCTGCAGTTCCTTCGCCGCGACGTAGAGCTCGTCGGCGGGCAGGGAGGTCAGGCGACGGATCTCGTCGCGGATCTTGCGCATGTGGGTCGTCGCGTTGGACACGTCGCCGGTGCCGGCCTCGCCCTTCGAGCGGATCATCGCCGCGCCCTCGGTGATACGTCGAAGTGCCTCACCGAGATTGGTCGCACCACAGACGAACGGAACCGTGAAGGCGAACTTGTCGATGTGGTTCGCGTAGTCGGCCGGGGTGAGCACCTCGGACTCGTCGATGTAGTCCACGCCGAGGCTCTGCAGAATCTGGGCCTCGACGAAGTGCCCGATGCGCGCCTTGGCCATCACCGGGATGGACACCGCGCTGATGATTCCGTCGATCATGTCGGGATCACTCATCCGCGACACCCCACCCTGGGCGCGGATGTCGGCGGGCACACGCTCGAGGGCCATGACCGCCACCGCACCGGCATCCTCGGCGATCTTGGCCTGGTCGGGTGTGACCACGTCCATGATGACGCCGCCCTTGAGCATCTCGGCCATTCCCCGCTTGACCCGGGCAGTCCCCAGACCTGATTCCGTGATGGGGGTGTTCGGTTGGCTCACTGATGCTCTCCTGCTTCTCGTTCTCGCATGTCCGCGCGCCGCGAACGTCTCCGATCCAGGATAGGCGAGGGTCATTGGATGATGATCGCCGGTCCGGACGCCGGACGACGGTGCCGACGCAATCGGGCAAACAGCGCCGAGGTTCAGCTCGGGGTCACCCGCTCGACGATCTCGAAGTACTCGGGTCGTTTGGCCGTGCCCCCGAGTCGCAGCAGCCGCACGAGCCGACGGTCGGCGAGGCTGCGGGTGTCACGGACGGCATCGTTGTAGAAGCGTCGCGCCATCATCACCCGGGTTTCGGCGTCGGCGAGTTCGGCCACCAGCGCCGGTGGGCGCGCGGCGGGATCGCGGTGCCCCAGGGCCACCGACAGTTCGTTCTCGGCGTCCTCGCGCCGATCCCGCGCGGCGTGTTCGGCGGCATCGGCACGCGCGACCAGCGTCCGGGCGGCGGCACGGGTGTCGGCGTCACCGGAGTCGTCCATCCAAGCGGCGATCGCCCGCACGACGACGGTCCGCCGTTCCAGCGCCGCCTCCAGTGCCTGCCAGGCGAGGTCGACGCGGACATTGAGGCGGTCGAGTCGATTGGCGCGCCCGTAGGCCCAGCCACCGACGATGACCACCACGATGGTCGCCACGACGAGGAGCACGGTCACAGCCGTCGACATGATCGCCCTCCCTGGATCCCGGTCGCGCCGCGATGGCCGGCGGCGATGTCGTCACCGCACATCAGTCCGACACCACGACGGACCCGGCGCCCACGGTGACCGTCTCGTAGACGCGCATGATCTGGTCGGCGACCCGCGACCAGTCGTACCGATCCGCTCGCGCGCGACCGGCCGCCACCTGCGCGGCGCGGGCGTCGTCGTCGGAGAGCAGGCCCACGATGGCCTCGGCCAGTTCGTCGGCGGCGCCGACGCCGACCAGGGTGCCTGCCCGCCCGTCGTCGAGCACCCGCCGGAACGCATCGAGCTTGCTCGCGACGACCGCCGCGCCCGCGGCCATGGCCTCCACCAGCACGATGCCGAAACTCTCACCGCCCAGATTCGGGGCGCAGTACACGTCGGTCGATGCCAACGCCCGCGCCTTCGTGTCGTCGTCGACCTGCCCGAGGAACACGAGGTGATCGGCGAGGTCGCCGGCCCGCCGCCGCAACGCCTTCTGATTGCCACCGCCGACCACCAGCACCCGCAGGTCGGGGAAGGCCGCGACGACCGTCGGCAGCGCCCGCATCAGGATGTCGATGCCCTTGCGGGGTTCGTCGAAGCGTCCCAGGAACAGCACCGACCGCCCCGGCCACGGATAACCGTCGAGCGGTTGGGCAGTCGCGAATGACGCCACGTCGACGCCGTTGGGAATCTCGACCGCATCGGAGCCGAGGGACTCCATCTGCCAGCGACGGGCGAGTTCACTGACCGCGATCTTGCCCGCGATCCGTTCGTGGTACGGGCGCAGGGCACCCTGAAAAGTGCTGAGCCACAACGATCGTGACGTCGAGGTGTGGAATGTCACGACGATCGGACCGGATGCCACCATCAGCGCCATCATCGACAGACTGGGTGAATTCGGTTCGTGCACATGCAGAACATCGAAATGGTTGTCGGCGATCCAGCGGCGCAGGCGCCGATATCCGTTGGGGCTGAAGTTCACTCGCGAGACCGACCCGTTATACGGGATCGCCAGGGCGCGCCCGCCCGCGACCACGTAGTCGGGTAGCTCGTCGGCGTGATCGGTCGGCGCGATCACACTCACGAAGTGGCCGCGCTCGATGAACACCTGGGCCAGTTCCACGACGTGTGCCTGGACACCGCCGGGGACGTCGAAGGAGTACGGGCACACCATCCCGATTCTCATGTGGCCCCCTGCACCCGGGCGCGCTGGCGGTCGGTCCAGTCGGCCTCCCACAGTGGCTGCAACATGTGCCAGTCGGTCGGGTGCGCGGCGATGTTGGCGGCGAAGGCATCGGCCAGCGCCTGGGTGGCGGCCTCGACGCCGACCGACACGTCGATCTCCTGACCACAGCTGATCTGCGAATACGGCGCCTCGGTGAACCAATGATGCACCGGCAGCAGGCCGGCGCCGGTCTCGATCGCCAGCCGCGCCGACCCGGCGGGCATCCGGGTGCGCTCACCGAAGAAGGTGACCGGCACGCCATGGCGGGCGATGTCGCGTTCACCGAGCAAACAGACGATGCCGCCGGCCCGCAGACGCTGCGCGAGCAGGCCGAACGGGGGTTGTTCGCCCCCGGAGAGCGGGAAGATCTCGAAACCCAGCGACTCGCGGTACTCGACGAACCGCCGGAACAGCGACTCCGGATTCAGGCGTTCGGCGACGGTGGCGAAGTTGCCCCGATTCTGGACCAGCCAAACCCCGGCCATGTCCCAGTTCCCGGTGTGCGGCAACGCCAGGATCGCACCCTTTCCGCGATCGAGGATGGCGTCGAGACGAACCTGGTCGTCGGCGGGTACGTCGACCGTGGCGGCGGTGGCGACGAAATCCTGCGCCGGTAGACGGAATGCCTCGTACCAGTACCGCGCGTAGGAGCGCATGGCGTCCTCGACAAGGTCGTCGGGTACCTGCGCGGGAGGCGTCCCGATCACGCGGGCCAGGTTGCGCCGCAACTGTTCCGGGCCGCCGTCGCGGCGCCCGGCGAACGCCCCGCCACGGTCGAACAACGCCCGCGCAAGACAGTCGGGTGCGTGGCGTACCCCCGCCCAGCCGGCCCGATACCCCAGGTCGGTCAGCTCCGCGCGGACACGCTCAAGCATCGGCGCCGGTGGAGTCGGTGCCCGCGGTACCGGCGGTGCCGTTGCCGCCGGAGTCCCCGGCATCGCTGTCCGGAGCGGCCGGCGCGGCCAGCGGAATCAACTCCCGCGCCCCCGGCGAGGCGGCGATCGAGAACATCCGCTGACCCACCGTGATCACGCTGCCCACAGCGAGCAGCCACATCGCCACGTGGATCGCCCACCACAGACCCAGACCGGTGAATCCCGCACCGACCAACACGATGATGAGGCGATCGGGCCGTTCGATGAGGCCACCGTCGCCGTACAGCCCGGCCGCCTCGGCGCGGGCCTTGGCGTAGGAGATCACCTGCGAGGTGACCAGGCAGATCAGCGTGGCGATGAACAGCAACTGATGCGGCTCGGTCCACACGCACCACCAGGCCAGTCCGGCGAAGATCGCGCCGTCGGCGATGCGGTCGCAGGTGGCGTCGAGCACCGAACCGAAGCGGGTGCCACCACCGCGGGCACGGGCCATCGCACCGTCGAGCATGTCGAACATCACGAACAGCCAGATGACCAGGGTGCCGATGAACAGATGCCCCATCGGGAACAGGGTCACCGCCGCAGCGATCGTGGCGACGGTGCCGATCACCGTCATCATGTCGGGTGTGAGCCCGGTACGCAGCAGGGCGCGACCGATCGGCAGGGTCACCTTCGACACCGAAGCGCGGCCCAGGATGCTCAGCACCGATGTACTCCTTCCCGCCCGGTACGCGAGGGACTCATCGCTGTTCTCCCGTGTCGGCGGTGTCGGCGTGCGCGGTCCATGCGTCGGCGAGCAGCGCGCGGGTGTCGCGGAGCAATTGCGGCATCACCTTGGCCCCACCGACGACGGTGATGAAATTCGCATCACCCACCCACCGAGGCACGATGTGCTGATGCAGGTGTTCGGCCAGTGACCCGCCGGCCGCGTAGCCGAGGTTGAGTCCCACGTTGAACGCGTTCGGATTCGACACCGACTTGATGATGCGGATCATTCGCTGGGTGAACGCCATCAACTCCGCCGACTCCCCCGGGGTCAGTGCCTCCAGGTCGGCGACCTGCCGATACGGGACGATCATGGTGTGCCCCGGGTTGTACGGGTACAGGTTGAGGACCGCATACACGTGCTCACCGCGGGCCACGATCAACCCGTCCTCGTCACTCATGGTGGGGATGTCGAGGAACGGATGGCCGGACGAGGTCGTCGCCGGCGGATCGGCCGTGATGTAGGTCATCCGATGCGGACTCCACAGCCGCTGCAGCCGGTCCGGATCGCCGGTACCGCAGTCCCGGATCGTCGACCCGGACTCGCCCGCGTCGTCAGCCATCGGTGCTCCCACCCGCCTCGTCGGCGGAGGTCGGGTCGGTGAGGATCAGGTCCCCGCTCGGTGACTCGTTGCGTCGCGATGCCACCCATTCGGCGATGACGTCGACGGCCTGCGCCGTCGGCACCCCATTGACCTGGGTACCGTCGCGGAATCGGAAGCTCACCGCGCCGGCGGCGACGTCGCGTTCGCCCGCGAGCAGCATGAACGGCACCTTTCCGGTGGTGTGGGTGCGGATCTTCTTCTGCATGCGGTCGTCAGAGTAATCGACTTCGGCGCGGATGCCGCGCTTCTTCAGCTCGGCGATCACCGCCTGCAGGTGATCGACGAACGCTTCAGCGACCGGGATACCCACCACTTGCACCGGCGCGAGCCAGGCCGGGAAAGCGCCGGCGTAGTGCTCGGTGAGAACGCCGAAGAATCGTTCGATCGAGCCGAACAGGGCGCGATGGATCATCACCGGGCGGTGCTTGCCGCCATCGGCACCGGTGTATTCGAGACCGAATCGCTCGGGCAGATTGAAGTCGAGCTGGATGGTCGACATCTGCCAGGTGCGCCCGAGCGCGTCCTTCACCTGCACCGAGATCTTCGGCCCGTAGAACGCCGCACCACCGGGATCGGGCACCAGATCCAACCCCGATTCCCGGGCGACCTCGGCGAGGGTTTCGGTGGCCTCGTCCCACGTGGCGTCGTCGCCGACGGATTTCTCGGGATTCCTCGTCGACAACTCCAGGTAGAAATCGTCGAGGCCATAATCCTTGAGCAGGTCGAGGACGAAGGTCAGCAACGAGCGCAACTCATCGCGCATCTGTTCGCGGGTGCAATAGATGTGCGCGTCGTCCTGGGTGAAACCGCGAGCCCGGGTCAGGCCATGGATGACGCCGGACTTCTCGTAGCGGTACACCGTGCCGAATTCGAAGAGTCGAAGCGGGAGCTCACGATAGGACCGACCTCGCGAACCGAAGATCAGGTTGTGCATCGGGCAGTTCATCGGCTTGAGGTAGTAGTCCTGCGCCGGTTTGCGGACCGAACCGTCCTCGTTGTACTCGGCGTCGAGCTGCATCGGAGGAAACATGCCCTCGGCGTACCAGTCGAGGTGTCCGGACACCTCGTACAGATGGCCCTTGGTGATGTGCGGGGTGTTGACGAATTCGTAGTCCGCCTCGATATGCCGCTTACGCGAGTAGTCCTCCATCTCGGTGCGGATGATCCCGCCCTTGGGATGGAAAACCGGCAACCCCGATCCGAGTTCGTCGGGGAAGCTGAACAGGTCGAGCTCGGCACCGAGCTTGCGGTGATCGCGCCGTTCGGCCTCGGCGAGCAACTCGAGGTAGGTGTCCTGCGCCTCCGACGATTCCCACGCGGTCCCGTAGATGCGCTGCAGGTCGGCGTTGGCCTGGTCACCGCGCCAGTACGCCGCCGAGCTGCGGGTCAGCCGAAATGCGGCGATGTACTTGGTGGTGGGAACGTGCGGACCACGGCACAGGTCGCACCAGATGCGTTCTCCGGTGCGGGGATTGAGGTTGTCGTAGGCGGTGAGTTCGGCCCCGCCGACCTCCATGACCTCGCTGTCGGCGGCGGCACCCTTGTCGTCGATGAGCTCGAGTTTGAACGGTTCCTTGGCCAGCTCCATCCGCGCCTCGTCCTTGGAGGTGTAGACACGGCGAGAGAACCGCTGACCCGATTTGATGATCTGCTTCATCTTCTTCTCGAGCGCGGCGAGATCGTCGGAGGTGAAGGGTTCGGCGACCTCGAAGTCGTAGTAGAAGCCGTCCTTGATCGGCGGTCCGATCCCCAGCTTGGCCTCCGGGAACAGCTCTTGCACGGCCTGGGCGAGGATGTGGGCGGTTGAGTGCCGGATGACCGAGCGCCCGGCCTCGGTATTGGCGGCGACGGGTTCGACGTCGGTGTCGAGTTCCGGCGTCCACGACAGATCCCGCAGGTCGCCGGCGGCGTCGCGCACCACGACGATGGCCTCGGGCCCCTTGTTGGGCAGGTCGTGCTCACGCAGCGCGGTGCCCGCGGTGGTCCCGGCAGGCACACGCACGGTGGCTGGGTGACTCACGGTGACATCGTCGGGCACGGGGACGCTCCTCGATACAGGGCCGGTTCGTTCACTCACGCACCGGCGACTTTGCGGTTCGACGTTGATCGTATCCGCGTGAGGTACCCCGGTTTGCCACCGGATGGGCGGAATTCACCAGCCGCGGTACGCGACACCGACTCGACCCGCTCGCCCACGGGCCGGGTTCACAGGATGGGGCTCTGCGCCCACCCGGCATTGACGTCGAACCATCCGGCGAGCGTCCCGAACACGCCGAGCATCCACAGCGAGCCGACCACGACGGCGCAGGTTCCCAGCCCGAGGAGACCCTGGACCGACCAGTGCCGCCGCTTCATCCACTCGATCCACGCGTCGTATTTCGCGCGCGCAAACTTCAGCAGGCGGTGCGCCCAGTCGAATTCCGACGCGAGAATGCCGAGACCGATGAACACGATGACCCACCCGGGACCGGGATACGGGATAGCGAAGATGCCGACGGCCAGGACCAGGGCACCGAGCACTCCGACGGAGATCCGATAGGTGAGATTCAGCCGAGGATCGCGCCGGACGATGTAGCGGCGTTTGCGCGCCCAGATCCGGAGTCGTTGCCAGGCCCGCACTGTCGGCTGTCCTCCTATGTCGTGGTGGGGACTCCAGGATAGCGGCCGGGATCGTCGGTGATGTCGGGGTTCGGGCCCTCACCGGAGCCGGTGCCGACACAACCGGGAGCGCCGCGGTGTGCGACGACGAGCGTGACGATGATCGTCCCGAGCAGAACCGCCGGATAGGCACCCGAATACGCCACCACGGCGAGTGAGTCGTACCAGTGCACATCGGCCCAGCGCGGCATCATGAACACGCCGATCGCGATGGCGTGATCGGAGCCGTGATACGGCCCGCTGTCCCACCAGTTGTAGGACCACGCAAACGAACACACAGCGATGCCCACCGGGCCCAGCCACCACCACCAGCGACCACGGCCGTCCCGCGTACCTCGATAGGCAGCCTCGACGGCGACCACGAGCAACGGTACGAACCACACCCAGTGATGCCCCCACGAGAACGGTGAAACCGTCGCCCCGGTCATCGCGGCGATCGTGACCGAGAGCAGTCGCCACCCCCGGCGGTAGGCGACCACCGCTGCCCAGAGCCCGAGCACGGCGGCGATCAGCGCGATCGGAATCCAGAGCCACGGCGGCGCTTCGTAGACCGTCCCCCCGTCGGGATAGGCGTGGCGGAAGCGGCTGATGTCGAAGTAGGCCAACAACTGCGACAGAAATCCGTTCACCGACTGATTGGCGGGCGAATCGACCCGCCCGACCCGCGACGCACCACCGACGTAGTCGGTCCAGTAATCGAGGGCGTCGCCGGGGATGACGATGAAGCCGACGACAACGGTCGCGAGAAACGCAGCGCCCGCAACCACGGCGGCCCGGAACCGCCGCACCGCGAGGAGGTAAACCACCATGAATGCCGGGGTGAGTTTGAGTCCGGCGGCGATGCCCACGCCTGCGCCACGCAGCTTCGAGCGAGGTTTCCGCAGGTCGCAGAAGACGAGGTCGGCGAGAACGATCAACATCAGGAAGATGTTGATCTGACCGAGCCAGATGGTCGTTCGCACAGGCTCGAGTGCCGTCACCGACACGGCCGCCACCAACGCGAACAGCCACAGACGACGATCGGCCCGATATCCCAGCGACCGGAATCCCAGGATCACGACGGCCACCAGTGCGAGATAGATCGCGGCCCACCACACAATCTTCGCCACGGGTAGGGACATGAGGGCAAAAGGCACGAACACCACTGCGGCAAACGGCGGATAGGTGAATTCCAGCCGAGACCACACCGGGTGTTGGTAGAGCGAAGTCTCGTGGACGACGGTGTCCGCGCCGGCGCGGTACACCTTCAGGTCGGTCATGTTGTGGAACAGCCCGTAGAACGGATTCGAGTGCGGGATGACGGTGACCTGCCAGATCACGACCGCTACGGCGACGACCGCGCCACTGACGACCAGCCCCCAGCCGATCGATCGGCGATTCCCGCGGTCGGTGGATGTGGTGCGGTTGACCGACATGCCACTACCGTACGACGCTTACCGCGCAGCTCAGAACACATATCGTCGTGGCGTTCCGGTTGCCGGAGAATTCCGCCGGGAATTGCCGGAAATCAGTGGGTTTCTCCGAAATCCAGGGTCCGCGAGCCGGTGAATGTCAGCCGAAATGCTTGATGTCAGCCGAACTCCGGTATCCAGACCATCCTGGGTCACCGCCGATCGCGAAGTCGACCCACGCGCGGTGCATGGCGTCCGCAACACCCTGATCGGGTTCGGGACCAACCAGCGGATGTGCGGCTGCGAGGTGATCGAAGACGAATGGGATCTCCACCGCGTGACCGGCCTGGATGTCGGCCTGCGGACTGCGGTAGCCGAATTCGTACAGGTGGGTGGACCCCTTCGGGCGAGTGGCGGCGATGGCGGTCGTCGGTGCCGAGAACGCGCGAGCCGTCAGCGCCTCGCTGACCGCGTCCCCGGGAGTCACACCGACGTCGAGCCGAGACCGCAGAAACTCCAGGCCGCCATGGCTGCGTCCGAGAATCGCCGAGGCGGCCTCCTCGGTGACGGCGCCCGCGCCCCCGGTGGCAACCATGAAGAACCGGAACTCGTCGGCGTTCCACCCGGCCAGCAGCGGGAGGTCGGCGCCCGACCCGGCCGCGATCGACTCGTGGGGTACTGCCGTGAGCACCTCGCCGTCGACGACCGGGAAGTGCGACATGATCCCCATGCCCGTCGCCACAATCGACTCGCCCCAGAGTTCGGGGTCGGGGTTGACCATGAGTTCCAGTGCCACCTGGGTTTGCGCACTCAGCAGCGCGTCGATACCGAGTGCCCCGAATGCTTCGGCGGTGGCGTCGACACCGAGAACGGCGGCCATTCGAGCGGTGAGCTTGCGGGCGTCGGCCGGGTCTGCGGCGGCGGACCCGTTACCGCTCTGCATGATCGCCCGGGTGAACAGCCCGGTGGCCATCGGCGACGCCAGTAGCGACGCAACGCTCATCGCTCCGGCCGATTCGCCGAAGACCGTGATGTTGTCGGGATCGCCACCGAAGGCGGCGATGTTGTCGCGCACCCATCGCAGTGCGGCGAGCTGGTCGAGCAACCCACGGTTCTCCGGCGCCCCGTCGATGGATGCGAACCCGACCGCCCCGAGGCGATAGTTGATCCCAACGCAGACGACGCCGTCACGCGCGAACGTGTCGCCGGCGTACATCTCGATGCGATTGGAGCCGCGGATGAACGCTCCGCCGTGGATCCACACCATCACAGGTAGTCCACTCGCGCCCGGATCCGGGGTCCAGACGTTGAGGTTCAGGTAGTCGTCACCCGCGACGATGACGTTGTCGAGGAGCGCCGCGATCGGTGCGGGATATCCGACCTGTGGGGCGGTCGGACCGTGGTCGGTGGCCGGCCGGATGCCGTCCCACACGATCGGCGGCAGCGGCGCCGCGAACGCCGCAGGCCCGATGGGCGGTGCGGCATAGGGGATTCCGAGGTAGGACGAAATCCCGCCGTCGAGGAGGCCGGATACCCGACCGGTGGAAGTGGTCACAACGGGAGCCTGGACGTCGATGTGGGTCACAGTGATCGACGCTACGCGATCACGAGTACGGGGTGTTCCGTGTCAGGTTGTGCCACGCTGAACCGGTGAACCCTTCAGTCGACATCGACGGCGTGCGCCGGGGAACGGTGCATGGCCTCGACGCCTTCTGCATCGAGACCACTGACGCCACCGCGGCGATCGCCGTCTTCGGCGGACAGGTGATCTCCTTTGTTCCGGCCGGATCCGACACCGATGTGCTGTGGGTGTCGCCGCAGCTTTCCGCGCTGCCGACACCGATTCGCGGTGGTGTGCCGCTGTGCTGGCCGTACTTCGCGCGGGAGGGTCAGACCGGTGACGTCCCGTCGCACGGCTATGCGCGTACCGCGACGTGGGCGCTGATCGATGGTCGACGCACCGATTCGGGTGGCGTCGATCTGGAACTCGCGCCCACCGGCCTCGACCACCTCGGCCTCGGCCTGCGGATGACGATTCATGTGGGTACCCATCTCGAGTCGGGCATGCACACCCACAATCCCGGAAGTGAGCCGGCCACGATCACCCAGGCCTTTCACAACTACTTCCAGGTCTCCGACGCCACCCGGATCCGCGTGGAAGGCCTATCCGGACTGGCCTATCTGGACAAGTTCGACGGTATGAGATCCCATGAGCAACAGGGTGATTGGTCCCTCCCCCGCGACCTCCCACGCAGCGACCGCGTGTATCCCGGCGCCGGCGGGCGCTATCGACTCATCGATCCGGGCCTTCGCAGGGCCATCACGGTGACGGCACGGTCCGCGCGCAGCGCGGTCGTCTGGAACCCCGGCGAGGCGAGCGCCGCGGACATGGCCGACGTCGGCACCCACTGGCGCGAGTTCGTGTGCGTGGAGGCAGCGAACGTCGGCCCGGACGCCGTGCGGGTGCCGGCCGGTGACACACACTCGATGTGGCAGAGAATCTCGGTGTCAGAACTGACGACGCACTGAGTTCGGCTCCGGACCGAACCATCAGCCCATCGGCCATGACCGGCCGGGGTAGTGCCTCGTCAGGCGTCTCGGGCTATATCCGCGTGCCGTAAATCTCATAACTCAGCTGCTCAATACGATGGATATTTATGCGACAACCGACGTCACGGAGAGTCGGATGTTTCGGCGCCTACAGGTTTGATGACAGCAGGCAGTACTCCTCTCGGAGAGTAATCAACAGCAGCGAGTCGAGTGCACCCGCTTGTCTCATAAGTTGCTGTGTCGCGTTATCGAGTCGCAGCCTTTTGAGATAGAGTCTGCGTCATGACCTCCATCGGCCCGTCGGCGCCCGCCGGGATGATGCTCGGCTATGCGCGCGCGGGTACGGATGCGTCGTCGGCGGACTCCACACTCGAATCCCAGATCGACGCACTCGTCGAGGGCGGCGTGCCACCGGCCCGCGTGTACACCGACCAAACGCGTGCCGGTGCACCCGACGCGCCGAGGCCAGGCTTTGACGCACTCCTCGACTACGCGCGCGCCGGCGACACCGTCGTGGTGATCGGGATCGACCGCCTCGGCCGCACCACGCCGGAGGTCTTGTCGACGCTTCGCCTCCTCGCCGCGCGCGAACTCGGGGTCCGCGCTCTACGTGAACGACTGACCACCGCCGACGACGCGGGCGCGATGATCGTCGGAGTTCTGGCGTCGCTGGCCGTCGTCGACGAGGAGGCCCACGCCGCACGCGGACGTGCCCGCATCCGCGCTCCCGGCCACGGTGGTCCGTCCCTCGGCCGCCCGCGTGTTCTCACCGACGATCAGGTGGAACTCGCGAAACGTATGCGCGCCAAGGGAGATCCCGTGCCCACGATCGCGGCCACCCTCGGGGTGAGCCGCGCCACCCTGTATCGAACACTCGCCGAGAAGAGGACCACACGATGACCACGAGCGGGCCCCGCGTCCTGTCCCTACCCACCTTCCCTAACGCCAAGTCGGTCGGGACGGATAGCGCACTCGCCGATCCCACGCTCGCCGATCCGACCGTCGACGCCGTGGAGTTCCAGCGCGGATATGATGACGCCGCAAGCTATCTCGCGTCGATGCCGCGCGCCTGGGCCACACATCACGCCGCAACCGCATTGTCCGACGGCCGGATCCCCGACATCAAGCAGAGTTATGAACGCGGCTACCGTGCCGCCCTGTACGGATTCCGGCGGCAGTCGAGGCACTGACTCCTGGGCCGACAGCGGCTGCTCATGCACCGTCGAGCGGGAGGCCACCGGGCTATTGCAAAGTCGATGCGACTCGGACCTGCGAGATTGAGGATGGTGCGGACCGGGTGGTGGCGGATGCGCTCGGCTTGAACAACGAGTTGAGCCCCTAAGGCCATCGCATCGCGTAGGCAATCACCTTTAAAGCCAACAGAAGTCGCTGCATCAGCTTCGACGAGACGTTCGGTGTACCGGATGGCTCGGTATCTGCGCTCCCGGTCGGAAGATGGATTAGGTGTGGGCAGTTGACCTCCCGGCGATGCCGGCAACGACTCGCCGATCACTACATATCAATCGCCTGCTTCACGATCGTGTCCGCCGTAACACGAGGTTCTCCCGTTCCACTTGCGCGATGTGTTCGGCGTCATTGGTGCCGGTGCCCGGGGGCACCCGGCCATCGACCTCAGCCTGCTTGACCCACATACGCAGCGCTTCAGGATGTGCGCCGGGTTGATCAGCGATCCGTTTGAGCACTTCCGGCATCGCGGCCGGGTCCTGACAGGCTTCCACCGCCATCCACGTTGCCGCTCGTTCAGCTCAACGCTGTACTTCCGAGGAGCTGCCTCTCCATCCTTCACAGGTTCGAGAGCCTCCGACAAACCCTACAAACCCCGGGCGGTTCACCACGCGCCGGGAAAGGCGCGGGCTAGGCGTCCGACGCTACCGTGTCGTCAATGGCGCGGTCGGCGGGTTCGATGCTCCTCCGCTTCACGAGCAAAACGATCGCGAGGATCGGGTAGGCCAGCAGTGGGGCGAAGGTGCCGAGGTACGCCTGTTGGTTCAGAAGGATGGCGGCCCCGGTGAGCAGCGAGAAGTCGAAGAGTCCGTGCATGACTGAGTTGAGTGCGTTGCTGCCCGAGACGCGGCGGGTGAGGTAGAAGAAGTACCCCGCGACGCTGACGATGGCGGCCTGGGCGATCGAGCCGGCGCCGCCGCCGGTGAAGGCGTTGGACAGGTACACCACGCCGAAGATGAGGCTGGACCACAAGGCGACCTGCCCCTCGCGGAGACCGTGTTGGCGCAGCACTGTCACGCCGATACCACGAAACATGCCTTCTTCACCCCAACCGACGAACTGCGTGGCGATGACCAGACAGATAATGAACAGCCAGCCCTTCTCCGACAGCGCGCTGTAATTGATTCCCAGCAGGATCGCGCCGAGGAGGATCGCGAGCACGACCCAGACCCATCGGTTTACCGGGCGATCGTCCCTCATCACCGGCCGCCACCACCCGAGCGCTGCGATGACACCGTAGGTGAAGATGACGGAAAGCCCGAGCGGGATCAGCATGGTGAAGACCACCCCTCGGGTGGTCAGCATGTCATCCTCGTCAGCCCAGCGGCCGATTAGCGTGCCGCTGACCTTGATGATCGCGAGATAGGCGACGACGATCACAGCGAAAGCCAGGTAGGTGAGGCGGCGGCCGGCAATTCCCCGTGCCGGAGCCCCGCGTTTCGGTGCATTCACTGCGCAAGAATAAACGCTTGACCTCGCCTCCTCTGGAGCGGTGAGGTTTGACGATTGCTCGCGAGACACATCCAGTGATCGGCACGGCCGATCGCCAGGTTCTGATCGACTGCCTTCACGCTCACGAACAATGTCGAGGCCATCTCGTTGTTGGTCTTGCCCTCCGTCGCCAAAGTCACCACGTCAGCCTCCTGATCGGTTAACGCCGCCAGTGCGGTGACTCGTCGTGCTTGGTGCGGTCGGGCGATGCGGCGGGACACTCGTCGTGGACCGCCGTGAGATAGGGCATGACCCCCGGTCGGCGTTGAGCGTGGTGACGCGCTTTCGTGAACTGCTCGAACGACGTCGGCCGCTGGGCCGCAAGGCCTCTGCATGCCCCGGTGGACGGACTCAAGGACTTATGAACTCAGTAGACTTGCCGGGACGGCGGCCGCGAGCTCGGCGCTCTCATGAGGTCGCGGTCGCCACAACCGCGGCGCGGAGCTTGTCGAGGCGGCGGCGGGTCCGGTCCACGCTCGCCTGTGGCGGCGAATCGGCGCCGTTGGCGGCCAGCGCGAGCTGGGTGATCTGGTCCACGATCTCCTCCAATTCGATTGCCAATGGCAGCATTTCCCGGGCCCGCGCGGGAACCGGTGGCGGCTCGGCAAAGGCCGCCAGGCATGCCGCCTTCGATCTGTGCGCCAGCCGGTAGGCGTCGTCGCGGTGGCGGACGAACGCATCCCGCACAGTTCCCGGCCCGAGTACATCATTGAGGTAGACGGTGGCCGCGTCGATTCCGTCGTCGATGCGAGCCTGCTGTGGGAGTCGTCGAGCACCCGGCCACAGAAGGTAACCGAAGATGACTGCGATGAGCGCTCCGACGGCGGTGTCGAGCACCCGGATCGCGGGCGCGACGATGTCCGCGCCGCCTATCGAGGACGCAAGGATCGCAGACACCGAGACGCCGATGACGTTGAGGCCGTACAGTTTGGGCGCGGTGAATACGGCGAAGGCCAGGCCTACCGAGGCAATTGCGGCCACCGCGAATCCGGTGTCCCACAGAGTCAGCACCGCCGCCGCGACGAGTGCCCCGCCGAGGGTGCCGACGACCCGGTTCACCGTTCGTACGACGATCGAGGCGTACTCCGGGCGCACGATCACCGCCACGGTGAGCGGCAGCCAGAACGAGTGGCGCGGATCGTGGGCGGCGAGGGTCACCGCCGTGGCCACACCCAGGCATAGGGCCATGCGGATCGCGTTGGTCATCGATTCCCGGGTCACCAACGGCCCCAACGTGATCCGACGGCGATCCTTGGCTGGCGACGGTTCTTGGCGATCCACGGTCAGGGCTTGGGTCATTGCCCGCAATCCCGGTGTCGTCGGAGGCCAATCGGTGACCACCTCCTGGGGCTGCCCGGCACGCAGTTGCTCGGCTGCCGTGTGGAGGGCGTCCGCGACCTCGACCGGGACGCGTCGCCGCTCCGCGTACAGTGCGGCCGTTGCGTAGGCGATGCCCTCCGTTGCCGGATCCCATCCGGCGTTTCGTGACTGCGCCGATGCTGCTGCCATGCGGGTGCGGGCGGCACGGGCGTCCCCCTGACCGATCGCCAGGCACACCTCGGCTGCCGTGTCGCGGACACCGGCTGCGGCACGGCGTTGGACCGCACCCCGACGAAAGGGCCAATCCGCGACGTGCACCAACCCGACAACCAGCACGCCGATCAGGTACCAGAGGGCTTGGACGCCGGGAGCCAGATGGGACCCGCCGAACTGTCCGAAGGCGACACCGATGCTGAGCATCATGCCGAACGCGGGCCCGGCGGGGCCTACCGCTCCGACGAGGCCCGACACCGCTCCGGCCAACGCGGCCAGCCCGATCATTGCCGTAGGGCCATCGACGAACCATCCACCGATGCCGATCCCGATCACCGCACCCGAGGCCTGCGCGAGGAGCCCGGTCAGCCGACCCCGATACGAGTCGCCGATCACGAACGCGACCGAACACGCCGCACCGAGATACGCAACACCCAGCTTGTCCCAGTCGCCGATGGCCCAACCGAGGAGCAGCAGCGTTCCACCCGCAACGAGGGCGCGCACGGCCCCGGACACTGCGAACGGAGCACCCGACGGCCGGAAGGCCGCGACCAATGCTGCGCTGACGGCCGACATATCCGGCAGATTAAGGCATGTCACCCGGCAGGAACAGTGCCCGCACGGCACGTCGGCGCGTGGCGGCACTCACCATAACTCGCACGCGGGCTCGACCCGATGAGTACGAGAAGCCGCCGGAAGGCGTCGACACCGCTGAGATCCGGCGATCAACCCGGCACGAGGTGGTCACCGTGATCGTCCGCCTTGCCCTCTCGGTGACCTGTTCGGACAACGACAGGCGTTGATGCCGGCGTAGCGATCGTCGGGGGCCGATCGGTGGTCGCCATGACGGCCGGTTCGCCGACCGATCTCATCGCGCCGCGAAACGTGCTTGGCGTGCGGCGTGCGCGCCTCGGTCTTATCGGTTCACCGCCCGCTCACCCGAAACCAACACCGCCGCCCCTACTTCGAGGCCAATCGAAACGGGGCGGCAGTGTTGTGTCAGCTCTGGCCAGATTCAACAGCGCGGACGTTCGGCAAGTAGTCCTCGATGTACTTGGCCACCACCTCCCGCGCCCATCGGAGCCAAGTGATTCGATCGTCATGCGAGAGCGCAAGACTCTCCCCGTGGCGACGCGCGGTAGCCAGCGCCGTGAGCGGGTCCATCTCAGCTTTTGACGTGCCTAGAGCAGCGTGCATCCTGCTCCACGATGGCGCGGTCTTATCGCCGTCTTCGAGGTGTACGAACTCATGGCGCAGACATTCGATTGCGCGGTAGCAATAGAAGGCGGTGTCAATCGAAAGCCGGAGAGCCATCCGCATGTCGGCAAGCGCGTGCCTCACGTTCGCGTTCTGGCCCACAGCTGCGAGGTACCTCCCGAGCAGTTCAGCTTCCACACGATCGCCCTCGACTCGGGCGAAGGCTGGCATCGTTGTGTTGCTACCCACGAACCCCTCTACGTCGGCTCTGCCCGTAGTCATCTCGATCTCTAGAGATGCAGCAAGGACAAATCCCAGAGAGAGTACGCCGCGAACCGACGCCTCGACTTCGTACCAGATGGGATTGAGCCAAACAGAGTCGTTCTCATTGCCACTGCCGATTTGGTAGTCATCCTCGAAGGTGACCCGGACGTTAAACGCGGACCGATTGAAGTACACCTCGACCTGTCGACTACCACTAGCCAACTTGATCGGGTGATCTAGCCGCCAGTTCCCTGCTTGCGGGTGGATGAGGCCAGTGAACACGATGTCGTGCTTGTGGCCCACGAGTCGACGACTCCCTTCACCACGACGGCTTCCGGGTCGATGTTGTGCAAATGTTGTGCAAGACAACGAAATATCGCTCTAACCTGGTGGTCCCGGCTGGGATCGAACCAGCGACCTCCCCGGTGTGAACGGGAAAACGCCACCGCGTGGACCTGGGCGTACCAGTCTTGAACTGGGGATTCACTCAATCGAGTTCAACCAGAATCACTCCGTTTGGACACAGTTTGTGTCCATTCCGTGTCCACGCCAGGTCCTCCCAACGCCCTCCAGGACCTCCACGCCCGTGAACGACGGAACCCCCGTCCACGGGGGTGTGAGGACGAGGGTTCCGACGAGACGCACGGCATGACGCCCGAGGGCATCTCCGAGCATATGAAGTTGTGGGACAAGCATATCCGACTATCGGACCGGGACCGTGATACCCGACGCGCACGATGGACAGGGAACTCCGGGCGCCACCTCGTCCGGGCGTCGATGCCCTCCTCCACCACCTCGGCCGCCCATGCCGATACCGGGGGCCAGTACGAGGCCGTCCCCGATGCCGTGGGCGGGCCGGGACCGTGAACCCCCACCCTGGTGGGCGTGAGTTGTGGCCGTACCCCTCCGGGTGGGTGCCGAGGCCCCGCCTTGTCGGCGGCCGGGACCGCTGGGTCCTCCTCCACGTTGGTGGAGGGCGGCCAGTTTGGCCTGGGACCCCTCGGCCCGTCGGGCGTTGACCTGGGCGCGACTCTCACCGATGACGCCACCGTTGCGGAAACTGACCAGGCGGGTGGGGTCCGGGGCGATTTTCGACCCCACGAGGTCCACGTGGCCGGAGTATCCGTTGCCAGTGGAGTGACTCTCACCCTCCAGATGGCCACCGATGAAGGTGATGGCGTCCCCGATGAGGTTCCCGATGCCCATGGGTCAACTCCTTTGTGAGAGAAGGGGTCCGGCCCAGGCCCCCGCGATGGTGGAGGCCTGGGCCGGAGTGGATCACGCGGCGGTGGCCACCTTCACCACGGCCGCGGGCTGGTACACCGAGACACCGATACGGGTCTCCACGCGGGCCTGAATCTGGTTGTGGCTGAACAGGTCCCCGGCCTCCTTGGCCCATTCGACCTCCACCCCGCCCACGGTGTCGATGCTCACCGCGTTGGGGTCCAGGACCAAGGCCGTCTTTGCCGGGAGGCTGGTGGACAGGACCGCCCGGAGACCCCAGATACGCCGTTCACCCTGGTCCAGGGGGACACCCCGGTACGAGAGGGCGGCGTCGGTGGTGGCCAACAGTTCCAGGGCCTCCCAGTCGGCCGGGGAGATGACCAGGACCGACGGGGCGTAACCCAGGCTCTCCTGGGCGGTGATCGCCTTCCGGATCGAGGTCAGGATATTGGTGGCGAACGCCTGGACCTGGACTCCCGAGGTGTTCAGGAGGCCGGTCTGGTTCGCGCCGGTTCCGTCGCCGGAGAGGACCTGGGCCTGGATGGCCACGGCCAGGCCGTAGAGCATCTCCTCCTGGACGAACCGGGCCAACTGGGGCGCGTCGGACAGAACGAACTTGTCGATGGGTTCGGACAGGTGAGCGATGACCGACACCTGGGCGTCCACGGTGGTGGTGCCCATGGCGCTCACCGGCTTCTCGGCGCCCGGGGCCACTGCGGCGGCGTCCAAGGCCCGCGAAGTCTGGCGAATGTAGCGGTACATCGGGCCGGACCGCTGGTTGGTGGGGATCACGTCCAGGATGGACACCGCGGGGCGGCCGGTGGCCATCACTTCCGAGGCCACCGGAACATCGGTGATGACCTGGCCGCTGGTGGTCAGCGCCTTGGTTCCGGGGAGACTTCCGCCCTGGAACGCGTTGGCGTTATCGGTGCCGAGCATCTTGGCGACGATGGTCTGGGCCGCGGCCTTCCGGCCCGAACCGAACTGGAGGAACTTGTCCTTGGTGTCCATGTGGAACTCCTTGGTGGTGTGCTTGGTGGTCTGGATGAGGGGGGTGGAGACGGACTTGGTGAGGGCGTCGGCGGGGGACTCCGAGGTACCCCACCGGGCGGTGAACTCCGAGGCCGAGCACTTCCGTCCGTCGATCACGTCCGCCAGAAACTGGAGGCCGTGGCGTTCGGACGGGGACTTGGCCTCCCAGGCCTCCAGGTCCGCCTTGTTTCGGCGGGCGCGGCCATGGGCCTTCTCCACGGACTCCGCCTCGGAGTCGGTGAGGTCTCGTCCCTCGGCCTCGGCGGCGTCGATGAGGTCCTGGGCGGCGGCCAGGGCGGCCTCCAGGGACGCCACGAGACGTTCACCCACGGTCATCTCCGTGGTGTCCTCGTCGGTGGTCTCGTCGTCGGCCACCAACTCCGCGGAGGCCTTGCGGGCCTTCACGAGGGCCGGGGTCCCGGCCTTGTCGGCGGCCTTGGAGGCGGTGATGGTCGCCCGGTCATTGGCCGGACGGGCCACCAGGGACACCTCCACGAGGTCCAGGGACTTCAATTCCTGGGCGCCATCGGCGGCCTTGGTGGCCTGAAGGACTCCGTAACCGATGCTCAGCGACTTCACGCGGCGCGACTTCACGGCCTTGTAGGCCGCACGGCCGGTCTCGGTGTCCAGGTCCAGGGCGACGTGGACGCGGAGGCCCTCGTCGGTCTCCTCGGCGGACTTGATCTGGCCCACCTGCATCCGGGGATCGTTCTTGACGTGTTCCCAGAGGACCGGCAGAACGTCACCGTCGGTGATCGACTTCACCGAGGCCGCGAACGCGCCCTTCACCACCCGGTCACCCTGGGCGTCGATATTGCCGTAGGTGCTGGCCCAACCGATGAACTCACCGTCGGCCAACCCGGCCGTTTTCAGGCCGGACAGTTCGTAATTCTTGTGCAGAACATGCACGATTCACCCTCCTAGGGTGTGAGAGATGGAGTAATCGGCGGACACGAGATATGAACTCCCCCTGGGAGTTTCGCGCCGGATGACGTTCGCGGACCTGGACTACGCGGCCCATGCCCTGGCATGGGTGGCGGCCGGTTGGCGACGTGCTCCGACTGAGAGCCTACCCGAGGCCCCGCCCGGAGTCACGGAACTGGTTGTGTCCCAACCTGTTCCGTGACACGGGAGATCAAACGGAACCCGACGACGGGGGTGGGGAGGCCAGATTGTCCGCGGCCACCGTGGCGATGGCCAGGGCGCCTCCGTCGGTGATGGTCGCCGCGGCCAAGGCCCCGAGAGTCACCGCCAGGTCCTTCAGTTGGGCCGGGTTGTCGTGACAGTCGGCCAGGACGGCCTGGGCGGCCACCTCGTCCTCGTTCTGGAGGGCCAGAATCATCCGGGCGGCCAGAGATGCGGCACGGTCACCGCGTTGTATGTCGCGCATGAGGGGTTCTCCTTGGTGTGTGCTGGTCAATCGGGGCGGGGAAACGTGCTGGTCAAGCGCGCGTTTTGAAAACGAAACTTGACCGGCGGAGGCTCCGTGAGGGGCGTTCGTTTGTGATCCGGACCCCTCGGGGGTCACCAGTCCTCGGACAGGATGCCGAGGGTTGGCTTCACCGTCGCGTCCCCGCGTGATCGGTTGCATGACCGGTGCGCGGCGCGGAAGTTGGCCGGGTCCAAGGCCAGCTTGGGGTGAGTGGACCGCGGGTAGAAGTGGTCCAGTTCCCACGGGTCCCGGGAGTCCTCGGTGTAGTCGATGGGTTGGCCGCAGAGGTGGCAGGTGACGCCCACCTCCTCGCACTGGGCGCGGAATCGTGCGCGCACCTTCCGGTATGCGCGGTCCCCGGTCTCCATGGGCCGTTCTCGTCGTGTGGTCATGATGTTCTTCTCCTTGGGTAGGGGTCTAGCGGTTGCGGTGGATGGAGGGACGGCCTCGGGACCGTGCTCCGCGGCGCCGTGCGGGCCGTGGCGGGTCTGGAACGTCGGCGGGGTCCTCGGGGGTGGCCGTGCGCGGTGGGCGTGGCCTCCGAGGCCTCATCACGCTTTGGATGCCCGAGGTGGCCGCGGTGGGTCCGGTGATCCGCATGGACGGGAGTTCCGAGGACCACGCCCAACAGGCACCACGGGCCGGACATGAAACACACGTTGCCTCCACGGCCTTCTCCCGGTCCCGGTGAGAGGTGAACCCGAGGGCCGAGGCCGACACGTCCGGATCGAACAGACGCGGGTTGCGGGTACATGCGGCCCCGCGGAGGTTGGCGGACCCGGTGAGGATGGCGACGGCCAACGCCACCGGCCCGTCCTTGTCCTGTTGGATTCGGTGGAGTCCCCGGGTCACTGGGCGGACCTCCGGCCCTCGTATTCGTCCACCACCTGTTCGGCCAAGGCCTTCCGGTCCTCGTCGGACATGCCAGGCCGTTGGACTCCGAGGGCCTCCAGAAGGGGTTCCCGTTCCGGCCCAGGCCGGTAGACCCCGAGGGCGTCGAGAACGGCCGTCCGCGACACCTTGGGCCGACGAGGGCGCCGGTTGCGGCCGGTCACTGGTTCGCCTCCGCCTCGGTGGATTGTGTTGTGGCCATCGCTATTTCACTCCTTGGGTGATGGTTCGGTGGGGTCCGGAATCTCTGCTCCACGCCCGCCCGCGGAGGGGCGTGGGCCAGTTGTCGGACGTTTGTCGGACGTTGTGCGGACATGCGCGGACGGGCGATAGTCCGCGGTGACCTGGGAAAACGCGTTTCCTGTCGGACGTTTGTCGGACGCTTGTCGGACGGTCGAAAATGCCCTATGACCTGGGGTGATGGGCGTTTTGTCGGACGTTCGCGCCGGTGGGGGTTGTTCCGCACGTCCACCCATGCCGCTCCCACGCCGCCCCACCAGAGCGATTCACCGTCTACTACAAGAAGTAGTAGTAAGTTCAAAAAAATACTTCTCACCTGGTGAAATACGTCCGACAAGTGGGGGCGTGGGAGGCGTGGGAGAGGCGCCCGCGGCGGTGGTGAAAACGAGGCGGACCCCCGCAAACGGCCAAAACGTCCGACAAAGTGGCCGGAAACCACGTCTGACCTGGGTGAACCCGCGGAGTGGGGGTGTCCGACAAACGTCCGCAAACCGTCCGCAACCGTCCGACAAACGTCCGACAACTGGCCGCGGCTCACGTGAGGTCCTCCACGGTGAAGTCCCCGAGGCGTGGGGACACCGCCCACTTGTGGCGTCGATAGCCGTCAGGGTTGGCGATCCACCCGCACACGATGAGGTGACGGATGGCCTCGGCGAAGATGAGTTCGGCCGGGTTCTCACGCTTGGTGTCGCCGCACACCATCTCCGCCAGGTGGCGCCGTAATGGGCGTGATCCGTAGCGGTTGAAGTCTCGTGAGGTCACCACGCCCTTGTCCCGGTACTTCAGGACCACGCGGGCCATGGACCGGACAAGGTGGCGGGCCTCACCGGACGCGGTGAGCATGTGGCCCCACAAGGCCCAGGCCTCCGCGTGGTAGAAGTTCGCCACGGCCTCGGCGCGGAGGAACCACTCCCGGCTCACCTCGGTGGCCTGGGGGTTGTCCACGAGAGCGAACACGCCCGCGATCCGTAGCGTTTTCCCGAGGAGTTTGGAGGTCATCTCCGCTATCGGGTCATCGTCGGCCAGGGTGGACCCCTGGGCGCGGTCCACCTCCAGGAACCGTTCATCGAACCGGGCCTGGGCGTCGGCCGACAACCGGAGGAGGCGGGGCGTCTCCAGGTTCCAGAGTTCGCGGGTGACGGCCTGGAGGCGGGTGGCCAGCTTGCCCTCGGTGAAGGCGTCCACACGGGGCGGACGTGCGATCCGACGCCCCGCGTGGGACACGGGGGCCGCGTAGAGGAACCGGTTATGGAAACCGTTGTAGGACAACGCGTCTCCCGTGATGCCATCGGCCAGGACCTTGGGTTGGACGAACATGCACAAGGTCAGTCGGGCGGAGTCCACGTCCGGGCGGTCCGCGGTGACCCGGGCCGCCCGGATGGGGTCACCGTCGGCCGCGGCCAACCATGGCGCCACGTTGGCGGCGTCCTTGCCGGACAGCTTGTGGAACAGGCCCGTCCCCTCCACAATCCACGCCGTGAGTCGGCCGTGGTTCTCGGCCATGCGCTGGTGGAGCGCCTCGGGGGTCATGTCGTCCACCACGAGGCGGGGAACCGGACGGACCCGGAGTTCGTGTTCTGCCTCCCGGGCCTCGGCCAGGGCGGCCTCGGCGGCCTCCACCGCGGCCTGGTTGTCCTCCTTGGCGCGTTCACGGGCCAGGCGCCGTTCGAGTTCCTTTACGGCCTTCACCGCGTCCTCGTGTTTGTTCTCGGCGGCCTCCCGGTCCATGCCCCGCGGGGCCTCGTCGGCATCGCGGGCGGCCTTCTCCACCGGGAGGACCAACGCCCTCTCCACCGTCCGGGCCACCGGGGACTTCAGGTCTCCGGACTTGGCGACCACGGCCGTCCAGATGAGGGCCGGTTCTTGGCGGTCCTCGGACACCTCCACGCGGCCGACGAGGGCCGAACCCATCGCGGCCAGGACCGCGGTCCCCGGCATGGCCTTGTCCACCTGGAAGTGGGCGGCCAGTTCGGTGATGTACTTCGCGGCCACCTCGGGGAAGGCCTCGGTGGGGAACACGCGCCGGGGTGGTTCGGTCGTCGGGTTGACCGGATCAATCCAGGTCATATCGTCGCGCTTCATCGGGCGCCCCCGTTGGCCTGGGCCAGCACGGGACACCAGTCGTCGTGCTCCACCTGGATCACCGAGACTCGTCCCGTGGAGGGGATGGTGAACGCGCCGTCCACGTAGGCCACCGGGACCACCGTGTCCGCGTCACACGTTCCGCAACCACCGCGGAGGCGGACCTCCGACACGGATTCCGGGTCGATGCCCAGGCCCGGGACCTGGACGTTCAGTGCCTCGGTGATCCACGGAATTGGACCGCGGTCCGGTATGGTAGGCGTGCCGACGGAGTGGTTACCTTCGGTCATGGTGAAGTTCTCGGAACGGTCCCCGGATGGTCTGCTGGGGGCCGTTCTGGCGTTCTGGGTCATTCGAGACTCCTGGATATGTAAAGCGTTGCGCCGTAAGGCCTTAGAGGTCTCATGGGTTGGGTTGGCGCTAGCGCGAACGTCGGCCGCGGGGGTTGTTCGGGCACCTGGACTTGTGGGTGACCATCACCGAGGCCGTGCCTCCGACGTGATGGCGAACCATCCCTGGGCGTCCGCATAGGTCGCACCTCATCGCGGCGGCCTGGGCCTGGAGGTCTCGGCCGATCACCGCGCCCACCTCCGGGCCTGGGTGCCGATGGCCAGGCCGCCCGGGTAGGCGATGGCGGCCAGGAGGACCAGGACGAGGGCGGTGGTCATGCCGACGCCTCCGGGGTGACCGCGTGGGCGTCCAACCAGGCGTCCAGGTCCGAACGGCGATAGACAACCTTCTGGCCCAGCTTGTAATACTTCGGCCCTTTGCCCAGGTACCGGAACTGTTCGAGGGTCCGGGGCGTGGAGCAGACGTACGCCGCGGCCTCCTTGGTGTCCATCACTTCGGTGGTCATGGTGAGTTCTCCTGTTTCGGTGGTGTGCGTTGACGTGCCTCATTGAACACACGAACCGTGAAACATGCACGCGCCCTTGACATTTCATGTCAAACGGGATGCCCGTCACCCCCGGGGAGGTGGGGTGCATTCCGTCAGGGGACCCCCGGGAGGTGACACGATGCCGGCTTGAGCGTCCACGCCCGTAATCCGAACTCCCCCAATGAATTACGAAGTTCCGAGAGTCCCGTTATCGTTCCGTTACCTTCGTTACTGAATCGTGACCTTTATTGCCCCGTCGGATGGCCGATCTAGACTCACCTCCATGGCGAACGTGACGAGTTACGAGACCCAGGCCGGGACGCGGTACGAGGTCCGGTATCGACTCCCCAACGGGTCCACCACCCGCAAACGGGGGTTCACCACCAAACGGGACGCCCGGGCGTACATGCACACCACCGAGGTCTCCAAGTCCACGGGCGGGTTCGTGGCCACCTCGGCCGGGAGGATCACCGTGGCCACCGTCGCGGAGGCCTGGAAGAAGGGCCTGGACGCCAAGGCCGCAAAGACTCGGCGGAATCGTCTGAGTGTCTACTCCCATGACGTGGAACCACGTTGGGGGACAACGCCTGTCGGCCGGATCAAACGGTCACACGTGGAGGCCTGGGTCTCGGAGATGATGGGCGCCGGGACCTCCGCGGTGATGATTGAGGGCGCCCTGGGGGTCCTCCGCCAGATTCTTCACCTGGCCGTGGCGGACGGGAACCTGGCCGCCAACCCGGCCGCGGACGTGTCGGCGCCCAAACGTCTCCACCGATCACGGGGTTACCTCACCCATGGACAGGTGGAGGAACTGGCCACCGAGGCCGGTCCCCGCGGGCATGACCTCGTTCTGTTCCTCTGTTACTCCGGCCTCCGGATCGGAGAGGCCGCAGGCCTCCGCGCCCGGGACGTGGACCTCACCCGGCGACGGATCACCGTGGAGCGGGCCGTCACCGAGGCCGACGCGGCCAACCCGATTAAGGCCCCGAAAACCCAGGCCCGTCGAACCGTCCCCTACCCGGAGTTCCTGGACGAGATGATGGCCACCCGTGTCCGCGGGAAGGCCTTGGATTCGCCCGTGTTCCCGGCCGAGGAGGGCGGCCTCCTCCGGGCGTCGAACTGGCGCCACCGAACCCTGGCCCCGGCCGTGGAGAGAATCGTGGAGCGCACGGCCAAGGCCCGGGCCGAGGAGGTGGCCGAGGCCTCCGACGGCCACCCCACCACTCCGGAGTTCCCGGTGGTGACCACCCATGACCTCCGGCATACAGCCGCGTCCCTGGCCATCTCGGCCGGGGCCAACGTGAAGGCGGTCCAGAGGATGCTGGGTCACGCCAAGGCCTCCATGACCCTGGACACGTACGCGGACCTGTTCCCCGATGACCTGGAGCGCGTGGCCACGAAACTCTCCGAGCAGAGGGCCGCGGAACTGAAGCGTGTCCATTCCGTGTCCACGGAAACGGAGGAGGCCCTCCCCGAGTGATCGGTTAGGGCCTCTGAACTGGTGTTTCTTGGGTGGTCCCGGCTGGGATCGAACCAGCGACCTCCCCGGTGTGAACGGGACGCTCTTCCACTGAGCCACGGGACCGTGTTCCGACGCTCTGGGGCGTCGGTGCACGAGCAGGAACAGTACACGCCCGTTGCCGGTTTACCCAAATCGCCTGACACCGACGACGACCAGCGACGCATGGGCCGCCGACAGCAGCTGCGTTGTCCGCGACGTCCGTATCCAGAAACCCCTGGAACCCCATCATGCACACCCGCAACGGCGCCGACCCTGTGCCACAACTCCCCTGGACGCGACGCTGACCAGGCGATTTGGCATCGCCGTAACGTTCGGATAATGTTCTGTCCCGCATCGCGAGCACAATGGTCCACAAGATCGCTCGCGGGGCATGCGGATGTAGCGCAGCTGGTAGCGCATCACCTTGCCAAGGTGAGGGTCGCGGGTTCGAATCCCGTCATCCGCTCGGTGCGAGCAAGCTCGCCTCTGGTGGTGTGGCCGAGTGGTGAGGCAACGGCCTGCAAAGCCGTGCACACGGGTTCGATTCCCGTCGCCACCTCCAAGGGAGTCAATTTCCACGCCAATTTCATAGCCCGCGCGATTAGCTCAGTGGGAGAGCGCTTCCCTGACACGGAAGAGGTCACAAGTTCAATCCTTGTATCGCGCACCACGAGAACCCGCCGAACCGGCGGGTTTTTTCATTCCGAGGGCCCCACCGCGACGCCGTTGCCTGCGCATTTGGATTATCACCACGGCATCGAATATGGTTGCGCAGCACGTCGTAGCGGTTTCCGCGCGTGCCGTCATGCGGATGTAGCGCAGCTGGTAGCGCATCACCTTGCCAAGGTGAGGGTCGCGGGTTCGAATCCCGTCATCCGCTCGGTCAAAATTTCATATCCCGCGCGATTAGCTCAGTGGGAGAGCGCTTCCCTGACACGGAAGAGGTCACAAGTTCAATCCTTGTATCGCGCACGAGAGAAACCCACTCATCGCAGTGGGTTTCTTGCTGGGTCGGACGTGCCCCATCCGAGCGCGACCGACCCGAGAAGATCCCAGCCCACCCGCTACCCGAGATCAGTGATGACCATGGACCGCGCCGCCTTGCAGTACACCCTTGAATGGGTGACCACCCACGATGTTGCCGTCAGTGGAGCCGAGGTGATCACCGACCTGCTTCCCATCACCCGCCGCGTCGATGACATCCGCGCCCGCGACGAGGAACTCCGTGCCGCTGTTGCACGGATCGAATCCCGTCGCCTCGTCGGGGTCTGATCACCCGCCGACCTCCTCGCCGCACCGCACTGCGTCGGCCCGGCGGTCTCTGTCGACCGCTGCAGAAGGTCGCACGCAGAACGTGACACGAGAAGGTTGCATCCGTCGCGGCAATACGATTCGATGACCTACGACACGGGGTGCCGGCGTCCGGCCGGCTGAGAACACACCCGTCGAACCTGCTCCAGTTAGCACTGGCGAAGGGATGGTCTGAGAATGCCTGTGGCGTTGCCGTTTTCCCAACACGTCGTACTCGTCACCGGTGGAGCCCGCGGGCTCGGTGCCCACATCGTGCGGGCGGTCGCCGCTCAGGGAGCCCGCGTCGTCATCAACTACCGTCGCAGCGCCGATGCCGCGGCCGCACTCGCGGCAACGATCGGCACCAATGCCATCGCACTGCCCGCCGACGTCACTGACCGGGCGGCCGTAGCATCGCTGATCGAGAGCGCGGCAACCCATTTCGGCGATCCGATCACCGCGGTCGTCAACAATGCGCTGCCCGACTACTCGTTCAACGGCGACGCCCGATCCCACGCCGACGATCTGAGCGTCGACGAGCTCGACGTCCAATTCCGTGGTGTCGTCGGTGGCGCTCTCCACACGGTGCAGGCCGCACTCCCCGGGATGCGGGCAGCCGGCGGTGGCCGCATCATCAACATCGGCACCAACCTGGTCCAGAATCCCGTTGTCCCCTACCACGATTACACCACAGCCAAAGCCGCGTTACTGGCGCTCACACGCACCCTGTCGGCCGATCTCGGCCCGGATGGCATCACGGTGAACATGGTCTCGGGCGGGCTGCTGCGCACCACCGACGCCAGTTCCGCCACGCCGCCCGAGGTGTTCGACGCCATCGCGGCCGCGACTCCGCTGCGATCGGTGACCACGCCGGCCGAATTCGCCGACGCCGTCCTGTTCTTCCTCTCGCCGTGGTCGCGCGCGGTCACCGGGCAGAACCTGGTGGTCGACGGCGGACTGGTGAAGGACTGACGACACCGGGACGAGCCATGACATCCTCCGGGACCTGCCCCGGTGACCGCATCCAACCCGGTTACGACGCGCTCGCCGACGTGTACGCGACACGGTTTCCGACGGCATACGCGTCGCCGTTGGAACGGCACGCGATCAGCATGTTCATCGACGAGCTGCCCGAGTCGGGCGCGCACGTCGTCGATGTGGGTTGTGGGACAGGGCATGTCGCAAGCGATCTGAACGATCACGGCGTCGACGTCCTCGGCGTGGATCCTAGTGAGCAGATGCTGGCGCATGCACGCCGGGCATATCCACACCTTCGGTTCGATCTCGGCGACGCGTGGTTGGGCGACGTCGATCTCCACGCCACCGCCGGAATCATCTCCCGCTTCAGCCTGATTCATCTCCCGCCGGGCGATGTTCACGCGGTACTGGACGACTGGCATCGCCGGTTGCCCGCTGGTGCCATCCTCCTCGTCGCAATGCAGAGCAGTGACGAAGCCGGAGTGCACGAGTTCGACCATGCCGTCGCGCCTGCGTGGCGCTGGCATCCGGATGCGTTGACCGACAGCGCCGCTACCGCCGGCTTCACCGAGTCGTGGCGTCTTGTCAGCCGCCCCGACCTCGACAACCGCTTTCCGCACGTCCATCTCCTCCTCCGCCGAAGTCCTGCTCCGCCGAACCCCTCCCGCACCGACCGGTACACCGCGTCCCGAGCACGACGTCGGTAAGGTCACCGCATGAAGATCGAGGAGACGTTCTCCGACATCGCGGTGACCTTCGAGGCCATCGGTGCCGCGGCGATGATTCTCGGATTTGCCACGGCCGCGGTGCTCAGTGCCCGCTCGCTGCTGCGGCATGAAGGCGGCGCTGCCGCATTCTCCGTGCTCCGGACGACCTTGGGCGGTGCGATCCTGCTCGGCCTGGAGATCCTGGTCGCCGCCGACCTCATTCGGACCATCACTTCCAAACCGTCCCTCACCGATGCTGCGATCCTCGGGATGATCGTGCTGATCCGGACCATCTTGTCGATGTCCATCCAGATCGAGATCGAGGGAGTCCTTCCCTGGCGACGTGCGCTGCTCACCTCCGGCGGGCAGGTCGTCGGCGATGCCGTTGCCCGTGACGCACGCGCGGCCCGGGCCCACCGCGACGCCGACGAGTAGTGGTGATCGGCATCGATCGCGGCAATTCGGGACCAACGACGGTGTCCCTGTCGATCACTGGTGTCGTAACGTTGTATGCATGATCAACAATGTGAATGCCCCGGCCTGCGACAACCCCGACTGCACCTGCGGACCCAACTGCACGTGCGGAGAGAACTGCACCTGCGGCAAGAAGTAGCACGCCCATCCCCACTCCCCCTCGCGTGGCACGTCATGCGAGGGGTTATCTGTGCGAAGTGAGGCCCACATCATGACGGCACCCACCATCACGGTCGAGCGGGCTACGGACCCCGCGTCGGCCGTCGCCATTGCCGAGGTCGCCGCGGCCACCTTCCCGCTGGCATGTCCGCCCCACGCGCAACCCGACGACATCGCAGGTTTCATCCGGGCACATCTGTCCCCCGACAACTTCGCCGACTTCGTACGGTCCCCGGAATCCGACGTTTTCCTCGCGCGCACCGACGGCGGCGACCTCCTCGGCTACGCGCTCGTTCATCACCGGGATCCGTCGGATCCCGACGTCGCGGCCGCCGTCACGGCACGGCCCTGCTCGGAGATCTCGAAGATGTACGTGCTCCCCGACCACCACGGTCGCCTTCGCGCCGATCCCCCATCGCACCTGCTGATGCGTGCGGCAGTCGATCGGGCCCGACGCCGCGGCAGCGTGGTGGTCTGGCTCGGCGTCAATCAGGAAAACGTTCGGGCCCAACGTTTCTACGGCAAGTTCGGGTTCGCTCGGGCCGGTGTGAAAACCTTCGACCTGGGTGGCAGCATCGAACATGACTATGTGATGGCGTTGCCACTCGTCTGAGACACCACCGGCGCGGTGGGCGTCGCCATCGGCGGGACCACGTACCGCAATCCGGGGAGTCCACGCCGCGCGATCAGGTACTCGGCGACAACGAGATTCGGAATCCAGCACAGGAACGGCACCGGTGCGTACGCGCTGGCGAAGACGTCGCCGGCGCCCCCGGCCGCCTCGATCACGGCCATCAGCAGACTCTGCCAGAGCCGCAGGGTGACCGCGGCATAGGTCATCGCAAACCCCCGGATCATCCACGCCCGGTGGCGTGCGATGTCCCCGCGGCGGGCCCACAGCGTGCCACGTGCGGTGAACGTCAGCCACAGGAGCGCCAGCGATCCGAATCCGAAGAGCCCGGCAAGACCTGCCGCGCTGAACGCGGACACAACAAGTCCGGACACTCCGGCGGGAATGACCGCAAGAACGTACACCCGCCCGACCACGCGATGCAGCCACGCCCACCTCGACCGCACATACCTCGAGAACTGCAGCGGCCCGATGCCCAGTGCGATACCGGCGCTGAACATGTGGACGTAGAGAACCGTGACCACCCAATGAGGTTGCGTCGCGTAGTGCGCCGCCAGCCCGGTGTCGTTCGCCGCCACCTCGTGCATCCGCGACCCGATGTACGGCGCAGGCGCCATCACGGCGACCGCCACACAGGTCAACACGATCACCACATACCGCCCCCTGACGAATCTCGTAGCGGCCATGAGTGTCCCTCCGGGTCAGGGGAACTCGCCGTGACGAGTTCGCGGTGACATCGAGACTACGAATGTCGGGTCGGGACCGACACCGGGTAAACCCGCACATCCACCCCGGTTTCCGGGTGCCGGGTGGCCGGGGCGTCCCAATCGGTCCGATATTCGACGATGGGCCCGTAGACTTCAGCCATGCCGCCGTCAGACTCCCGTCAATCCGAACTGGCCGAACGTATTTCGTCAGGACTCGTCGCAGTTCTGGGAGAGGTGCACCATACCGGGAACGTCACCGTCACCGACCTGACGCGCCTGCCGGCCGGCGCGTCACGGCAGACGTGGGCCTTCGGCGCCACCATCGACGACGTGCCTTTGAACCTCATCCTCCGTCTCGATCTTCCTGGTGCGCTCGAGGATTCGTCACTCACCCGCGAAGCGACGCTGATGCGCGCCGCTTCGCAGGCCGGGGTGTCGTCGCCCGCAGTGGTCGCCGCGGGTGAGAACCACCCGGACATCGGTGGCGATTTCGTCGTGATGGATCGCGTCGACGGTGAATCGATCCCACGAAAGATCCTGCGCGATGAGCGTTTCGCGGCCGCACGAGACGCGCTGGGTGCGCAATTGGGGCTTGGTCTGGCCCGTCTGCACAGCATCGATCCCGACACGATTCCGGGGCTGCCGGACGACGACCCCCTCGAGTCCTGGCACCGTGAACTCGATGCCATCGACCGCCCGATGCCCACCTTCGAATACGCCTTGGCGTGGCTTAAAGATCACCGGCCGGCGCAGTCCGGACGTACGCTGGTGCACGGCGATTTTCGGGTCGGCAACATCCTGGTTGACGACGACGGCCTGGCCGCCGTCCTCGACTGGGAGCTGGCGCACGTCGGCGATCCGCTGGAAGATCTGGGCTGGATGTGCGTGAAGGCGTGGCGATTCGGTGGCGCAGGTGTGGTCGGGGGGCTATGCGATCTCGACGAGTTCGTCGGCGCATACGAATCCGAGAGCGGAACGACCGTCGACCGCGACGCCGTGTTCTGGTGGCAGGTGTACGGCACCCTGCGGTGGGGACTGATCTGCGTGCATCAGGCGCAGCGGCACCTGACCGGCGCCACCCGGTCGGTGGAATTGGCCGCCATCGGGCGCCGGGTCAGTGAGAACGAGTGGGAACTGCTGAGTCTGCTCGGTGCGCGGGTCTGAGGTTTGCACTCCGCGTCGAAACCTCCTCAGCGCACACCGAATTCCCAGTTGCCGCCGTTGCGGTATTCCTTCAGGATGCGCCGCCCGACAGTCGAGATGTGCACCTCGTCGGGGCCGTCGTAGATCCGCGCCGATCGGGCGTTGCGGTACATCTTGCCGAGCGGGGTGTCATCGGTGAGCCCGGCAGCACCGTGCACCTGTACCGCGCGGTCGATCACGTTGTGCAGCATCCGCGCTCCGTAGACCTTGATGGCGCCGATCTCCACTCGCGCCTGATCGCCCGCGTCGATGCGTTCGGCCGCCTTGAGGGTCAGCAGACGCGCGGCCTGAATCTCGTTGTAGGACTCGAAAACGTGTTGCTGCATCAACTGCTTGTCGGCGAGTGGCTCACCGAATGCGGTGCGTCCGATCAGCCGGTTGCACATGAGATCGAACGCCCGTTGCGCCTGCCCGAGCCATCGCATGGCGTGGAAGATGCGCCCCGGTCCGAGTCGCTCCTGAGCAATGACGAATCCGTTACCCCGTTGTCCGAGAATGTTTTCCGCGGGCACTCGCACATCGTCGTAGGCCACCTCGAAGTGGTGACCACCGAAGCCCAGAACCGGCGTGTCCCGAACGATCCGATAGCCGGGATTGTCGGTGGGCACGATGATCATCGAGAATGCACGGTGCGGTGGGGCGTCGGTTTCGGTCCGGCACATCACCGTCGTGTACGCGGCCTGTGCGGCGCCGGTGGTGAACCACTTGCGACCGGTGATGACCCACTCGTCACCGTCGAGGACAGCCGTGGTCTGCAGACCAGTCGGATCCGATCCGGCCACGTCCGGCTCTGTCATCCCGAAACTCGGCGAGATCTCGCCCCGCACAAGCGGTTCCAGGTACATGTCGCGCCAGCGCGGGGATGCGTGACGATGCAGCATGATCGAGTCCTGCAGCGTCCAGGTGCCCAGGGCGAGTTGCCCGTATTCGCTGCGACCCTGCACCTCGTTGACGTAGACGTAATCCAGGAACGGCAGTCCCCCACCACCGATCTCGGTGGGATGACCCAGTGCCCAGAGGTCGCGGCGTTTGGCCTCGGCGCGCAGTTCCGCCATGATCTTGTCGGCATCCGGACCGCCCGCATCGAGTTCGGGTTCGGCCGGTTCGACCAGTTCGACAAGGAACTCGTACACGCGATCACGCAGCGGCCGGACGTGCTCGGGCACCTCGAAGGTCATCTGTTGTCCCCGTTCACTTCTTTTCGATCAGCGTGGGATTGTCCACGCGGAGTTTGGCTTCCACCGAGGCGGTCAGAAGTGCGTGGACACGGTCGTCGCCGGCCAACGTGCCGTCGCGGATGCCGTCGACGAGTTCGACGGCATCGGTGACACCCAGTCCGGCGAGCGCGGCATGGAAGTCGTCGACGGCTGCGGGATCGGCGGCGAGCTGGCGCTCCACGATGGCCAGGACGTTGGCCGCCACTCGTGCGTGGAATCGGGTGGACCCTGCGGTCTCGGCCATCACCGCACCGGCCAGGAACTCACGTACCGCGCCCACCAGCTCGATCACCGTGGGTCGGTCGTAGAAGTCGTCGGCTGCTGCCAGATCACGTCCCGAGGAACCAAAGTCACTGACATCCAACGTCTTCGGCTCCATCCCCGGGTGTCATGCACAACCTGGTGGCCAATGCTAGTCAGGTCGCAGGGGTGTGGTCAATGACACATGGAACACAATCGGAAATCTGTGCCTAACCTGCGGCGGGCTACTCCGGAGCCTGCCCGGAGTCCCACTCACCGACACGTGTGTACTCCAGGGTGATCCGGATTCGGTACATCCCGTCATCGACGACGTTCTGCACTCGGGTCAACGTGCCGTCGGGACCGAGGATGAGTTCTTCGACGATGTCGGGGTACGACTGCCGCCCGACCGCTCCCCACGCCTGGTCGTCCCACGCCGATCGCATGAAGTCACGTCGTTCACGGCTGACCAGGTGCCCGGGCGAACATGCTCCCCAGGGAGTGGTCATTACCGTCGTCGTAGAACCGGATCGACGATTCGATGCGACCGTCGGTGAGCTCGTAGAACGATCCGTCGGGACGAATGGTCAGTTCGATCCGTAGGCCGACCTCGACCGGTCCCAATGCGTTCCGCGTCGTCGCCGACGGGTCCGGCCGACCATCCAACCAGGCCTCGTCGTCGGCGGTCTCGTCGAAGTCGACCTCGGTCTCCTGCACCCGCACCAACCGCCAGCGGCCTGCGAGGTTCTGTGTGAACACGCCGGCGCGCACAGGCGGACGCGGTCGTCTGACCCGCAGGAGATCGGTCCGGACGCGGACCCGAGTCGCGGAATCGTCACCCTCGGCGACGATGGCGAGGTCGCCGGTCACCCGCGGAGCATCGTCGGCGGCGAAGTATCGCTGCTCATCGCCGGTTGTGGTACCTGACGGCAAGATGACCACCGCTCCCCGCTCGTCGCGCGCGACACCCTCGATCCGGACCAGGGTGCCCGTTAGCTGCCGATCCTCCGGCAGCACCGCACGCCAGTCGGACCTGTCCGCCTCCGGGATCGAATCGCCTTCGGCCGCAGCCCCATCGACACGCTCACCGAAGAGCTTCCCGATCTCGGCGCGATCCACCGACAGGGTCGCCTCGTTCCAGAACGAGGCTTCCGGACCGGTCGACGTGTACGCATGAATTCCGCCCGTCGCACGGTCGGCCGCGATGATCACCGTCATCCGGTCGGTAGTCATGATCGAGGCACCGATCGCCTCGGCGATCTCCAGGGTCACCGGCGGTTCGGAGTGGCGCGGTCCATGCCAACCGCTACGGCCTACGCCGGTTCGGATGCGCGCATGCATGCCGACCGATGAGCCCCCGCGCACATTCACGACGAACACCGCCCGATCCCACTCTGGTTCGGGACCGAGCTTCGCCAGGGCCTTCTCCACAGATCCGTACTGGCGGATGTCCATCCGGTTCACACCCCACGGCGCGAAGATCGCATCGGATAACGCCGCCGAATCCGCTTCGGACAGTTCGTATTCTTTCACTGCACGCGCCCCTCGTCAGATCGGTTCCGGCGGGACCCACGGTAGCGGTGCCGGCCCGGATGCAGGCGAACCGTCGCCTCAGACAGACGATTCGGCGAACCTCGACAATGCCAGCAGTCGCGACGTCGCGCGCAGGTACTTCTTGCGGTAACCGCCGTGCAGCATCTCCTCGGTGAAGATCTCGTCGAGTTTGCTGCCGGACACGGTGACCGGGATGTTGGCGTCGTAGAGGCGGTCGGCGAGAACGACGATCCGCAGTGCCACCGACTGATCCGACGCCGGATGCACGTCGGAGATGCAGACCAGCGAGACGCCCTCGACGAGATCCTTGTACTTCGACGGGTGCAGCTTGGCCAAATGGGCGCAGAGCTCATCGAAGTCGTCGAGCGTCGCATTGGGCGTCGACGTGGCGAGCTCGGTCAGCTCGGCGTCGGTCTTGGGCTCCGGGGCCGGCGGCAGGTCGCGGTGCCGGTAGTCGGGACCGTCGACGCGGATGGTCTCGAAGATGGCGGAGAGCTTCTTGATCTCGCGGAGGAAGTCCTGCGCGGCGAACCGACCCTCGCCGAGCTGTCCGGGCAGGGTGTTCGAGGTGGCGGCGATGGACACGCCCTTGGCGGTGAGCTCGGTGAGTAGCCGCGACACGATCATGGTGTCGCCCGGATCGTCGAGTTCGAACTCGTCGATGCAGAGCACGTTCTGCTCGGAGAGGCGTTCAACGGCGTTCATGAAGCCCAACGCGCCGACGAGGTGGGTCAGTTCGACGAAGGTGGCGAACGATTTCGGTGCGGGCATCGCGTGGTAGATCGACGCGAGCAGGTGGGTCTTGCCGACGCCGAACCCGCCGTCGAGGTACAGGCCGATTCCCTGCGGGTCCTTCTTCCGGGAGAACAATCCCTTCTTGCCGCCCCGTGCCGAACGTGCCCGCTCGACGAAGGCGCGGGCCTTGGCGACCGCCTGCGCCTGGGACGGCTCGTTGGGATCGGGGATGTAGCTGTCAAAGCTCACGTCGTCGAATGTGGACGGCGGGACCATCTCCTCGATCAACTGCTCGGGAGGGACCACCGGGTTCCGGTCGGACAGACGTGCCACCATGGACCGCAAGCCTAGTCAGTGCCGACCACGAGGAATAATGCTCTATCAGCATAAAGCGACCCAGGTCACATCCGATGAGCTCGACGACGCCGCCCGATTGCGCGTTCTGAGCAATTACTATCCCTACCCCGACGACCTCACCCGCCCGGTGGTCCGCGCGAACATGGTCGCCTCGGTCGACGGGGCGTCGTCGGTCGACGGCAAGTCCGGAGGGTTGGGGTCCGACACCGACCGCGCGATCTTCCGGACCCTGCGCGGCCTGGCGGATGTCGTGGTGGTCGGGGCCGGCACCGCGACCGCCGAGAGCTATCACCAGCCCGAAGCCGACGAGGCCTTCGCGGCGGCACGCAGCGACCTCGGCCAATCGCCGGCACCGGAATTGGTGCTGATCAGCAACTCGCTGTCGATCCAGCCCGACTACCCACCGCTGTCCCACCCGGCGACCACCGTCCTGACCTGTGCGGACTCACCGGCCGACCGCCGCCGGGCCTTGATGGACGCCGGCGCGACCATCGTCGACTGCGGAACCGAGAAGGTCGAGTTCGGCCGCGTCCTCGACCATCTCGCCGAGCGGGGCCTGCTCCGGGTCCTCTGCGAAGGCGGTCCGGGCCTGCTCGGGTCGATCATCGCCGACGACCTCCTCGACGAACTGTGCCTCACCATCAGCCCGACCCTCGCCGCCGGCGACGCCGCACGCATCGCGCACGGACCCGCGCCCGTCGACACGCCGCCGACGATGCGTCCACACCACATCCTCGGCGACGACGACGGCTTCCTCTACACCCGCTGGACGCGCGCGAACTGATCGGTGACCAAGCAGGTGTGCGGAGATGACTAGGCTCGCCGTCATGGGTTCAGGTGGCGACGCACATTCACGACCGGCCTCGTCACCCCGGCGAGCCGAGATGGGCCGGCGCGCGATGTGGCGTCGAGCGCGCCGGCAGCTGATGGCGGCGACGGTCGTCGTTCTCGGCGTCGCCGGTTGCGCCGTCGGCCCCAACCCGGGACCGGATCTCGTTCCGGGTGGCGGAGAAGGTGGCGCCGCGCCGGCCACCTCGAGTGCACCTCCGCCCGTCCCCACCCTGCAGAAGCCGGCGAAGGAACTCTCGTGGTCGGGGTGCGGACCCGCGATCGCCGACGCCTACGCGGTGACCGTGCAGTCGGGTGTGACGGTCGACTGCGCGAAGTACACCTCGCCCATCGACCCCGACCAGTCCAATTCGGGACTCACCGTCGCCGCCACTCGCATCACCACCGACGCCACCCCCGCCGACGCCTCACCGCTCGTCCTGACGTCCGGCGTCGACATGCCGTCGTCGCGGGCGTTGATGCTGCTCGCATCCGGTCCGGGACGTTCGCTCGTCGACAAGCATCCGATCGTCGCGATCGATCGCCGCGGGATTCCCCGCAGCACCGCGTTGGACTGCCTGACCCGCACCGAACGCGACACCATGGCCGACAACGGTCTCACCCCGGGCGCCACCACCGACCGGCGCATCGCCGCGCTGGCCACCGCCGCCTCGTCGGCGTCCGACGGCTGTACCGAGACCCTGTCCCCCGACCAACTGGCCTTCGGCGTCGCCGGCGCCGCCTCCGACCTGGAGACCCTGCGCAAGGCCTGGGATGTCCCCCAGCTCGGTCTCATCGGGCTCGGCGAGGGGTCCGATGTGGTGATCGCCTACACCTCCCTGTACGGCGGCCGTACCGGCCGGATGATCCTCGACACCCCCGTTCCGTTCGGCGCCAACGCCCGCGACACCGGCGCCGCGCAGGCCACCGGTGTCCAGGCCGCCCTCACCACGTTCGCGCAACGGTGCGCAGCGCTCGGGTCGGCCTGCGCGCTCGGGTCCGACGGCGCGGACACCATCGCCTCGGTCCTGGCGAAGGGACGCACCGGCGACCTCGGCGGGCTGTCCGACACCCAGGCGCTCGCCGCGATCACCACCGGGATCGCGCTGGCACCCGGCACCGCCGACGGGATCGGCGGCGTCGCCACCGCCATCTCCGCAGCCAACCGTGGTGACGTCGGCGCACTTCGTGATCTGGCCACGCGGTCGGAGGCACTGCGTCTGACCGATGGACAGATCGTCGCCGAATGCAACGACGTCAGCGGCCCCGTCAGCCAGAACGAGATCAACGGCCTCATCACGACCTGGACCAAACAGAATCCGCTGACCGGCACCGACACCGCGCTGTCGCTGATGCGGTGTAACGGCTGGGCACCGGCCGAGGCGGTCAACCCGCCCAACAGCTTCCCGGTGGTGCCGCTGATCCTCGACAACCCCGGAGACCCGATCAACGGCGGCACCGGCGCCGCGGCACTCGACCCTGTATTCGCCCGAGCCCAGGCCCAGCCGGTGACCGTCAGCTGGGCCGGGTTGGGGTATTCGGCGGTGTCGCGCAGCAGCTGCGTCGCCGACCTCGTCGCCGAGTATGTCGAGAAGTACCCGCTCACCGGTCCCGCCGACCGTGGGTGCCCCAGCTGACTGCCTTCGACGAGATCCACCCCGGTGGGCGCGGCGGTGTGCCCGCGCGGGGCTGATCGAATTCCGGGTGGCGTCCGTAGTACGGTTCGCGGGTGGCAATTCTCGACAGGTATCTCTACCCGCAGATGCCCGCGCAACGCATCATCCCGCTGGTGCTCTGGCCACTGAGCGTGCTGATGATTCTCCAGCGCTCGGTGATTCTCGGCGTCAACGGTGACCGAACCGACGATTTCAAACCGGTCTACAACGCCGCGTTGGCCTTCCTCAACCATCGGCCGGTGTACGCGGAGAATCTTGACACCGTCGACCCGCACTATCTGTACCCGCCGTCGGGCACGCTGCTCATGTCGCCGATCGCGGTCATCGACCCCGAGCGTTCCCGCTGGTTGTTCATCGCTGTCAGCGTGATCGCGCTGATCGCGTGCGCTTACCTGATCACGCGGCTGTTCGGGTACAGCGTGAACACCTGGGTGATGCCGACGGTGCTGTTCTTCTTCTTCAGCACCGAGACCGTCGCGCACACGCTGATCTTCACCAACTTCAACGCCTTCGTCCTGCTCGGCATGCTCGCGTTCATGATCTTGATGCTGCGCAACCACGACTGGTGGGCCGGCGTGCCCATCGGCCTGACGCTGGCCGTCAAACCGGTCCTCGCGCCGCTGTTACTGCTTCCTCTGCTGACGCGTCAGTGGCGGATATTCGTGGGCGCCATCGGCATTCCCGTGCTGCTCACGATTCTGGCGTGGCCGGTGTCGGCCGACCCCAAGTCCTTCCTGTCGCACACGGTTCCGTACCTGACTTCGACCCGCGACTACTACAACAGCTCCATTACCGGCAACGGCGCCTACTTCGGAGTGGCCGACTGGCTGATCGTCGTCCTGCGCATCGCGTTCACGCTGATGGCGATCTTCTCGTTGTGGTTCCTCTATCGCTACTACCGGCACACCAATGAACTGCTGTGGATGGCCACGTCGTCGGGAGTGTTGCTGTGCACGACGTTTCTGGTCGGGTCACTCGGCCAGGGTTACTACTCGATGCTGCTGTTCCCGCTGCTGATGACGGTGCTGATCCCCGGTTCCGCGATGCGTAACTGGCCCGCCTGGCTCGGTGTGTACGGCTGCTTCACGCTCGACAGCTTCCTATCGACCCGATGGGACGGATTCGGGCGGCAACTCGAGTACAACAAAGTCACCTGGGGGTGGTCGCTGCTGATGATCGCGGTGTTCTGTTCGTTGCTGTTCCGGTATCTGGACATGCGCCGCGACGGTGTGGCGGGACGGTGGAACCAGTGGTCGCCGTCGGCTGAGGGCGACGTGACAGGGGTGTCCGCCACGACATCACCCGAGTCGGCCTCGGCGTAATCCCCGGGTCACCAGCCCTGGGCATGCTGCCGCTCGGCGACCGCGGTCGTGCGGAAGCATTCGTCGGTGAGCGATCGTGCGATGTCACTCATCCGCGCCGACGACGCGGTACGGCCACGCACGAACTGTTCAGAACACCAAGAACAGGAGAATCCGTCCGACGCGGCCGCCGCCACTCGCCGACGTGTCACGCACGTCGCGCCGCGGGTCATCGATCCGGTCGGATATCGAACGATTCACCGGCGACGGCACCGGTTGACGCCGCGCCTGATCGGTCCAGACGACCGGGATGGTGTCGAAGTCGGTCGACATCCGCGGCTTCCACGCCTTGACTCGCCGGGTGACGGACCAGTCTTGCCCGAGTGAGGGTGTTCCCTGCACCGGACGACAGTGAGCCCTCCCGGGAGATGATCCGCGCGCGCCCCGACACTTGAACGACTCGTGTCCTGGTCTGGGGCGCGCTGTTCGGAGGACGCCGTCGTGGCGGCACCGGCCGTCGCCTCGTACCGTGGACGACATGACCGACACGCCCGCACAGAGTCCTGCCGATCTCGCCGACCTGTCCGACGCCGAGTGGCGCGAACGCCTGTCCCCCGCCGAGTATCGCGTCCTTCGCCAAGCCGGTACCGAGGCCCCCTTCACCGGTGAGTACACCGACAGCAAGACCGTAGGCGTCTACCGCTGCCGCGCGTGCGGCTCCGAATTGTTCCGCAGCGAGCAGAAGTTCGACTCGCACTGCGGGTGGCCGTCGTTCTTCTCCCCGCTCGCCGGGGACGCGATCATCGAACGATCCGACGACTCGCTGGGCATGCGCCGCACGGAGGTGCTGTGCGCCAACTGTGGCAGCCACCTGGGTCACGTCTTCGCCGGCGAGGGTTACGACACCCCCACCGACCTGCGCTACTGCATCAATTCGATCAGTCTGACGATGGAGCCGGACGAGGGCTGATCAGTCCGACACCGTCTCAGTCCGACACCGTCACCGACTCGATCGTCAACGGGATGCCGTCGAGTCCCACTGCGCACCCGGACGAGACCAGACCCGCGCCGGTGACCACCGCCAATCCCAACCACGACCGCCGCTGCCTCACGGAAGTGCGTCGACCAGCGCCGTCGGCTCTATCCGCGGACCGGTGAAGAACGGGGTCTCCTCACGCACATGCATGCGGGCCTCGGTGGCACGCAGATCGCGCATGAGATCGACGATCCGGTGCAGCTCTGGCGCCTCGAAGGCCAAGAGCCACTCGTAGTCGCCGAGCGCGAAGGATGCGACGGTGTTGGCCCGGACGTCCTTGTACCCGCGGGCGGCCTTGCCGTGGTCGGCGAGCATCGTGCGCCGCTCCTCGTCGGGCAGCAAGTACCACTCATACGACCGCACGAACGGGTAGACGCAGATGTAGTTGCCGGGCTCCTCCCCCGCCAGGAAGGCCGGGATGTGACTCTTGTTGAACTCCGCCGGGCGATGCAGCGCGACGTTGCTCCACACCGCGTTGCTCCCGCGTCCCAGCAGGGTCTCGCGACGGAACCGGTTGTAGGCGGCCTGCAGATCTTCGAGCTTCTCGGCGTGCCACCAGATCATGTAGTCGGCGTCGGCCCGAAGACCGGAGACGTCGTAGACGCCGCGGACCACCACGTCGGTGTCCTCGAGAGACTTGAAGAAGTCGGTGACGTCGGACTTCACGGCGTCCCGGTCGTCGCCGAGTTCTCCGGGCCGGACCGAGAAGACCGAGAACATCAGGTAACGGATGGTGGAGTTCAGTGCGGCGTAATCCAGGCGGCTCATGTCGTCAATCGTGCCACCGTCGCCGATGTGCCCGGCAGCCAGGGATGCTCAGCCGAGGTCGTCGAGCAGCGCTGCGGCCGCACGCCCGGCTTGTCCGATACAGGCCGGCACCCCGACACCGGAATACGACGACCCGGCCAGCACCAGCCCGCGCGGACATTCCCCGAGTAGTTGCGTCATCCGGGCGAGATGGCCCGGGGCGTAGCGCGGCAGGCCGCCCGTCCACCGTTGCAGATAGGTCGCCACAACTCGCGACGACGGCGCCGGGACGCCGGCCGCGGAGCACACGCGGTCGAGATCATCGAGCGCCCACACCCGCAATCGCTCGTCGATGCCCGGTTCGGTGTCCTCGCCGGGGATCGGCGCACCGTAGCGACCGAAAGACGCTCGCACCGAAACGGGACGGTCGGGTGAGTCCAGGTGCGCCCACTTTCGTGAGCTCAGCGTGAATGCCTTGGCCCGCAGGTCTTCTCCGGTGGCCACCAGCACCCCGGAGTTGTCGGGCAGCTGGGTTCCCGGCCGCAGGGCGACCGACACCACCACCGACGACGCAGGTTCGACGGCGCGCAGTCCTGGTACGACGGCGGGTACCGAAGTGCGCAGAAGGTGCGCGGCGATCCAGGCCGGGACCGCCACGACGACTCCGTCATAAACCGGTCTGGGGCCGGCGCCCGCGGCGGTGCGAACCGACCAGGAGCGCTCGACTCGGGTGACCTCGGCGACCGCACATCCGGTGATGAGTCGCGGGCGTGCTGCGTCGATCACGGCGTCAACGAGCACCTGATACCCACCGAGGAGTGTGCCGAAGACGGGTCCGGTACCGCGACTCTCGTCGAGCAGGCCACCGACGGCCTCGGTGAGGCTCCCTGCCCCCGCGTCCAGGCGCGCCGCCAGAGCCGGAATCGCCTCGCGCACACCGATATCACGAGCAAGACTGGAATAGACCCCGCCCAGCATCGGGTCGACGCTACGATCCACCACCGACAGACCGAACCGCCCGGCGACCAATTCGCCGACACTGATATCGGTCCCCGGATGCCAGCGCAGGGGTCGGGTGGGTTCGCTGTCGATGAGCCTCAGGTCGACCGGATCGACAAGACCCTCGACCGCCGTCGCCGACCGCGGTATCCCCATCAAGGCGGGTGCCGGCAGCGGATGCAACGTGCCGGCGGACCAGATCGCCGGTCGCCGGGTGGTCGGCGACACGACGCGGTCGGCCAGTCCGAGTTCGGTGACCAGATCGAGTGCCTCGGGTCGGCGGACGATGAAGGCCTCGGCGCCGACATCCACCGGCGATCCGCCGACGTCCACGGTGCGCAGGATGCCGCCCGGGCGGTCATCGTCGCAGTACACGTCGATCTGTGCGTCGGCACCGAATCCCTGCCGCAGACGCAGCGCCGCAACCAGGCCGGAGATCCCGGCGCCGACGATCGCGATGCGCACCGCCATCGTCAGAGCGCGTGGATCAGTTCGACGGCGCGGGTGAGCACGTCCGGATCGGTGTCGGGCAGAACTCCGTGACCGAGGTTGACGATGTGGCCGGTCGCGCCGGCGGCGAGGGCGCGTGTGCCGTCGTCGATGACCCGCTTGATCTCTGTTTCGACGACGGTCGGGCCGGCGAACAGGACCGTCGGATCGAGGTTTCCCTGCACCGCCTTACCGGATCCGACGCGGCGCACGGCCTCGTCGAGGGGCACCCGCCAGTCGACGCCGATGACGTCGGCGGGCGCCGCCATCGAGGCGAGGAGCTCTCCGGTCCCCACGCCGAAGTGGATGCGCGGCACGTCGTAGGGTGTCACCTCGGCGAACACCCGGGCGGTGTGCGGCGCGACGTAGGTCTGGTAGTCGGAGGCACTGAGCGCTCCCGCCCACGAGTCGAAGACCTGGATCGCGTCGACACCGGCGTCGAGCTGCACCTGCAGGAAGGTGATGGTGATGTCGGCGAGACGCCCCATCAGCGCGTGCCAGGTCGCGGGCTCGGACCGCATCAACGCCTTGGTGTGAACGTAGTTCCGGCTCGGGCCGCCCTCGATCAGGTAAGACGCGAGGGTGAACGGCGCACCGGCGAATCCGATCAGCGCGGTGGTCTCGGAGAGCTGGTCGAGGATGAGGCGCACCGCCCGCGCCACCGCACCGACCGAGCCCGGTTCGAGTCGCGGCAAGGCCTCGACGTCGGCCGATGTCCGAACCGGCGCGGCGATGACGGGTCCGGTGCCGGCCACGATGTCGAGGTCGATACCCGCCGCCTTTAGTGGAACCACGATGTCGGAGAACAGGATCGCCGCGTCGACGTCGTGGCGCCGGACCGGTTGCATGGTGATCTCACAGACCAGCTCGGGGTCGAAGCAGGATTCGAGCATCCCGTGATCGGCGCGGATCGCGCGATATTCGGGCAGCGAACGCCCGGCCTGCCGCATGAACCACACCGGGCGGCGGGTCGGGGTCTGGCCGCGTGCGGCCGCGACCAGCGGCATTCGGGTGTGGGTTCGGCGCGTTGCTTGTGTGTGCGACATCGGTACTCACTCTGCCATGTCCTCAGCACAATCCGGTCCGCGGAGCCCGATCGGTCGGACCCTGCGGTCGGGTCATCACCCGGCGCGCCTCCATCGCCGGGCGTGGTCCTCGTCATACTGTCGGGAGCGTGACCTCCTCCGGAGCTCCGACGGAGCCTGCCGACTTCCGCATCGCGGTCGAGTCGCTGCATTCCGCCCGCATCCGCCGCGACATCGAGGTCGGACCCATCCGCCCACCCCAGCGTCTCGCGCCCTTCAGTTATGCCGTCGGTGCCGAGGTCAGTCCACCCGACTCCGACGACGTCGACACCGACTCGCAGGGCAGCGCCTTCGGCCGTTTGATCCTGCTCTACGACCCCGATGGCCAGGACGCGTGGAACGGCACGATGCGCCTGGTCGCCTACATCCAGGCAGAGATGGAGGCGGCTCTTGCGATGGACCCACTGCTGCCCGAGGTCGCGTGGAGTTGGTTGTCCGATGCGCTCGGCGTGCCGGTCGGCCACACCGCGTCCGACGACGGGCATCCGGGTGGTTCGGCCGTGAGCGTGACCGCGTTGGGCGGCACCGTGACGTCGACCAGCTCGGTCCGCTACGGCGACATCGCCGGTCCACCGCGCGCACACCAACTGGAGTTGCGGGCGTCATGGACGGCACCGACGGCCGACGGTCTCGGCGGTCATCTCGAGGCCTTCTGCGATGTGTTGGCCTCGGCCGCGGGCCTTCCACCGGTCGGGGTCACCGAACTCGGGTCCGCGTGAACGATCCGGCCCCACCCGATACACCCGACGGCCCCGAAGATGACCGGCCGGCCACGACGCCGCTGCTCGCACCGCGCGACGGGGTGCTGGCGGTACTGACGAGTCCGACGGAATTCGCCCGTGCCGCTGAGCAACTCGCGGCCGGCGACGGTCCGGTCGCGTTGGACACCGAACGCGCGTCGGGTTACCGGTACTCCCAGCGGGCCTACCTCATCCAGATCCGTCGTCACGGTTCCGGCAGCTTTCTCATCGATCCCATCGAACATCCCGACGCACTCACCCCGCTCATCGACGTTCTCGAGGGACCGGAATGGGTTCTGCACGCCGCCGATCAGGACCTCCCCTGTCTGCGTGAGGTCGGATTCCGGGGCCGGGAACTGTTCGACACGGAACTCGCGGGCCGACTTCTCGGACTCACTCGGGTGAACCTCGCCGCGATGGTCGAGCAGTTCCTCGGGCTCGGCCTGCAGAAGGGGCATGGCGCTGCCGACTGGTCACGTCGACCCCTTCCCGACGAGTGGCTCAACTACGCCGCACTCGACGTCGAGGTGTTGGTGGAATTGCGGGACGCCATGGATGCGGCCTTGTCGGAGGCCGGAAAGCAGGAGTGGGCCCGCGAAGAATTCGCGTACGTCCTGGCGCGGCCGGCATCGCCGCCGCGAAGGGATCGTTGGCGCAAAACGGCCAACATCCACACGATCAAGACCGCGCGCGGCCTTGCCGCCGTGCGCGAATTGTGGACGGCGCGTGAGGAGATCGCGCAACGACGAGATGTTGCGCCGGGACGCGTGTTGCCCGATTCGGCGATCGTGACCGCCGCAGCGGCCGGGCCGCAGTCCGCGGCCGAGCTCATCCGTCTACCCGTATTCGGCGGGCCGCGCCAACGCAAGCAGTCGGGAACGTGGTTGTCGGCCCTGCTGCGCGCACGCGACATGCCCGAAGCCGAACTCCCCCCGCGAAAGATCCCGACGACGGGTCTACCTCCGGTAAGCCGATGGGAGCAGCGCAATCCCGAGGCCGCCGCGCGCGCCGCACGAGTCCGTCCGCTGGTGAAGGAAATCGCCGAGGCCAACAATCTCCCCGCCGAGAACCTGCTCCACCCGGAACTCGTCCGGCAGCTGTGCTGGGAGGGACTACCGGTGCCGGTCACCGCGGAAGCGGTAAACGAGCGCCTGGCCGCAGGGGATGCCCGGGGCTGGCAACGCACGCTGACCGCAGGCCCAATTGCCGGCGCACTCAACAGCATCGACGACTCCGCCGCCGACTCGAACGGAACCGACTGACCTTCGGCCGCGCACTCCGGTCCGATCGGCGAACCCCAAAGCAGTTGGGTGAGAATCTAATCCACTGATCGACCCCCAATCTCACCGGCCCAGCTCACCAACCCGCGCCGGTCGATCACTCCCATCCGGCCGGCCGAGACCCTCCCCTCACCCGCCGGTCGAGCCCTTCATTCTGAGAACTTGACCACCCCAATCCCATTGGTCCATGCACATCCTGGCAACTCAACGCCGTACCAGCCACGCCCGACAACCCCGAAAATCGTCAACGACCACCCCGACATCACCGCCCCCCTACAAGCAGGAACTCGACCAGATCCGCGACCACATCCACCGCGACCACACCAGCACCGACGCCGGTAGTGGTGCCGGGGCAACCGAACCCGCAGACACCGACGTGGTTGACGCCGACGTGGTTGACGCCGAGAGCGTCGATGCCGACGCGGCTGACGGTGACGCAGGTGGTGAGGCCGAGTCGGTCGATTCCGACGCCACCGCCGCCGACATCGACAACTCGGCGAGTTCGGACGCTGACAGCGAGTCCGACCACGAGGACGCGGCACCGACCGTCGGGGCCGAAACCCCATCCGATCGTGGTGTTTCGAAAGATCATCCGGCTCCGGCCGCCGACTGGTCCAACGTTGTCGACAGCTTTGATGAGGGCGACGACCACGAGTCAGGCGTCGCCGACCAGCCCGAACCAGGCGTCGACAAATACGATTCAGGCGCTGCCCAATCCGATCCCGTCGAGCCCCAACCACCCGACCAACGGGACAGGCCCGACGCCGCAGGTGTCGAGCACCCCGACGAACCCGGTGTCACCGACACCGGGGACACCGACCTGGTCATCTTCGACGGAGACGGTGTTGCGATCACCGACGATCCCGACGACCCCGACACCACTGCCGGGCTGGAGTGTGCCTCGCGCACCCGAGTCCGGGTCCGCGACCCGACCACCGAAAGTCAGCCACGCGAGCACCGCATCCGTGATGGCGGCATCCGTCCCAGCCGCGTCGACCGCGAACGTGAGCTCGAGGAACCGGCCGCCGTCGGCAGCAACCCACGCAACAGCCGAATCAAACGAGTCCAGGCCGGCGGCCGGATCCACCACCGGCTCGACACCTCCTGAACCAGCCTTGCTGCCTGGACGCACCACGCCGCCGCAAAATCACTGTGACCGTGCGGAGGACGCGTCAGTCCGCGTCCGGTGTCTCCAGTTCCGCCGATGTCGAGTCGTCATGCGCCACATCGAGTTCGGAATCGTCGAGCGCAGCACGGTCGAGTCCGGGGGTCACCTGCATTCCGGAGACCGTGGCCGTGATGGACCGCGCCAAGTCCTGCGCGGTCAGACCGAGCTCCGACAAGATCTCACCGCGGGAAGCGTGAGAGATGAATTGCTGAGGAATCCCCCGGATCTGAACCGGCGCAGTCACATCCGCATCCGACAGTGCAGCGGCCACCGCCGATCCGACGCCTCCGTGCACACCGCTGTCTTCCAGTGTGACCACGAGTCGGTGACGACCGGCGAGTTCGACCACCGATGGCGGGACCGGCAACACCCATCGAGGATCGACGACGGTGGCCTCGATTCCCTGACTCCGCAGTCGCTCCGCAGTATCCAGGGCCAACGCGCAGAAGGCGCCGACCGCCACGATGAGAACGTCACCGCCGATCGGCTCAGTCGGCGAGGTGCCCCGCCGCAGCACATCAGCCCCGTCATCCAGACGCTCGATCGCCCGAATGTCTTCCGGCACAGCACCCTTGGAGAATCGCAGCGCAGTGGGTCCGTCGCCGATGTCCAAGGCCTCGTCAAACTCCTCTCGCAGCCGCACCGCATCACGAGGTGCGGCGACGCGGATGCCCGGAACCAGGCCCAGTAGCGACAGATCCCACATTCCGTGATGGCTCGGACCGTCGGGGCCGGTGATCCCGGCACGATCGAGGACCAGCGTCACCGGCAGTTTCAGCAGCGCGACATCCATCAACAACTGATCGAAGGCACGATTGAGGAAGGTCGAATAGATCGCGACCACCGGGTGCAGACCGCCCAGTGCCAACCCGGCCGCCGAGGTCATCGCATGCTGTTCGGCGATCCCCACGTCGAACATCCGGTCCGGGTACCGCTCGCCGAAGGGCGCCAGTCCGGTCGGGCCGGGCATCGCGGCGGTGATCGCCACCACATCGTCCCGGGCGGCGCCGGCCTCCATCAGCGCAGCGGAGAACACCGACGTCCAATCCTGGGGCGACACGGTCTTGGCACGGCCGGTGGCGGGATCGATGACTCCGGTGGAGTGCATCTGATCGGCAACGTGATTCTCCGCGTGCGCATACCCCATGCCCTTGCGGGTCACCGTGTGCACGATCACCGGCCCGCCGAAGGCCTTGGCCTGGCGGAACGCCGACTCGAGTGCCTCCACGTCGTGGCCGTTCACCGGTCCCACGTACTTGAGGCCGAGATCGGTGAACATCGCCTGCGGCGCAAGCAGATCCTTCAAGCCGCTCTTCATCCCGTGAAGCAGCGCGTACGCCGGGTCGCCGACGACCGGCAGCTTCTGCACCACCTTGCGTCCCTCGTCGAGCACGCGCTCGTACCCCGGCTGCAGCCGCAGTCCGGACAGGTGTTTGGCGAGTCCGCCGATGGTCGGGGCATACGATCGACCGTTGTCGTTCACGACGATCACCACCGGCCGATCGGCACCGGCGATGTTGTTGATGGCCTCCCAGCACATTCCGCCGGTGAGCGCACCGTCACCGACGACGGCGACCACGGTCCGCTCGTCCTGCCCGGTGAGCGCGAACGACTTCGCGAGGCCGTCGGCGTACGACAACGCGGCCGAGGCGTGTGAGGATTCGACCCAGTCGTGCGGGCTCTCGGCACGATCCTGATACCCGGTGAGGCCGCCCTTCTGCCGCAACGAATCGAACCCGTCACGCCGGCCGGTCACGATCTTGTGCACATAACACTGATGCCCTGTGTCGAAGATCACCGGATCGATCGGCGAATGGAAGACACGATGCAGCGCCAGGGTCAGCTCGACGACACCCAGATTCGGTCCGAGGTGCCCGCCGACCGCCGACACCTTCTCGACGAGGAAATCGCGGATCTCACTCGCCAACGCGGTGACGTCCTCGGGCGAGAGCGCACGCAGATCCGCCGGTGAATTGATGTGCTCGAGTTGGCCCATCACTCCTCCATCATGTTGTCGTCCACGGTCGGCGGGTCCGGCGCCACACCGGCGGGCTGCCCCGGTGAATACCCTTGAGCTCCAGGCCCCCGACCACGAACCCACCGGTTCGACCCGGGGGATTCGTCCCTCGACGCCGGGAGGCGACGAAGGTCATCTGTGTCAGTCTACGGATGTCGCGGTGTCAGCCCGACGGCGACAAACCCTCAGACGAGTGAGGTCGACCGCACCAGTACTGCGATGGCCTCCAGATGGTGCGTGAGAGGGAATGCATCGAACCCCGCAATGGCTCGCACCCGATATCCCCGGGCGGTCCACAGACGCAGATCCCGCGCGAACCGGCCGACGTCGCAACCGACGTGCACCACCACCGGTGGACCCGCGGCGACGATGCCGTCGATCACCCGTGCCCCGGCGCCCGTCCGCGGCGGGTCGAGAACCACGACATCCGGTGTGGGAAGGTCACCGATGGCCTCCGCCACCTCGCCACGATGGCACCGCACCCGCGGATCGTCACCGAAGGTCACCTCGGCGGCCGCAAGTGCGCCGCCGTCGGAGTCGACGATGTCCACCCGACCGGCACCGACGTCGTCGAGGAGAGCAGCAGCGAACACACCCGCACCGCCGTACAGGTCCCAGCACGTCACCGGCTCACCCGTCCCGACGCCGACACCCCCGAGATACCGCCGCACGAACTCGGCGACCGTCGCGGCATACACCGAAGGTGCTGCGCGGTGACCCTGCCAGAAACCGGTCACCGGGATGCGCCAGCTACGGCCCCCCACCCGGTGCACCGCGGCCGCCTCTCCCTCGAGCACGGTCAGCGCACGAGCGCCCTCACGACCGCGTCGACGTCGTTGCGCCGACCGGCGGTCCGCACCCCGCCGGTCCGTGCCTCGACGCTGCGTTGCCCGACGCCGACCACCGGAACCGCCTCCGGGACTCGGTGGTGCCAGTTCGGTGATGTGACGGTGACCGTCGTCGTCGAGCACGATGGCGAGCTCGGCGCCCGGTGTGTATCCGGCGTCGACGCCGACGATCATCGTCGAATCGGGTTGCGCGCAGGGGTGTCCGACGACGATTCCCGCGGTCCCTCGTTCGTGCACCCCCGCACGACCGTCGGCGTCGACGGTCAGTCGGGTGCGGATCCGCCAACCCACCTCGGCGTCGTCGAGTGCGCGAACCGCCGCGGACGCATCCTCGAGAACGTCGAGGGTGTCCGGCGTGAAGCCGCCCACCCGAATCAGGACGTCACGGAGCACCTGCGACTTCAGAGTTCGCGCGTGGGCCGCCGCGACGAACGCGAAGTCGCAACAGCCTGCTCCGTGAACCGCTGCCGGACAACGGTTTTCGATGCGATAGGGCGACGGATCGAGAACGTCGCAGATCTCCGCGGAGAGAAATCCCGGCTTCTCTCCGACGATCGTCGCGGTCACGGTCTCACCGGGAATCGCGCCCCGGACGAACACGACCCGGCCGTCGGGTGCGTGGGCTATGGCGGTGCCGCCGTTCGCGGGCCGCTGCACAGCCAACGTCAGCAACTCGGGCGCACTCACGAGTCGGGGCCACCCAGGGCACGCCGGGTGTCACCGGGGGCGTTGTAGGACAGATCCGCCTTGCGGCGATCGGACGAAGTGAGCTGCCAGGGCACCGACGTCACCATCACCCCGGGCTCGAACAGCAGGCGCGTCTTCAACCGCAGAGCCGACTGGTTGTGCAGGATCTGCTCCCACCAATGCCCCACCACGTACTCCGGAATGAACACGGTGATGACATCGCGGGGCGACTCTCGTCGGACGCGACGGACGTAATCGATCACCGGGCGGGTGATCTCACGATAGGGCGACGCAATCACCTTGAGCGGCACCCGGATGTCGCTGGCCTCCCACTCCGACACCAGCCGCCGAGTGTCGCGATCGTCGACGTTGACCGTGATCGCCTCGAGCACGTCGGGGCGGGTGGCGCGGGCATACAGCAGGGCCCGCTTGGTGGCCAGGTGCAGCGTGGAGACCAACACCACCGAGTGGGTCCGGCTCGGCAACACCTGCTCGTCCTCGTCGGCGGCACGTTCGAGCTCGCGCTGGACCGAGGCGTAGTGGTGGTGGATCAGTTTCATGATCACGAACAGGATGACCATCGCCAGGATCGCGATCCAGGCGCCGGCGGTGAACTTGGTGATCAGCACGACCACCAGCACCGTCGCCGTCATGATCAGACCCACCGTGTTGATCACCCGGGATTGCATCATCCGCCGACGCGCACTCGGGTCGGTTTCGGTGCGCAACAACCGCGTCCAGTGCCGCACCATGCCCGTCTGGCTCAGGGTGAACGACACGAACACGCCGACGATGTAGAGCTGGATGAGCGCGGTCACCTCACCACCGAAGGCGATCACGAAGGCCATCGCTGCGACGGCAAGGAACACGATGCCGTTGCTGAAGGCCAGCCGGTCGCCGCGGGTGTGCATCTGGCGGGGCAGATAACGATCCTGGGCGAGCACCGACCCGAGCACCGGAAAGCCGTTGAAGGCGGTGTTGGCCGCCAGCATCAGGATCAGGGCGGTCACGGTCGCGACGAAATAGAACCCGATCGGAAAACCCTCGAAGACAGCGTGCGCCAACTGGGCGATCATGGCTTCCTGCTGGTAGCCGGGGGGCGCACCGATCAGGTCGGTCTCCGGATTCATCACGTATTTCGCGCCGATCCGCTCGGCAAGGAAGACGATGCCCAGCAGCAGCACGATCGCGATGCTGCCGAGAAGGAGCAGCGTCGTCGCGGCGTTGCGCGACTTGGGTTTCTGGAAGGCCGGAACCCCGTTGCTGATCGCCTCCACACCGGTCAGCGCCGCGCATCCGGACGAAAACGCACGCGCGATGAGGAACACGAACGCGATACCCATCAGGTGATTGTTCTCGGCCCTGATCTCGAAGTTCGCGGTCTCGGCCTGCACGTCGCGTCCCAGAACGAAGATCTCCAGGAATCCCCAGATGAGCATGCCCAGCACACCGAAGATGAAGGCATAGGTCGGAATTGCCAGCACCGACCCGGATTCTTTGAGCCCGCGCAGATTCACCGCCGCCAGCACGATGATTGCCGCGACACAGAACCAGACGCGGTGCTCGTGCACGAAGGGTATCGCCGCGCCGATGTTCTCCGCCGCCGACGAGATCGACACCGCGACGGTGAGGACGTAGTCGACCAGCAGCGCACTGCCGACCGTCAGGCCCGCGGTGGGACCGAGATTGACGGTGGCCACCTCGTAGTCACCGCCACCGGAGGGATAGGCGTGCACGTTCTGTCGATAGCTGGCGACGACGACCGCCATCACGATCGCGACCGCGATCGCCACCCACGGTGTGTACGCCAGGGCGGACAACCCGGCGACCGAGAGGACCAGGAAGATCTCCTGCGGCGCGTAGGCGACCGATGACATCGCGTCCGACGCGAACACCGGTAGCGCTATGCGCTTGGGCAGCAGTGTGTGGCCGAGTCTGTCGCTGCGGAATGGACGTCCCAGCAGCAGACGTTTCGTCGCGACGGACACCTTTGACACGGTGGACACCAGGCAACACTAGAACCTGCGATACCCGAAGGCCACCAGGACTCGCATCATCGGCCGGGCAGTACGGGTAGGTTCATCTCTGCATGGACGACGCGGTCGTTGGTGGCGTCGATGAATCCCTGCGCCGCCGAGTCGTGGGCGAACCCCACAGGCAAGTGATCGCCGGAAAGGGTGCACCGTGAAAGGACCGCTGTGCGAGTAGTCATCATGGGCTGCGGACGAGTCGGATCGGCGCTGGCGATGGCCATGCAGAAGCGTGGGCACGAGGTCGCGGTGATCGATCGTGACGCATCGGCCTTCGCGCGCCTCGGCGATGCCTTCACCGGTGATCGCATCGTCGGTGTCGGATTCGATCGAGACGTGCTGATCCGCGCCGGAATCGAGAAAGCCGACGCCTTCGCCGCCGTCTCCTCCGGAGACAACTCCAACATCATCTCCGCGCGCGTGGCACGCGAGACCTTCGACATCGAACGCGTGGTGGCCCGCATCTACGACGCCAAACGCGCGGCGGTCTACGAACGCCTCGGCATCCCGACGGTGGCGACGGTGCCGTGGACCACCGAACGTTTCGTCTCGGCCCTCGGCGAGACCTCGACCACCACCGAGTGGCGTGACCCGTCGGGGACGTTGGCGATCGCGCAACTCGACATCCACGAGTCGTGGATCGGGACGAGTTCGATCAAGTTCCAGGAGCGCACCGGCGCCCGGATCGCCTTCCTCAACCGCGTCGGTACGCCGGTGCTGCCGGAGGCGAAGACCGTTCTGCAGCAAAGCGATGTGGTGTTCGCCGCGGTGCTGCTCGACCGGTTGCCGGAGACACGCGCACTGGTGGCCGCTCCGCTGACCGACGACTGACCACCAACAACGGCCATTGATCTGATGGGCTGCCCATCCGCCCCGTCACCACCGTCTTCGACAGGAGAACGTCATGAGAGTCGCCATCGCCGGTGCCGGCGCCGTCGGGCGATCGATTGCCCGCGAGCTGCTCGTCAACTCGCACGAGGTCACCTTGTTCGAGCGCAAGTCCGATCACATCGACACCGACGCCGTCCCCGGCGCGCAATGGCTACTCGCCGACGCCTGTGAGCTGTCGAATCTCGAGTCGGCGAATCTGCAGTCCTTCGACGTGATGATCGCCGCGACCGGCGACGACAAGGCCAACCTGGTGGTGAGTCTTCTCGCGAAGACGGAGTTCGCCGTCAATCGGGTGGTCGCCCGGGTCAACGACCCCCGCAACGAGTGGCTTTTCGGCGAGGAGTGGGGCGTCGATGTCGCGGTGTCGACGCCGCGGCTGCTCGCCTCGCTCGTCGAGGAGGCGGTCTCCGTGGGAGATCTGGTGCGCCTGATGACATTCCGCCAGGGACAGGCCAACCTGGTCGAACTCACGTTGCCTGCGAACACGCCACTCGCCGGCCGCCCCGTTCACAAGCTTCAGTTGCCCAGAGATGCTGCGCTCGTGGCGATCCTGCGCGGCGGCAGGGTGATCGTGCCCGAACGCGACGATCCGCTCGAGGGCGGCGACGAACTGGTGTTCATCGCACCGGCCGAGGCCGAACCCGCGCTGCACGCCGCGATGCGGATCGAGTAGCCGCCAGATCCAGGGGCACACAGCCCCCGGCGGCAACGGTAGAGCCCGCACGTCGAGCCGGGCACTGCTCGCCGGGCAGCAGAAAGGCGGCCGCAGTGGGCCGCCTTCGTGGTGCGCTCCGTCAGTCCTCGTCGCCGTAGAGCTCGTAGTACGGGTTGTAGATCACCTTGGTGCCGTCATGCTCGCCGAGGCGACCCCGTACGGTCAACTTCCGGCCCGGTTCGATTCCCGGGATCCGGTTGCGTCCCAGCCATTTCAGCATCACGACGTCGGTTCCGTCGAAGAACTCGGCCCGGACTCCGCTCTTGGCGGTGCGCGAACACATCTCCACCGATCGCAGTTCCCCGTGCATGGTGACCTCGTCACCGCGGCAACACTCGACGGCGCGCTGAGCGCCGGTCGCTTCGGATTCGGCAGCGATCTGCTGCGCATCGGCGTTGCCGAGATCCTCGGTCAACCGCTTCGTCAGCCGCTTGAGATATCCGGCTGTCGGCATCGCAACCTCCAAGACGATGTGCCTTCGCCCAGTCGGGGTCGTGGTGCCTTGTGGGCCGGGCCTTGATGTAGTACTCGACGCCCCGACGTGGGTGCTTGGCCTCAGCGTAGACCCAAGCTCACGACGCGTACAGCGCACGGCATGATCGTGGCATGCCCGCGAATGACATACACGCCGTGACCAGCACGAATGGCAGGTCTCACACCGCGGTGTCGGCGCTCGTCGTGATGCCCGGAACAGGCTCGGACGCCGACTTCGTCCGGCGGGCTTTCGGTGCGGCCGCCGCGCGGATGGGTGTGGAACTGATCTCCCTGCAACCCGAGGAGGATCTCGTCGAGGGTCACCGCCGGCGCCTGGACGAATCGGCGGAACGGTACGGCCGGATTCTGGTGGGCGGCATCTCGATCGGAGCCGCCATCGCCCTCGACTGGGCACTTGGCGGCGGCGAGTCGGATCGGGCCCCCGACGGGTCGGATCGGTGCGCCGGGGTGTGGGCCGCCCTGCCGGCGTGGAGCGGGGTCGGCGACTGGACGCTCGCCGCCCAGAGCGCCGCGGCGACCGCACGGGCGCTGCGCATCGATGGGCTGGAGGCCACGATCGCCGCGATGCGCCACGGCAGTCCCACGTGGCTGGGTGCCGAACTCACCCGCAGCTGGCGGGCCCTGTACCCGGGTCTGGTCGGCCAGTTGGAGCAGGCCGCGCGGTATCGGGCCCCGACGGTCGACGACATCGCACACCTCGCCGTGCCCCTGGCGATCACCGCGGCAGCCGATGACCCGCTGCATCCGCTCGAGGTCGCGGAACATTGGTGTGCCGCGGCGCCCGAGGCGCACCTCGTGCGCGTGGGTCTGCACGAGTGGGGACAGGATCCGTCCGTTCTGGGGCGCTCCTGCGCGCGGGCGTGGGGTGAACTCGTGCGGTGAGCGCCGCCCAGGCCCGATCCAGCTCGGGGAACGGCTCAGCTCTTGGAACGGCTCAGCTCTTGGAACGGCGACGCCGGAAGCGCTGCATCGCCGAACCCGACGACGGCGGGATCGCCTCGGACTCCTCCTTGATCACGTCGGCGGCCGGGTCGGCCTCACGCACGAGGGTGGCCTGTTCGATCTGTTCGAGCGCACCGCCCGGGATGCGTTCGACGTCGATGTCCTCACCGAGATCGCCATCCACATCATCGTTGTCGACGCGGGTCTCGGCGACGTCCTCGGGTTGAGCCGGGGCGGGTACCGGTGAGGTTTCGGTGCCCGGTGCGGCTCCGGGCGGCACGGCACCGCCCATCTGCTGCGCCATCTGTTGCTGTGCGGCGGCCACCTGCTCGGCGAGGACCGGCGGCAAGACGATCGGGAGCATCTCCCGGGGCGGATGCGGGTCCTTGCCGCGCCGGACCACGGACTCGGCCAGCACCGCCCGAGCCAATTGGCTCAGCTGGTCCCGTGACTCGTCCGGACCGCTGGCCACACACCGGACCATCCATCGGGGACCGTCGACACCGATGAAGCGGTGGGCGCCACCGGGGACCTCCGCGAGGACCTCACGACCCCAGTGCGCATCCTCGACGCTCACGGTGGCACCTTCGTCGCGCAGGGAAGCCGCGAGCTCGCGCACGACCTCGCGCCACAGGCCCGGTGACCGTGGTGCCGCGAAGGCCGTCACGCTGATCCGGCCGTGCGGGGTGACGAGGTACACCGCCTCCGGCTGATGATCCGGGGACATCTCCACGGTCACCTGTCCCCCCTCGACCACGGGGACCAGCACCGAACCCAGATCCAGATGAGAGTTCGCCAATTCTTCGGCCGGCGTGGCCAATTCGTCGATGTCGTAGGGTCCACGCGCCTGCCCGACCCGCAGTTCGTCGTCCGCTGCCATCTTCTGTCTCAATCTCCTGCCCTCACCGCGAACCACGGTGTGCCGACCTTCCCGTGTGCAGGGTAATCGACGGGCCGACCGCGACGTCGGAGGTCAGCGGTAACGGTCGACGCCGGCCGGAAATGTCGGGGGATGCGCGTTCTTCAGGACTCGGGGCCGGACAGTGCGGCGTGGCCACCGCTGGACCCGTATCCACCGGCGCCGCGGCTGGTCTCGTCGAGCTCGTCGACCTCCACGAACGACGGGAGCTCGACACGCTGGATGACCAGTTGGGCGATGCGGTCGCCGCGTGCGATGTGGATCGGCTCGCTCGGATCGAGGTTGATCAGGCACACCTTGATCTCACCGCGGTAGCCGGCGTCGATGGTGCCGGGCGTGTTCACGATCGACAGCCCGGCGCGCGCCGCCAACCCGGATCGGGGATGAATCAGGCCCACCGTGCCCACCGGCAGTGCGATGGCGATCCCCGTGCCGACCAGTTGGCGACGGCCGGCGGGAAGTTCGAGGTCGATGGTGGAACAGAGGTCGACGCCGGCGTCGCCCGGGTGTGCCCGGGCCGGCAGCGGAAGATCGGGATCGAGGCGGCGGACCCGAACCGGTGGCAGCGAGTCGCTCGGACCAGGGGTGAGATCTGATGTCACGCTGGCAGACTACGCTGGCCCTGTGAGTGATCCCGAACCCAGCGAGTCCCATCCCGACGCCCAGACCGCAGGCAATGCCGTCGGGTCGGCCGGTGGCTCCGCAGCCGATCGGGCCACCGGGGGCGACACACGTTTCGACGAACGACTGAGCGTCCCGTGGTGGTGGTGGCTGGCCGCGGCGGTGGTGACCGGCGTGGTCGGGCACGAGATCGAGCTCTCGGCACACCGTTCGGGATGGGGATACCTCGGATACGTGGGTACCGCGATCGTGTGCGCGTTGGCGCTCTGGTCGATGGGTCGCACACGCATCCGGGTGACGACCGATGGCGAACTCCGGGCGGGCAAGGCGCGCCTGCCGCGTTCGGTGATAGCTCGAGGTGCGACGATCAGCGCCTCGGCGAAGAGCGCGGCCCTGGGACGCCAGCTCGACCCGGCCGCATTCCTGGTGCACCACGCCTGGGTCAAGACGATGGTGCTGTTGGTTCTCGACGACCCCGACGACCCGACCCCGTACTGGCTGGTGTCGACCCGTCGGCCCGGCGAATTGCTGGAAGCCCTCGGAGTGCCGGACGCCGCGGCGCCCTCATAAGGGTCACCGGCGACCCGGCCCGCCGTTCGCCGGGCAGCGCCCCGACGACCTCAGGCGCAGTCGACGCAGATCATCGACGAGCCGTTCTCACGGGCGAGTCGACTGCGGTGATAAACGAGAAAACAGCTGCTACAAGTGAACTCGTCGGCCTGCTTCGGGATGACCCGCACCGACAGTTCTTCACCGGACAGGTCCGCCCCGGGGAGTTCGAACGACTCCGCGGTGTCTGTCTCGTCGACGTCGACGGCCGCGGCCTGTGCCTCGCTGCGCCGCGCCTTCAGTTCCTCGAGCGAGTCCTCGTTCAGGTCTTCGCTCTCCGTGCGTCGTGGCGCGTCATAATCAGTAGCCATTGTGTGCCTTACCTGGTTGGAGGAGCGCACCACGCAGTCCTCGGCTTGTGACCGTCATGAACCCTGGGTGCCGTACATGCCGGGATTGTCTTGCCGGCGTACCTACAACGTCATGACCGGGGCGATTCGTTACCCATCGACCACCGGATCGTTGTGAAGTTGCTCACGTTTTGATGCCTACTCGCCTCGGGCTCGGGAGAGCGGGCGCCCGAAGCATAGTGGAGACATCGCACAGAGTCAATCACGCCGGTCACCGCCGCTCGGTCGGGCTCGATCGCCACTCGACGCAGCCCGTTCCTCTCCGCCACCCGGTGGGCGCGGAGAATGTCACGGTGCCATCTCTGGTCGGCGCCGCCTCCGATCCGGCGACGGACGGACCCTCTACAGTGGGCCCAAATCCGCTGGCGATGAAGGAGCGCAGTCCACGGTGGTCTCGCAGATTACGACCGGTTACCCCACCGATCACAACGGGCGACCGTATCGCCGACGCCGAAGCCGGCCCATTCTCATCGTGTTGGCCGTGCTCGCTGCCCTGGGGGTCATCGCCTGGTCGGTGGCGCTGGCGGGCTCGGAGGCCGACGCGACGCCCACCGACTGCAACGTTCCGACCCCGGCGAGTGCCTCCGCCACCGATTCCGCACCGGCCGACGCGGCCCCGGCGCCGACCTCCGCCGAACAACCGACCTCCACCGTCGTCGATCGCGACGACATGCTCAAGGTCGCTCCGGCGGCGCTGTCGACATTCCAGGTGCGGGTGCTCAACGCGTCCACACAGCGCGGCGCGGCACGCTCGGCGTCGGGCGATCTGACGGCGCAGGGTTTCACCCCGGCCAGCGACTCCGCCTACGGCGACGACCCGCTCTACCCCAACCACGATCTCAACTGTGTCGCGCAGATCCGCTTCGGCCCGGCCGGACAGGCGGCCGCGGCGGCGGTGTGGCTCGCGATCCCGTGCGCCCAACTCGTCAACGACGGACGTCGCGGCACCGACGTCGACGTCGCGCTCGGCGAGTACTACGAGGCCCAGGAGCAGTCCCAGGATGCGCAGGCGGCGCTGGAGGCGCTGCGGTCGGCGGATCCGAAGAACCCGCAGAGCGGCGTCGACCCGGGTCTGGTCAGCGCCGTGCATTCCCAGCGCTGCTGATCGCGCCCGCCGCGACCGGCGCGGGGTTCGGCCTCAGATCATGCCTGGGCGGGCAGCGCCCTCCGGGCATCGACCGAGTCGAGGAGTGCGATGAAACTCTCGGCGATCCCCGGTGCCACCGCGATCGTGGGATGACCGTCGTCCGAGCGTGAATCCGGCGGCGGCAACAGCACTCTCGCGCCCGCCTCGGCGGCGATGAGCCCACCCGCCGCCCAATCCCAGGGACTCAGGCCGTGTTCGATGTGCGCGTCGACGGCACCGCTGGCGACCATGCACAGATCAAGTGCGGCGGCCCCGATCCGGCGCAAGTCCCGCACCTTGGGCAGCAACTGCGCCACCAGCGCCCCCTGCGCACGCCGCCGGCGGGCGTCGTACCCGAAACCGGTGGCCACCAACGCCAGGCCCACCTCGTCGATGGCGTTGCATCGCAACGGGGTTCGCACTCCGTCGACGGTCATGACGGCACCGCCACCCAGCGTCGCCGAGTAGGTGACCCGCCGTGCGACGTCGACCACCGCACCCGCCACCGATCGCCCGTCGATCTGCGCGGCCACCGACACCGCATACGCCGGGATGCCGTACATGAAGTTGACCGTCCCGTCGATCGGGTCGACGACCCAGCGCACTCCGGTCGGCACGGCGACGCTGCCGCCGGCCTCCTCCCCGAGGACGTGGTCACCGGGCCGCAGCCGATGCAGCATCGCGCGGATCAGTGCCTCGGTCTCGGTGTCGGCCACGGTGACCGGATCGGTGGGCGTCGACTTGGTCGTCACCGCATCGTCGACGCCGTCCTCGGCCGCGCCGGGACCCGGTCCACCGAACAGTTCCGGCCGTCGGGTGCGCACGTGTGCGGCGGCCTCGTGCGCCACCGCAACCGCCACCGCGCCCAACGACGCCGGGTCGATGTCGGCCGCGCCCCCACCCGCCTCGGACACGTCCGAACTCCCGGACCGATGGTCGACGACACCCTGCCTGTCTGCGTGCTCCACCGTTCCATGTGAGCACACCCGCCGGCCGACGGTGCGATCGGGCAAGTCGGGCCCGGCGCCCCCGACGAGAGTTCTCCGCACACCCCTGCGACCTGCGCGCGGTGTCGATAGCCTGAAGACGCCGCGGCGAGCGTGATCGTCGGCCGGCACCCGACCATCGCCTGAGAGGACTCGCCATGACCGACTCCGCAGTGCCCGACTCCCCCACCACCGCAACGAATCTGGGCTTCGGCGTCGATGTCGGCGGGTCGGGCATCAAGGGCGGGATCGTCGACCTCGACACGGGTGCGCTGGTCGGCGAGCGGTTCAAGGTCCTCACCCCCAAGCCCGCGACACCCAATGCGGTCGCCGGGGGCGTCGCCGAGGTGGTGGCCCACTTCGACTGGGCCGGACCGGTCGGCATCACCCTGCCGGGCGTTATCACCGACGGTGTGATGCGGACCGCTGCCAACATCGATCCCGCCTGGATCGGGACCGACGTGTACGCCCTCTTCAGCGAGATGATGGGCGGACGGCAGGTGTCGGTGCTCAACGACGCCGACGCCGCCGGGATGGCCGAGGACGCTTACGGGGCGGGTAAGGGCGTCAGCGGCGTGGTTATGCTGTTGACCTTCGGTACCGGGATCGGCTCGGCCATCCTCATCAACGGAACCCTGGTGCCCAACACCGAACTCGGGCACCTCATCGTCGGCAACAAGGAGGCCGAGCACCAGGCGTCCTCACGGATCAAGGAGGAGAAGGGATGGTCGTATGGGAAGTGGACCCAGAAGGTGTCGACCGTTCTCAAGGAGTACGAGGCCCTGTTCTGGCCCAAACTCTTCATCGCCGGAGGCGGAATCAGCCGCAAGTCCGACAAGTGGATTCCGCTGCTGACCAACTCCACCCCGGTGGTGCCGGCCACCCTACTCAACACCGCGGGCATCGTCGGGGCCGCGATGGCCGTCAACCAGGGTCTCCGCGTCTGACCGTGACCTTGACACAGCCATCCTGACCAGGCCTTTGTCACATTCGGCCGGAGGGTGTCGTTACAATGGTCCGCACCGGCGACTTCACGCCGGATCAAGCCCTGATCAGCGACGGCTCACCGCTGCCGCAACGATAGACACGATTCGTATCCGAAAGGTTGTACGTGGCAGCCACCCAGACCCGCCAGAACGACGCCGAGGTCGAGGATCCGACGTCAACCGCCCCCGCGGCTGACAAGGCACCCGCGAAGAAGGTCGCCAAGAAGGCGGCCAAGAAAGCAACCGCCCGCAAGACCGCAGCAAAGAAGGCCCCGGCCCGCAAGGCTGCGAAGAAGACCGCCGCCAAGGCCGTGGCCACGGGCGCCGCCGATGCCACCGAGGATTCCGACGACGAGCCCACCTCGATCGACGACATCGACGTCCCCGACACCGAGCTCGACGACGTCGAGATCGATGACGTCGAGATCGACGACGACGCCGAGGACGAGTCCGAGGACGACTCGGACGACGACGAGGACGATGCCGAGGCCGACGGCGACGCCACCAAGACCGACGCGCCGGCACCGGCCGCCGCCACCGGTACCTCCAAGGCCACCGCAGCCAAGCCCAAAGAGGACGCCAAGGAGGCCAAGTCCGGCGACTTCGTCTGGGACGAAGAGGAATCCGAGGCCCTGCGGCAGGCCCGCAAGGACGCGGAACTGACCGCATCGGCCGATTCGGTGCGTGCCTACCTCAAGCAGATCGGCAAGGTCGCACTGCTCAACGCCGAGGAGGAGGTCGAACTTGCCAAGCGCATCGAGGCCGGCCTGTTCGCCACCGAGCGGTTGCGGCGCATGCTGGCATCCGGCGAGAAGGTGTCCACCGCCGCCAAACGAGACCTCAACTGGATCTCGCGCGACGGCAACCGGGCGAAGAATCACCTCCTCGAGGCCAACCTGCGTCTCGTCGTCTCGCTGGCCAAGCGTTACACCGGCCGCGGCATGGCCTTCCTGGACCTCATCCAGGAGGGCAACCTGGGCCTGATCCGTGCGGTCGAGAAGTTCGACTACACCAAGGGCTACAAGTTCTCGACGTACGCCACCTGGTGGATCCGCCAGGCCATCACCCGTGCCATGGCCGATCAGGCCCGCACCATCCGCATCCCGGTCCACATGGTCGAGGTCATCAACAAGCTCGGCCGTATCCAGCGCGAACTCCTCCAGGACCTCGGCCGCGAGCCGACCCCCGAGGAACTCGCCAAGGAGATGGACATCACGCCGGAGAAGGTGCTGGAGATCCAGCAGTACGCGCGTGAACCGATCTCGCTGGATCAGACCATCGGCGACGAAGGCGATTCGCAGCTCGGTGACTTCATCGAGGACTCCGAAGCGGTCGTCGCGGTCGACGCGGTGAGCTTCACGCTGCTACAGGATCAGCTGCAGTCCGTGCTGGAAACCCTCTCCGAACGTGAGGCCGGCGTCGTCCGACTCCGTTTCGGTCTGACCGACGGTCAGCCGCGCACGCTGGACGAGATCGGACAGGTCTACGGCGTGACGCGCGAACGCATCCGGCAGATCGAGTCGAAGACCATGTCGAAGCTGCGCCACCCGTCGCGGTCCCAGGTCCTGCGCGACTACCTGGACTGACAACGCCGCATCATCAGATCAACGCCCCGGCCGCATGGCCGGGGCGTTGATCGTTCACGGCCCCCTGTCGGCACCCGTGTCAAGGGTTGCGCCCGTGCTGATCGCGACCCCGGCACCGATGCGGTACCGCGCCCCGGTCACTCATAGGATGTCCGGCATGCCGCTTTCCGACATCCGAGGGCTCCCCGTGCTGGTCAGCCGTCGCCTCGTCGACCTGTTACGGGTCGCATCCATGCTGTGTCGGTGACCTGAGCGCGGGCACGCCCCCCCACACACACCTGCGCCGTCGGTCGCGATCTGTCCTCGCAACCGCTGATCGGCTCGCACCCTCACCGTCACCACCGAAAGACATCCACTGATGCGCACTCTCGTCCTCATCGGCCTCGTGGGCTTCGCCGCCCAACTCGTCGACGGCAGCCTCGGCATGGCCTACGGCGTCACCACGACCACCCTGCTGCTGGCGATCGGCACCAACCCCGCGGCGGCGTCGGCCACCGTCCACCTCGCCGAGATCGGCACCACCCTGGTCTCCGGCGTCTCCCACTGGCGGTTCGGCAACGTCGACTGGAAGGTCGTCCGCCGGATCGCGCTTCCCGGCGCCATCGGCGCATTCGTCGGCGCCACGGTCCTCTCGCACCTGTCCACCGAGGCGGCCGCGCCGGTGATGGCCGCCATCCTGCTGGCGTTGGGCCTCTACATCCTGGTTCGCTTCACCTTCTCCGGCATTCCCCGCGAACACCTCGGCAAGCCGCTGCGCAAACGATTCCTGTCACCTCTCGGCCTGGTCGCCGGGTTCGTCGACGCCACCGGTGGCGGCGGCTGGGGACCGGTCGGCACCCCGGCGATCCTGGCCAGCGGGCGTCTCGAACCCCGCAAGGTCATCGGATCGATCGACACCAGCGAGTTCATCATCGCGGTCGCGGCCAGCCTCGGATTCCTCGTGAGCCTCGGATCGCAGGGCATCAACTCCGCATGGGTGGGCGCCATCCTGGTCGGTGGTGTGCTGGCCGCACCCCTGGCCGCGTGGCTGGTGCGGCATGTGCCGCCGCGACTGCTGGGTTCCTCGGTCGGTGGACTGATCATCCTGACGAATACGCGCACCCTGCTGCGCGCCGATCTCGTCGACGTCCCCCGTCCGGCGCAGACGGTCATCTACACCGTCATCGTCGTGGCCTGGGCCGCCGCATTCGCCTACTCGCTGCGCGAATATCTGCGGGACCGCGACCTGGAGTCCTCCGACGCCATCAGCGCACTGCGGGAGGAACGCGAACGAGCCACCGAAGCGCCGTCCCCGGCCGTCGCCGCGGGCTGAGATCGCCGACCGCCCTTCACATTCCGCTCACGGTGAATGTGATCCACGTCGCGCCGCCGGTAACAGGGATTTGATCTCGTGTTGCGGGCGGCGCACGCGTGTTACGGGTGAGTGACGACACACGCCGACGGGTGCGCGGAACAATACGCAACCCCACAACGTCTGACACAGTGAGGTTGATGCATCGCCCGGATGTGTCGGCTCAAGAAGGAATGGCACCTGCGAGTGCCGGACCGGGACGGAGGAAACAATGCCTGACATCGCGACCACACCCCCGATCTCCCTGCCGTTGACCGCGTCGGACCGTTGTGACCGCTGCGGCGCCGCAGCGAAGGTGCGTGCCGTTCTCCCGAAGGGCGGCGAACTCCTCTTCTGCCGGCATCACTTCAATGAGCACGAGGCACGTCTCGTGGAACTGCAGGCGACCGTCGACGAATCTGCCGGCGAACTCGTCTGAACCGGTGTCCGGCCGAACCGGCCGGACCAACCGATCCGATCACACCCGATCGATCGGCCCCGATTTCCACACCGAGGGACCCACGACCCGGGTCCGGTGGCAGGCGCCACCGGTCCCGGGTCGTTTCGTGTCGCGGCCCGGAAGCCACCCGGCCGTGGGGCGAGGGTCAGCGCCACTCCCGCAGCGCCTGAATACGTTCACGCAGCTGATCGCCCGACGCCATCGCCGTGGGCGGTCCGCCGAGCTTGGCACGCAGTTCGCTGTGCACGACGCCGTGCGGTTTGCCCGTCCGGTGGTGATGCATGGCGACCAGGGTGTTGAGTTCCTTGCGCAGCGCCGCCAGATTCTCACCCGTCGCCCGCTGTGGTGCCTCGGCGGGTGGCGCCGACGCCGCCGCGGTGCGCTGCTCCACCTGGGTCTCCTGGCGTTTGCGCAGCAGCGCACGCACCTGATCGGCGTCGAGCAGGCCCGGCAACCCGAGATAGTCGGATTCCTCCTCGCTTCCCGAGAAGGTCGCGGTACCGAACGACGAACCGTCGAAGATCACCTGATCGAGTTCGGCGTCGGCGTGCAGCGACTGGAATCCGCGCTCGTCCTCCCCCGGCTCGTCCTTCTGCTTGTTGGCATCGATGAGCAGTGCGTCGTCCAGGCCGTCGCTCTCGCGATGCGGCTTGCCCAGGACGTGGTCCCGCTGCGCCTCCATCTCGCTGGCCAGGGTGAGCAGGACCGGTACCGACGGCAGGAAGACACTCGCGGTCTCTCCCGGCCGACGTGACCGCACGAACCGACCGATCGCCTGGGCGAAGAACAGCGGCGTCGACGAACTCGTCGCGTACACGCCGACCGCGAGCCGCGGCACGTCCACCCCCTCGGACACCATCCGGACCGCGACCATCCACTGGTCGTCGGACGCGGCGAACTCCGCGATCCGTGACGACGCCTTCGGGTCGTCGGAGAGCACCAGCGTGGGTGCCCGCCCGGTGATCGACTCGATCAGTTCGGCGTAGTCGCGGGCCACGGACTGATCCGTCGCGATCACCAGGCCACCGGCGTCGGGCATCCCGGCGGCACGGATCTGCCCCAGGCGCGTGTGCGCGGCCTGCAGCACCGCGGGAATCCAGTCGCCGTGCGGATCGAGCGCGGTTCGCCACGCCCGCGCAGTGTGTTCGGCCGACAACGGCTCCCCGAGACGCGCGGTGAACTCCTCACCGGCGTTGGTGCGCCAACTCGCCTGACCCGAGTAGGCCAGGAACACCACCGGCCGCACGACGCCGTCGGCGAGGGCATCGGAGTAGCCGTAGCTATGGTCGGCACGTGACCGCTGGCCGCCACCCGGCTCGGGTTCGTAGGTGACGAACGGGATCGGTGAGTCATCCGACCGGAACGGGGTTCCGGTCAGCGCGAGCCGGCGTTCGGCGTCGTCAAAGGCCTCCCGGATCGCCTCACCCCACGACTTCGCGTCACCACCGTGATGGATCTCGTCGAGGATGACCAGCGTGCGGCGGTTCTCGGTCCGCACCCGGTGCCGGGTCGGGTGTGCGGCCACCTGCGCGTAGGTCACCGCCACACCGTCGAAGTCGGTGCTCGTCTGACCGGCCGAGTTGCTGAACCGGGAATCAAGCGCGATCCCCACCCGCGCGGCCGCCTGGGCCCACTGATGCTTGAGGTGTTCGGTCGGTGTCACGACGGTGATCTGCTCGATGGTCCGATCGTCGAGCAACTCGCGGGCGACACGCAGCCCGAATGTGGTCTTGCCCGCGCCGGGCGTGGCCACGGCCAGAAAGTCCTTCGGGCCCTGCGCCAGGTACCGCGTCAGGGCCCGGCGCTGCCAGGCCCGCAGCGGCGGTCCCGAAACCGTGGGGACGACAACGTTTTCGGCAGAGGTCAAGGGTGCTGGCTCCGAGGGTCGGCAGTGCTGGACAGGGAAACACGGGCTGGGGACAGGGATCGCGATGGGGCGCAAGCGGTGACGCACCGCGCGGACGCGACAACTCTACCGAGCCCCTCGGGCCCTGCACCCGCCGACACTCCTGTGATATCCGCGTCCTCCTCCTCGGTGCGGCGTGTCGGCCACACCCCGCCCCGCGTGTCGCGCGTGGGGTGGTCGCCCATCGCCGGGCCTGATCGGGGATGCTGGACACATCAGCACCCGACGCCGCAATCCCGCACCGATGACCCCCGACGACACCGTGTCGCCGGGGGCACCCCGGCGACGGCGGCCCGACGTCACGGCCGGCGGTCCGGCGCCGCGCCCGGCGGGCGGTGGCCCGGCACCCGCGGGCGCGGGGGCCGACACCGATGTGATCGGTCCCGCCCGGCCCGTGACGCCGCATCCACCGCGCGGTGAGACCCCGACAGCACCGTTATCCGCTCCGCGACGCAACCCGGCGCCGGTGTCGGTGGAACTCGACGCGCCGGACGCACACCATCGGACGCTGTCGAAGGAACGTGACACCGCTCCGTCGGATCCGCGCACCGGTCAGGACGACCCGGCCGACGCTCCACCGCAGCCCCGCACGCCCGTGGTCCGCAACATCCCGACACTCGTCTGGCGCACGATCGTCAAGGCCTGGGATGACGGCATCGTCGGTTGGGCGGCGCAAGCGGCGTTCTGGCAGGCCCTCTCGTTGCCTCCGCTGCTACTCGGGCTGCTCGGCAGCGTCGGCTACGTGGCCGGGTGGTTCGGCCCGGACACCGTCGACGTCATCTACGAACGCATCCTGTCCTTCGCCCAACGCACCTTCTCCCCGAATGTCGTCGACGACCTGATCAAGCCGACCGTCGACAACGTCCTGGGCCGCGGCCGGGTGGGCGTGGTGTCGATCGGTTTCGTGCTGTCACTGTGGGCCGGGTCGTCGGCGGTGTCATGTTTCGTCGCCTCCATCGTGCGTGCCCACGACCAGCACGAGGTCCGAAACCCGGTGTGGCAACGCATCTTCGCGCTGCTGCTCTACCTGGCGTTCCTGACCGTCGCGGTGCCGCTGCTGCCGTTGGTGGCGTTGGGCCCCAACTACCTGCGCGACATCGTTCCCGAGTCCTGGGACCCGTTGGTGACCTCGGCGATCAACATCGGCTACTTCCCGTTCGTCGCGCTGCTGCTGTTGCTGGTGCTGACCACGCTGTATCACCTGGCGCTTCCGAACCCGCTGCCGTGGCATCGACTCGTCGGCGGCGCCGTCGTCGCGGGAATCGCTTTCTGGGTGGCGAGCTACTTCCTGCGTCTCTACCTCGCCGCCATCACCCGCGCCGGCTACAGCTACGGCGCGCTCGCAACCCCGATCGCTTTCCTGCTGTTCACATTCTTCCTGGGGTTCGCCATCGTGATCGGTGCCGAGTTCAATGCGGCGGTGCAGTCGCTGTGGCCGGCCAAACCGGCCGTCACCATTCACGTCCGCAAGTGGGTGCACAGTCAGACCGCGGAGGTCACCGAGCAACTCAAGACGTTGCCGGACCGGCTGTCGAGCGGACCGATCCGACGCAATCGGTCCGACGACGGGTGACGCCGCCCGGCGGCGCCGGCACTCAGCTCTTCCGCATCCGGTTGTAGATCTTCTTGCACTTCGGGCAGACCGGTGAGCCGGGCTTGGCCGAACGTGTCACCGGGAAGGTCTCCCCGCACAGCGCGACGACATGATTGCCCATGACGGCACTCTCGGCGATCTTGTCCTTCTTGACGTAGTGGAAGAACTTGGGGCGATCGTCATCGCCGTGGTCGGTGGCGTCGGCGTCGGGCCGCTCGTCTGTCCGGGTGTCGGTGTCGATCCGCTCGTCGAGATCGGGACGCTCAATGGTTTCGGTGGGCATGGCTTCTATTGTGCGCCACGACCGGCCCGGGTCACCAGCGCGCGAGCAGCGACCCGACCCCGACATGTCCGCCGAACCCGACGGTGCGCGCGGTCGACGAAAGTGGGACAGTGGATCCATGGGTGATCAACACGACGCGGCGCAGCGATCCACGGGAGATCGCCGGAACGCCGACGCCTTCCTGATCACCGGTGCACCCACGCCGTACGACGAGCAACATCGTGCCCGGGTGCGCAAATACCTCACGCTGATGGCCTTCCGCGTCCCGGCGCTGATCATCGCGGGCATCGTGTACTCGTCGACGGGTTCGGGCTGGTGGGCCCTGGCGATCATCGCGGCGTCGATTCCGCTGCCCTGGGTCGCGGTGCTGATCGCCAACGATCGTCCGCCCCGCAAACGCGGCGAGGTTCCGCAGTACAAGTACGGACCCGATCATCACGTGGTGGGACCACCGGCGCTGGGCCCCTCGGGCCGCAGCATCGACTCGACGACCGTCGACGGGCCGCACGAGAACTGACGGGCCGCACGAGAACTGACGGGCCGCACGAGAACTGACGGGCCGCCCCGGAGCGGCCTCGTCGTCCCGAGCACGTCACCGGCAACGCCCGCGCGGGGTGCGTGATCGTGTTCCGGCACTTCACCATCTCAGCAACTTCTCAGCAGCTCCGGCAGCCACTGTTGCGTTTGCGCAGCTCACCGCACTCGTGACAGCGGGGGCGCCAGCACGTCCGGGGAACTTTCGTCCACACATCCGCGTTGGACCGGTTGTATGCACCTAAGTCAGGAGGCCGGAATGTCACGCTCCACCGTTGCTCGCTCCACCACGTCGTTCACTGATCTCACCGACGCACCCAGCACCTCCACACGACCCGCCATGACCGAGCAGGATCTCGACGCTCAGTCACCCGCGGCCGATCTCGTTCGTGTCTATCTGAACGGGATCGGTCGCACCGCACTGCTCAACGCCGAGCAGGAGGTCGAACTCGCCAAGCAGATCGAGGCCGGCCTGTACGCCAAGCACGTGTTGGCGACCAAGAAGCGGTTGTCGGCCGCGAAGAAGCGCGATCTGAACACGGTCATCCGCGAGGGTGAGATGGCCCGCTCGCATCTACTCGAGGCCAACCTGCGCCTGGTGGTGTCGCTGGCCAAGCGCTACACCGGACGCGGTATGCCGTTGCTCGACCTCATCCAGGAGGGCAACCTCGGGCTGATCCGTGCGATGGAGAAGTTCGACTACGCCAAGGGCTTTAAGTTCTCGACCTACGCCACCTGGTGGATCCGGCAGGCGATCACCCGCGGCATGGCCGATCAGAGCCGCACGATCCGGCTGCCCGTCCACCTCGTGGAGCAGGTCAACAAGATCGCCCGGATCAAGCGTGAACTGCATCAGCAGCTCGGACGGGAGGCGACCGACGACGAGTTGGCCACCGAGTCGGGCATCCCGGCGGAGAAGATCGCCGACCTGCTCGATCACAGCCGTGATCCGGTGAGCCTGGACATGCCCGTCGGCAGTGACGAGGAGGCACCGCTCGGCGACTTCATCGAGGACGCCGAGGCGACCTCGGCCGAGAACGCGGTGATCGCCGGACTGCTGCACTCCGACGTGCGGGCCGTGCTCGCGACGCTCGACGAGCGCGAGCAGCAGGTGATCCGGATGCGCTACGGACTCGACGACGGGCAGCCCCGCACGCTCGATCAGATCGGCCGGATGTTCGGACTCTCCCGCGAGCGGGTGCGTCAGATCGAACGCGAGGTGATGGGCAAGCTGCGTCAGGGCGACCGCGCCGAGCGTCTGCGCGCCTACGCCAGCTGATCGACTAACTCAACCGTCTCGGCCCGGCGTCCTTCCTGGAGGGCACCGGGCCGATTCGGATCCGGGCGCTCAGTGCCGCGACGGCGTCGGGCGAAACCAGTATCGGATCGCACACCACCTCACGGATCTCCGGGATGTCGTCGACGAGCGTGGAGATGCGCAGCAGCAGGTCGGTGAGTGCTTCCTTGTCGATCGGCTCTTCTCCGCGGTAGCCGTCGAGCAGGGGTGCCGATCGTGGTGCCGCCACGAGCTCGGCAGCATCGCGATCCGACAGCGGCACCGCCCGGTAGGCGCGGTCGCCGAGGAGGTCGAAGGTGCTGCCGGACAGCCCGAACGAGATGAGCGGCCCGAACGACGGGTCGTCGCGCATGGTGACGACGGTCCCGACTCCCTTCGGGGCCATTTTCTGGACGTGCAGCACCGGATCGCCGGTGAGCTCGATCAATTCGGCGAACGCGGTCACCACCGATGTCGGGTCGGGCAGGTCCAGACGTGCGCCCTCCCGGTCGAGCCGGCCGCGCCATCCCGGTGACGTGGCCTTGACCGCGACCGGGAAGCCGAGTTCCCGGGCCGCGGCGCTGGCCTCGTGCATGGTGCGGACCTCGCGGAACTCCACCACGTCGATGCCGTACCAGCCGAGCAGGGTGGCGGCCTCGACCTCGGTGAGGTCGCGACCCCCATCGCCGGACTGTCCGTCGGTGAGACCGTCCATGTGCTCACGGACGAACATCCGGGCGGCCTCGGCATCGGTACCCGCCGGTCGCGCGAAGGTGGGTTCGGGGGTGCCGCGCCACCGCGCGTACTGCCACGCGTTCGCCAGCGCCGCCGCGGCCCGCTCCGGGCTGCCGTAGGACGGGATGGATCCGCGCTCCGGCAACCCGTGCGGTCCCGGTCGCATCAGTCCGGGCGGGATGCCCTCGACCGCGAGGAAGGTCGTGACGATCGGTTTCGGAACGCCGCCCGGCGTGTTCGCTGCGGCCATGAGCGCACGTGCATGCCAATCGGCGTCGACGGCCACCGGCGGTACGAAGACCACGATGACGGCGTCGACCCCGTCGTCGACCATCGCCGCCGCGACCGCCGACTCGAATTCCTCCTCCGACGCGCCGGCCCCCAGGTCCACGGTGCCGATGACCTCGAGTCCGCCGGTGCGCGCGGTGTCGGCGGCCAGACTCGCGATGACCGACGAATTGCCGATGACCTGGGTGCGCGGACCTCGGGGCAGCGGCTGATAGGCGAATATCGTTGCGCAGTCGAAGAGTTCGGGGATGGTGTCGACCTGGATGACCCCGGCCTGTTCGAGGACCATCTGCGCGATGCGGTCGTCGAGTCGGGCCCCGGCCGATCGCGCGGCGCGAACCGCGGTCATCGCGCCCTTGCCCGACTTCACCGCGACGATCGGCTTGGTCCGCGACACCCGTTGCGCGATCCGGGAGAACTTCCGTGGGTTGCCGAAGCTCTCCAGGTACAACAGCACCACGTCGGTGGCGGTGTCGGAATCCCAGTACTGCAGCAGATCGTTACCGGAGACGTCGGCGCGGTTGCCGGCCGAGACGAAGGTCGACAGTCCGATCTGCCGACGTGCAGCGGTGTCGAGGATCGCGATGCCCAGGGCACCGGACTGGCAGAAGAACCCGACCCGCCCGGCGGCCGGAATACGGGGCGCCAGAGTCGCATTCAGTGCGATCTCCGGGTCGTTGTTGGCGACGCCGAGCGCGTTGGGACCGACCAGGCGCATGCCGTGTTCGCGGATCTGCTCGACGAGTCGTCGTTCACTCTCGAGCCCGGCCTCCCCGCTCTCGCCGAATCCGGACGACACGATGACCAGGGTGCGCACACCCTTCACCAGGCAGTCGTCGAGGACGGTGTCGACCACCGCGGCCGGCACGGCGACCACGGCCAGATCCACCGGATCCGGGATGTCGCGCACCGACTCGTAGGCGCGGATGCCGCGCACCGACGGTGGACGTTCACGGACCGGCCGTCGGGGATTGCCGTGGCCGTGATGTCCGGGACCGTGGTGTCCGGGACCGTGGTGTCCGGGACCGGCCCCGTGCGCGGCGCCGGGCTCGGATTCGGCGTCGGCGTCCCCGCCGCGATGAGCGGGGCCGTTGACCGGGAAAACCGGACCGGTGAAGCCACCGGCGATGATGTTGGCGAGCAACGCATTACCCACCTTTTTCGGGTCGGCCGACGCGCCGATCACAGCGACCGACGCCGGCCGCAGCAGGTTGGCGACGCTGCGGGCCTCCGATGCCCGTTCCCGAGCGTTGCGCACCGACATCAGGGCCTCGGTGGGATCGATGAGGAACTCCACATGGACGGTGGCACCGTCGAAGGCCCGGGTGATCTGGTATCCGGCGTCGCGGAACACCGCCACCATATTCGGGTTCTCGCTGAGCACCTCGGCCTCGAACCGGGTGAATCCGTTCTCGGCGGCCGCACCGGCGAGGTGCTCGAGCAGGATCGGGCCCAGTCCGCGGCCCTGGTGTTCGTCGGCGACGACGAACGCGACCTCGGCCGACTCCGGTTTCCCGTCGGCGGCCAGGCCCTCATAGATGCCGATCGCGATGATCTCGCCGCCGAGGACCGCGACGATCGCCACGCGCGTCTTGTGGTCGACGGTGGTCATCCGGACCACTTCGCGCGGTGGCAGGGTCGGCGTCGGACCGAAGTAACGCATGTACCGCGTGCGTTCACTCAACCCGGCGTGGAAGCGGACCACGCGGTCGGCGTCATCGGGAACGATCGGGCGCAGATGCACGACGCCGCCGTCGGAGGCGAGCACGTCGGCGATCCAATGCCGTGGATAATCCCATCCGCCGGACGTGTGCTGGCCGGCCGTCTGCTGATCGGGCGTGGCCGGATCCGAATCCGAGTTCGCTGTGTCGGTGGTCGCGGTGTCGGGTCGCTGATCAGTCACGCGGGTCCTCCGGATCGAGTCCGTGCAGCGGGAAGACGGCCTTGCGGGTCGCCATGATGGCTCGGTCGGTCTGGCGCAGTGCCGACTCGTCGATTCCCGGTGGCGGCGACTGTCCGGTGTCGCCGTCCCACGGCACATAGGCGACATCACCGTCGTCACCCATCACGCCGACCGGCTGTGCCGCGTACTCCTCGTAGATGCGTCCGGCGATCTGCTCGGCCGAGGACCGCCACGACTCATCGATCACCCGGTCGACGGCGATGTCGCGGTCGAGGACCACACCGAGCAGATGTGTCCAGCTGCGCGGCACGACGTTGACCACGCCGTATCCGCCGCCGCCGACGGCGATCCACCGTCCCTCGCAGTACCGTTCGGCGAGTTCCCGCATCGCGATCATCGCCGCCCGCTGTCCGTCGACGGTGAGGGCGAGGTCGGTGAGGGGATCGGCGCGATGGCTGTCGGCGCCACACTGACTGATCAGGATCTGCGGCCGGAACTCCGCGATCATCGACGGCACCACCGCGTGAAAACCACGCAACCACAAGCGATCCTGCGTTCCGGGCATGAACGGGAGGTTCACCGCGGTGCCGTGCGCGTCGTCGTCGCCGATCTCGGTGGGCCAGCCGGTACCCGGCCACAACGTCGCCGGATGTTGATGCAGGGAGATCGTCATCACCCGCGGATCGGCGACGAACTCGGCCTGGACACCGTCCCCGTGATGGGCGTCGATGTCGATGTAGGCGATGCGGTCGAAGCCGTTGTCGAGCAGCCACCGGATCGCGACGGCGCAGTCGTTGTAGATGCAGAACCCGGCGGCCCGCGACTTCATGGCGTGGTGCATGCCGCCGCCGATGTTGACCGCGCGCCGTACCGATCCCGAGGCCACCGCCTGGGCGGCGGCGAGGGTGCCGCCGACGAGGAGACGAGCCGCCTCGTGCATGCCGTCGAACACCGGATTGTCGGCGTCCCCGAGGCCGAAGAGACGCTCCAACAGCGGTCCCGACAGCGATGCCGTGCCGGACCCGACCGCTCGCACCGCGTCGATGTAGTCGCGGGTGTGCACCACGGCGAGCTGGTCGTCGTCGATCTGCAGGGGCGGCGCGAGGTCGACGTCGTCGAGGACTCCGAGACTGTTGGCCAACGTCATCGTCAACGCGAGCCGGACCGGATTCATCGGATGCGTGTGCGCCCATCGGTAGGACAGAAAGTCCTCACTCCAGATCACCGCGGCGGTCATCGCGGACTCCACTGTCTTGCCACGCCACTCAGGCTAGGCCATATCCCCCACTTCCACTGTGAGGTAGTGACAACGGGCGTTCGACGGCGTGGCCGAGAGGCACGTTGACCGGACGCGGCCGGCAGCCTCGATTCCGGTGCTGGTCAAGGTACCCTTGAGGGGACGAAGGGACTACGCAGAGTGAACGATCTGGTTGACACCACTGAGATGTACTTGCGGACGATCTACGACCTCGAGGAAGAAGGCATCGTGCCGCTGCGCGCACGCATCGCCGAACGCTTGGATCAGAGCGGACCCACGGTGTCCCAGACCGTCGCACGGATGGAACGCGACGGGCTGCTGCGGGTGGCCGGCGACCGCCATCTGGAACTCACCGACAAGGGACGAGGACTCGCCGTCGCCGTGATGCGCAAGCATCGGCTCGCCGAGCGTCTGCTGGTCGACGTGATCGGGATGCCCTGGGATCAGGTGCACGACGAGGCCTGCCGCTGGGAGCATGTGATGAGCGAGAACGTGGAACGCCGCCTGCTGACCGTGCTCGACAATCCGACGACCTCCCCCTACGGCAACCCGATTCCCGGCCTCGAAGCACTCGGCGCCGAGGCCCCGCCGGTCAAGGATTCGGCCACCCGTCTGTCGGACCTGCCGCAGGGCGACGCCGTCGCCGTCATCGTGCGACGCGTCGCCGAACACGCCCAGTCCGACCGGGAACTGATCTCCGACCTCCGCGAGGCGGGCGTGGTCCCCAACGCCCGCGTAACGGTCACCTGCACACCACACAAGGTGGAGATCGACACCCCGGGACACGACGGCCTGGTGCTGTCGGCCGAGATGGCCCATTCGATCTTCGTCGAGAAGGTGTAGGGCTGTAGGGCCACACCCACCGACGTCAACCGACCTGACGCAACGTCATGCGCGGCAGGTCCATCCCCCACTCGGCTGCCTGCGCGTAGCTGTCATCGATCGTTTCCCGCAGTACGGCAGGCTCCAGGCCACCGCGGAGCGCGCGATCGAGCAGTCCGGCCAACGCCCAGTCCGGGTCTGCTGTGAGAGCACAGTCCAAGGCCACCCCGGCGTATCCACCCTCACCGGCGACGTAATGCAGATGGGCGAGCAGCGTGGCCGCGCTCGCCCGGCCCGTGCCGATCAGCCGCCGCGCCAGCTCGCGCCAGAGGTACTCGGCGCCGGCCCGCAGATCGGTCACCGCGCATGCCAGTGCGGCGTCCCGGACGTCGAGCGTCAGGATCGCTCGTTCCAGTCGGGCCACGCCCGCACAACCGAAGTCGGGTGGTTCGGCCATCGCGGTGAGTAGATCCGTGAGCAGCGCCGCACATTCGTCGGGGTCGGTGACGCCGGGCCGCACCACCGCCATCGGCGCGGTCGCCGGGGATTCGCTGCGCTCACATGACGCAGACGTGCAATGCGGCAGCGGCGTGAGCATCGCGGCCATGTCCGAACGGCGCGCCAGGATCCGGCGGCCCGTCTCGACCGCCGACGCGATCGCGGTCGGCGACGTGCGTGGGTCGGTCATGGTGCCGGTCGCCGAAACGGATCTCAGGGTCGCGCCGGTCGGCCCGTCGCCTCGCGGATCCCAGATGAGATGCCAGGGCGCGTGTTCCTCGAAGTTGGTGACGACGAATCCCTGGGCGATGCCACCGACCGCAGCCAGGAAGCGGTTGGCGACCGCCATCACCTGACGGTAGCGCCGATCATCGGGGTGGAATCGGCGATCGGCGATCACCCCGACGACCGGACCGCCGCCGCCCTGTCGCTCGATGATGGTGCCGAGCCGGTCGAGAACGTCGAGCAGATCGTCGTCGGGAGCACCGGACTCGGTCAGGGAAAGGTCGTAGCGCATCGCCACTCCGACCAGGTTGGGAGGGTGCAGCACGACGAGGATGACCGAGGATTCGGGGATGAAGCCGAGGAGCGCGGGAACGGCGCTGAGAAGCGAGCCGGCCTTGAGACGGCGGGGGTGTGTGAATGTCATGCGCACATGGTTCGCCGGGTCGCGGCCACTTCCGGCCGGGGCGACCGCCGGGACGACGGGTTATCCCCCGATGTCCCGCCATCCACAGGCCGGCGGTACTCGTCTCCGTGCCGCGGGTGGTCACCCGAACGCGGCGGCCAGTGCCTTGGTGAACAACGAGTCGAGGCCGGCCGCGGCGTCGGCGGGGAGGGCATCCTCCCCCGGCGCGCGGTACTGCGCGTACACCCGCACCCCGTCGCGCTGACCGATCAGCGTGAGACTACTGGTGATCACCCGATGCTCGTCGTCGCCGCTTCCGGTGATGCGTCGGATCGCCGCGGTGTCGACGCCGGTCGGCCCGGGCGGTGCGGGCAGCACGGTCGTCGTGATCCGGGTGCCGGCTGCGGCGTCACCCGAGAGTGTCTCCGGGCAGCGCCCGGCCCGGGCCGCGTCCGCGGCGACCGAGTCGTCGGCATGGGTCACCGCACTCGTGTAGGAGGAGGCACCACCGTCGACGATCACCTGCCACACCACCGCGCCGGTGGCGTCGACGCGCGGCGGAATGCAGTCGGATGGACTCGCGATCGCCGGGTCCGTTCCGGCGAGGCCTGCCACGGCGAACGGCACCGCCGGAGTGGGTACGCGGGTCGCCCCCGGAACCGGGAAGTCGTCGGCCTGCACCGATGACGACGACAGGTCACCCGAGTCGGCCACCGAATGCCCGGTCACCGTGCAGCCGGCGGCCACGGGAAGCATCACCACGCAGGCCACCAGGGTGAGCGTGCGCAGAGACGAGCGACCGACGACACCCGTTGGCCGACGTCGACGCGTCGTGCCGATCGTTCTGCTCACCCGCACAACGCCCCACTGTGCCACCTCCGTGGACCAAGTCGCCCACCGACACTCCGGGGTCCCCTCGGCCGGGGGACAACCGGTCACCGAGCACCGAACCGGGAATTACCGCGCCGCGTCGCGGTTGTACTTCTGGAGAGGTCACCGGATGGAGAGTTCACCGGCGGCCACGACCTTCGTGCGGGGTGGTACGCGCACCGCCAGCGGAATGACCACGGGATTCGCCCCGAACAGCGCCGATACGTGACAATGGACATTCCGTGCACGGGACATTCGGTGCACGAGAACCACCGGCACCGACAACGACCGGCACGAGAACGACAGGAGGGACGACATGGACGAGCACTCAGCCGACGACCGGCCCCTGTACGAGCTCGCCTTCCCCACGCCCGCCGTCCAACGGGACGGCGCCGAGACCGGCCCGGTCCTGATCCACGCACTGGACGGTTTCGCCGACGCCGGCCACGCCGTCGCGCTGGCCGCGACGCATCTGCGCGATGCATTCGGCTCCGACCTGGTCGCCACGTTCGACACCGACGAGCTGATCGACTACCGGTCCCGCCGCCCCACCATCGACTTCAGCGGTGAGACCTTCACCGATGTCGCCATGCCGACGCTGACGTTGCACGCGATCCGCGACGCCGAGGACCGCCCGTTCCTGCTGCTGTCGGGATCCGAGCCCGATCTGCGGTGGGAGAAGTTCGTCGAGGCGGTGCGCAGGCTCGCCGATCATTTCGGTGTGACCGATGTGATCGGGCTCAACGCCATTCCGATGGCCGTACCGCACACCCGGCCGCCGTCGCTCACCGCGCATGGCAGCGATCCCGACCTGCTCGGCGATCTGCCCCGGTGGGGTTCGGCAATGAAACTTCCCGCGAGCGCCTCGATGTTGCTGGAACTGCGCCTCGGCCAGGCCGGCCGACGCGCGACCGGGCTGTCGGTGCACGTGCCGCACTACCTGTCGCAGACCGACTACCCCGCCGCCGCGGCCCGATTGCTGAAAACGGTGTCGTCGCTCACCGGGCTCGAATTGCCGGTCGCAGCACTGGATTCGGCCGCCGAGAAGGTGCGCGAGCAGGTCGACAACGAGGTTTCGGGGAACACCGAGATCGAGTCCGTCGTCACCGCGCTCGAGCAGCAGTACGACGCGTTCGCGCAGGCTCAGACCGAACGCGCTTCGCTGTTGGCCACCGAGGAATCCCTCCCGAGCGGTGATGAGCTGGGCGCCGAACTCGAGCGGTTCCTGGCCGATCTAGGCGCCCCGGACGGCTCCGGCGAGCAGCCGGGGTTCGGCACCGGCACCGATGACGCCGGTGAGGACTCCGACGGCAACCCCGGCGGTCGATCATTCCCGATCTGAGCTCGGCCACCATCCCACTCACGCCGACCACCGACGAGGACGCCGCCCTCGATCACTTCACCCAGTGGTGGTCCGACCGTGGGATCGAGTTCTATCCGCACCAGGAGGAAGCGCTGCTGGAGTTGCTCGCAGGCAGCAACGTCATCCTGGCTACGCCCACCGGCTCGGGTAAGTCGTTGGTCGCCTCCGGCGCGGTGTATTTCGCCCGCTGCCAGGGCCGCCGGGCGTTCTACACCGCGCCGATCAAGGCGCTGGTCAGCGAGAAGTTCTTCGATCTCTGCGAGCAGTTCGGCGCCGAGTCGGTGGGTTTGCTCACCGGCGACGCCGCCGTCAACGCCGACGCCCCGATCATCTGCGCGACGGCCGAGATCGTCGCCAACCTGGCGTTGCGGGGCGGCGCCGACATCGGCGTGCTCGTCGCCGACGAATTCCACTTCTACGGTGAGCGTGACCGCGGCTGGGCCTGGCAGGTGCCGCTGATCGAGTTGCCGCACACCCAGTTCCTGCTGATGTCGGCCACGCTGGGCGACGTCGGCTTCTTCGTCGACGACCTCCGTGAGCGCACCGGCCGCGACACCGCCGCGATCACCGGCACGCAGCGGCCGGTCCCGCTGGAGTACGACTACGCGATGACCCCGATCCACGAGACGATCGAGGATCTCATCGACCGCGGCCGGGCCCCGATCTACGTCGTGCACTTCACCCAGGCCGCCGCCGTGGAGCGGGCTCAGGCGCTCTTGTCGGCCCGGATCTGCGACAAGGCCGAGAAGGCGGTGATCGCCGAGGCGATCGGCGACTTCCGGTTCGCCACCGGATTCGGCAACACCCTCTCGAAACTGCTGCGCGCCGGGATCGGCGTGCATCACGCCGGGATGCTGCCGCGGTACCGCCGGTTGGTGGAACGTCTCGCCCAGCGTGGCCTGCTCAAGGTGGTCGCCGGCACCGACACCCTCGGCGTCGGGATCAACGTACCCATCCGCACCGTGCTGTTCGCCGGGCTGAGCAAGTACGACGGCACCCGGGTGCGACGGCTGCGGGCCCGAGAGTTTCATCAGATCGCCGGGCGCGCCGGGCGCGCCGGCTTCGACACCATCGGCTACGTCGTCGCCCAGGCACCCGAACACGACGTCGACAACGCCCGCGCGGTCGCCAAGGCGGGCGACGATCCGAAGAAGCTGCGCAAGATCGTCCGCAAGAAGCCGCCCGAGGGGTTCGTGTCGTGGGGCGAGAAGACCTTCCTGCAGTTGGCGCAGGCGCCTGACGAGCCGCTGCGCTCGCATTTCCAGATGACCACCGCGATGCTGCTCGAGGTGCTCGGCCGGCCGGGTGACTGCTTCGCCGCGATGCGACATCTGTTGGAGGACAATCACGAGCCGCGGGATCGGCAGTTGCGTCACATCCGGCACACCATCGCGCTGTACCGGGACCTGCGCAACGCCGGCATCGTGGTGCAACTCGACGAACCCGACGACGAGGGTCGGCATGTCTCGCTCAGCGTCGACATGCCGGAGAACTTCGCCCTCACCAATCCCCTGTCGGCGTTCGCGCTCGCCGCCTTCGAACTCCTCGACCCGCAATCGTCGACGTATGCCCTCGATGTGGTCTCCGTTCTCGAATGCACGCTGGAGGATCCGCGTCCGGTGCTGTTGGCGCAGCGCAAGGTGGCGCGGGATGCGGCGATCGCGGAGATGAAGGCCGACGGCGTCGAGTACGAGGAACGGATGGCGCGCCTCGAGGAGATCACCTGGCCCCGTCCGCTGGCCGATGAGATCACCTATGCCTTCGACGTCTACCGTCGCGGGCATCCGTGGGTGTCCGGGTTTCCGCCGAAGCCCAAATCCGTGCTGCGGGAGATGCTCGAACGGGCGATGACCTTCACCGAGTTGATCTCGGCCTACGGACTCGCCCGCAGCGAGGGCATCGTGCTGCGGTATCTCTCCGACTGCTATCGCGTTCTGCGACAGGGCCTTCCGTTGGCGGTTGCCACCGACGAGATCGAGGACATCACCGATCGGGTGGGCACCATGGTCCGCGAGGTCGATTCCAGCCTGCTCGACGAGTGGGAGGAACTCGCCGCGGTCACCGGGCGGTGAGACGCGGCACGGTCGTCCACGCACACCTCGCTCAGGCCGGGACGACGCCCGCGACGACACGTACCGAGCCACCCGCACCGATCAGGCCGGCAATGACCCCGGCGAGCCGACGATAGGCGTCGTCGCGCCCCGAGGACTCGCGGTAGACCAGCCCGACGCGCCGCCCCGGTCGCGGCGCGCTGAATCGGGCGGTTGCCAATTCTCCTCCGGCGGTTTCGGATTCGACGGCCGTGTCCGGGATCAAGGTGACGCCCAGTCCACCCTCGACACACTGCACCGCGGTCGCAAGCGATGCCGCACGGGTCTGACCGAGGTCGGGCGAGACCCCGGCGAGCCGGCACACCTCGAGGGCCTGATCACGCAGGCAATGCCCCTCGTCGAGCAGCAGCAGCGGGAGTTCGGCCAGGGTGCTCGGGTCGACGCGCCTACGGCCGGCCAGCGGGTGCCCGGACGGCAGGGCGAGTACGAAATCCTCGTCGTACATCGGGATCTCGGCGATGCCGGGCGCGTCGGCGGGCAACGCGAGGATCGCCACGTCCAGTGAGCCGTCGCGCAGCGCGGCGAGCAGCCGCGCGGTCTGATCCTCCACCACCCGCAGCCCGAGGTCCGGCAGTTGTTCCGGCAATCCGCGCAGCACGGTGGGCAGGATGTAGGGGGCGACGGTCGGAATCAGCCCGAGCCGAAGGGTGCCCACCAACGGGTCGTCGGCACCCGCCGCGGCGGCCAGGAACTCGTCTGCCGCATCGGTCACCGCGATCGCCCGATCGAGCAACGTGCGCCCCTCCGGTGTCAAGAAGACACGCCGCGTGGTGCGTTCGATGAGTTTGCGCCCCAACCCGTTCTCCAGACCCGCCAGCGCCTGCGACAGCGACGGCTGACTGACCCCGAGTTCTGCTGCGGCAGAACCGAAATGATGTGTCCGCGCCAACGCCACGAAGGCCCTCAGGCCGGCCAGCGAGGGTTGATAAGTTTTATCAGCCATACCTATCAGTATAGTGCTAATCATCACGTTTCACTTTCGGCGGTTTCGGCGCAGAATTGAGGGGTAACCACCACGACACACCGTCGTCGCATGCGCCGACGACGGTGTCACGCGAGACGAAAGGGAGCGTCACACGCCATGGCTCTGCTGACAATCGGGGACCAGTTCCCCGCCTACAACCTGACCGCTGTCATCGGAGGCGACCTGTCGAAGGTCGACGCCCAGCAACCCGACGACTACTTCACCCAGATCTCCAGCGATGACCATCCCGGCAAGTGGCGGATCATCTTCTTCTGGCCCAAGGATTTCACCTTCGTGTGCCCGACCGAGATCGCCGCATTCGGAAAGCTCAACGAGGAGTTCGCCGATCGCGACGCCCAGGTCCTCGGCGCCTCGGTGGACAACGAGTTCGTCCACTTCCAGTGGCGTGCCCAGCACGAGGACCTCAAGACCCTCCCCTTCCCGATGCTCAGCGACCTCAAGCGCGAACTCGTCTCGGCCGCAGGCGTTCTCAACGCCGACGGGGTGGCCGATCGCGCCACCTTCATCGTTGACCCGAACAACGAGATCCAGTTCGTGTCGGTCACCGCGGGCTCGGTGGGCCGCAACGTCGACGAGGTGCTGCGGGTCCTCGACGCCCTGCAGTCCGATGAACTGTGCGCCTGTAACTGGAAGAAGGGCGATCCGACGATCAACGCCGGCGAACTGCTGACCGCGAGCGTCTGAGAAGGACTGATATGAGCATCGACAATCTGAAGGAAGCCCTTCCCGACTACGCGAAGGACCTCAAGCTCAACCTGTCGTCGCTGGCGCGCACCACCGAGCTCAACGAGCAGCAGTTGTGGGGCACCTTCCTCGCCTCCGCCGCCGCGAGCCGAAATGCCAAGGTGCTCACCGAGATCGCCGAGGAGGCCGGTGATACCCTGTCGGCCGAGGCCTACAACGCCGCCCTCGGTGCCGCCTCGATCATGGGCATGAACAACGTCGCCTACCGGGCCAAGAGCTTCCTCGGCGACGACTACGCCCAGGTGCGGATGGGTCTGCGGATGAACATCATCGGCAACCCGGGTGTCGACAAGGCCGACTTCGAGCTGTGGAGCCTGGCCGTCTCGACCATCAACGGCTGCCACGACTGCACTGCGGCCCACGCCAAGGTCGTCCGCGACGCCGGACTGACCAAGGAGCAAGTGTGGGAGGCCGTCAAGGTCGCCGCCACCGTCTCCGGTGTGGCCCAGGCCATCTCGACCACCGAGGTGCTGACGAACGCCTGATCATCCGGTATGACGACGGCCCGGTCACCGTGAGGTGACCGGGCCGTCGTCGTGTCGGCATCCCTCTCATCGGCCGTCGGCGCTCGGCGTTGCCCGCGGCATCACCAGCGGCAGTACCACCTCGTCGACGATGCCGGTCATCTCCGCGTCGGTCAGTGGACGCATGTTCATCATCAGGTCGTGCCGGAAGAGATCGAAGGCCACCGCCCGCACCCGCGGCGTCAACCGTGCCGGGTCGATCTCGCCCCGCGCGATCGCCCGATCGAAGACCTCGTCGATCGTGCGCGCCGCGCGCTCACCGAACGCCTCCCTGCGCAAATCCGCGAACGACCTTCCGGTCTCGGCGTGATAGGCGCCGACGACGGCGACGAGCAGGGCCGCCGTCTCACCGCGACTGTCGTTGGAACGCCGCAGCAAGGCCAGCAGATCGCCGCGCAGCGAGCCGGTGTCCGCCGGCTCGCCGCGGGGCAGCCGATTGATCGCGTGTGTGATCGCCGCCCCGGCGAGCTCGTCCCGATCCTCCCAGCGCCGATAGATCACCGGCCGCGACGTGCCGGCCCGCTCGGCGACGGCTTCGATGGTGAACCCGGAGTACCCGGAGTCGGCCAACTGAGCCCAGGCCGCATCGAGAATCGCGTCATCGAGTTCCTGGCCCCGTCGCCGACGCGGTCGATCATCCGTTGGATACATTTGCGTATCTTATCGCACGGGCGCAGCTTGCCTTAGGTACAGACTCGTATCTTACGGATGGGAAGGCTCGCGCATGGCCACATCGCACCCCACCCCGGCCGCACCGCCGATCCCCCGTTCGGCGATCCTCTCCGCGATGGTCCTGATCGTCGGTGGCGTCGCCGTCATCTTCGATTCGACGATCGTCAGCATCGCCCTGGACACCCTGGCCCGGGACCTGTCGGTCAGCATCGCCACCATCGGTTGGGTCGCCACCGGCTACCTCCTCGCTCTGGGCGTGACCATCCCGCTCGTCGGTTGGGCCCAGTCGCGTTTCGGCGGCAAACGGCTGTGGCTGGCCGGCCTGATGCTGTTCATGCTCGCCTCGATCGCCTGCAGTCTCGCGTGGAATGCCGCGAGTCTCATCACGTTTCGGGTGATCCAGGGCGTTGGCGGTGGCATCCTGATGCCCCTGATGGCGACGCTGGCCATTCAGCAGATCCCGGGTGGTGGGGCGAATCTCGGGCGATTGATGGCGATGATCAGCCTGCCCGCCGCACTCGGACCGATCCTCGGTCCGGTGGTCGGCGGCATCATCCTCCACTGGGGCGGCTGGCCGTGGCTGTTCTGGGTCAACGTCCCGTTCTGCATCATCGGTTTCGCGCTCGCCTGCAAATACCTGCCTGCCGACGGCCCCACCGCACGTCCCCGGTCGACACCGTAGGACTCCTGCTGATCTCCCCCGGTCTCGTCGGCGTCCTCTACGGACTCTCCAACGTCCACGGCGACGGCGGCTTCGCGCGCACCGACGCCTGGTTGCCGATCGTCGTCGGCGTCACGCTCGTCGCAGCCTTCGCCGCCCGCGCGATGCGCCGTCCGGCGTCCGCCCTCATCGATGTCGGTCTACTCACCCGCCGGCCGGTCGGGTCGTCTTCAGCGGTGCTGTTCCTCTCCGGCGCCTCCTTGTACGGGTCGATGTTGTTGCTGCCGTTGTTCTTCCAGGTCGCACAGGGGGCGGGCCCACTCACCGCGGCCCTGCTGCTGATCCCGCAGGGGATCGGCGCGCTGCTGAGTCGAACGGTGGCCGGCAGGTACACCGACACCCTCGGAGCACGGATCGTCGCGATCACCGGATTCGTCGTCATGGGTGCGGCGACCGTCCCCTTCGCCTTCGCCGACGCGACCACGAACAACTGGTGGCTGATGGTGGTGTTGCTGGTGCGCGGTTTCGGCATGGGTGCGGTCATGATCCCTGTGATGGCCGTGGCCTATGTGGGCCTCGACCGGGACGAGATCCCGCACGCCAGCATCATCACGCGCCTGGCCCAGCAGGTCGGTGGCGCCTTCGGTACCGCAGTGCTCGCGGTCATCCTCGAGGCATCGGCGAGCGGCGCGCTCACCCCGGCCGACCGTGCCCACGCGTTCCACACCGCCTTCTGGTGGGCGGTGGGCTTCACCGTCGTGGCGGTCATGATCTGTGTGGCGTTGCCGTCCCGGCCGGCCGGAGCGCCCGATCACTGACCGGCCGAGACGATGACGTCCGAACGTTGCAGGCGGATCAGCCGGCATCCACGCCGTGGCGATGTTCGAGTGCCGCGAGTTCTCGTCGCTGCCGGTTGTCGGAGACGGCTTGACGAATGACCACGCATTGCCCGCGAGCTCCGGACACTTCGAGTGTGTCCCAGCGCAATTCGAGGCAGCCGACACCATCGAGGATCATCCGCTTGGTGCCGTTGGACTTCACCCGGACGTCGTTGCGAGCATGATCGATGTCGGTGCCGGTCAGGGAACGCAGGTCGGCCACTGTCTGGAGCGGCGACCTCGTCGAAGTCTGGATAGATGGACCGAGCCCGCCGATCGAGAAACAGCGCGCGCACCACGTTGCCACCGGGCGCGGACCCGGCGCCAACCCGATGGCGCTGTAACCCGATGGCGCTGTGCAACGCGACGGCGGCCATCGCGAGGCGGTGACCCGGTCGGTCTCGTTGCCCGCCGACGTCGACGCGGCTGCGATCGAGGTCCTGCCGACCGTGCGAGGCGCACCGCCGATGGCGCACGCCGATCCCGGAGATCTCAGGCCAGTGCGGCCCGGAACCGTTCGGCCATGTCGGCAACCTGCTCGGTGGTCATCACGAACGACGGCGAGATCTGCAGTGCCCCTTGGCCTGCGGCCCGGCCACTGACGCCGTGCCGACGCAGCGTACCGACCGCGGCCATCGCGGTCGCTGCGTCGGTGAGCTGCACCGCCGTCACCGCTCCGAGCCCGGTGCGCACCTCGGTGACCGCGTCGAGTTCGGCAAGCGGGGCGAAATGAGTGGCCAGATCACCTTCGAGGCGTGCCGCATCATCGATCAGACCCTCGCGCTCGATGATGTCGAGGTTGGCCATGGCCGCGGCCGCCGCACCGGCGTGACCGCCGTAGGTGTAGCCGTGCCGCCACCAGACACCGCCGGCGAAGAAGGGCTCGGCGACGCGCGGTGCGATGAACACCGCACCCATCGGGACATACCCGGAGGTGAGTCCCTTCGCGGTGGTCATCATGTCGGGTTGAAGGTCGAAACGCGATGAGGCGAACCAGCTGCCGCCGCCGATGCGGCCGAAGCCGGTGACCACCTCGTCGGCCACGAACAGGATGTCGTGGTCCCGGCAGATCTGACGGACCTCGGCGAGGTATCCCGCCGGCGGCAGGTACACGCCGCCGGCCCCGATGATCGGTTCGCAGAAGAAGGCGGCCACCTTGTCGGCACCGACCCGTTCGATCAGTCCCAGAAGGCTTTTCGCGTCATCCCAGTCCACCGACTCGGCGTCGGGCATGAGCTGACCGTAGCCGTCGTGATTGACCGGGATGCCGGCCAACGACGTTCCGGCGACGTGCATGCCGTGGTAGGCCTTGGTGCGCCCGACGAGCAGGGTCTTCTCCGGCTTACCGACCTCGTTCCAGTACCGGCGTGCCAGTTTGGCCGCGGTGTCCACCGAGTCACTACCGCCGGAGGTGAAGAAGATCTTGCTACCGGGCACCGGCGCGATCTGCGCCAGCCGGTCGGCGAGGGCATCGGTGACGTCGGCGGTCAGATCACCGAAGCCGGAGTAATGCGCGAGCCGCCCGAGCTGCGCGGCCACCGCGTCGGCGATCTCGGTGCGTCCGTGGCCGACGTTGGTGAACCACAGCCCGGCGGTGGCATCGAGGTACTCGTTGCCGTCGACGTCCCAGATGCGGGCGCCCTCACCTCGGGCGACGACGAACGGACCCTTCGCGGTCACCGCACCCATGTCGGCGAACCCATGCCACAACGAACCAGCCATGACCTCCATGATGCCGGGCGGGTGTGCCGACGCGGTGATCGGGGGCGGGATCGCACCTCGGCGGCTGCCCATATCCTGGAGGGATCATGACACCACCGGATCGCCGCGATCTCCTCGAGCGGATTCGTGCCGTCGGCATCGCCGATGCCCATGCGCTTCGGCGGCGCCTCGACAAGCTCGGGCCGCAACCCTCCGCGGACCGACTGGCCGGACTGGAGAAATCCCTCGCCGGTGCCGAACGACGGGTCGCCGCCCGCCGCGCCGCCGTCCCCGTCCTGGAATTCCCCGAGGATCTGCCGGTCTCGGCGGCTCGCGACGAGATCGCGGCGGCGATCGCCGAGCACCAGGTGGTGGTGATCGCCGGTGAGACCGGGTCGGGCAAGACCACCCAGCTACCGAAGATCTGCCTCGAACTCGGCCGCGGTGTGCGTGGCGCGATCGGCCACACCCAGCCCCGCCGCATCGCGGCGAGTTCGGTGGCCCGGCGGATCGCCGAGGAGACCGGAACACGGATCGGTGAGGCCATCGGCTACTCGGTGCGCTTCTCCGACCGCTCCGGCGCCGACACGCTCGTCAAGGTGATGACCGACGGCATCCTGCTCCGGGAGATCTCCACCGACCCGATGCTGCGTCACTACGACACGATCATCGTCGACGAGGCCCACGAGCGGTCGCTGAACATCGACTTCATCCTCGGGTACCTGCGACGGCTGCTGCCGCGCCGACCCGACCTGAAGGTGATCATCACCTCGGCCACCATCGAACCGGGCCGATTCGCCCGGCATTTCACCACCGACTCCGGCCCACCGGTGCCGGTGATCGAGGTGTCCGGTCGGACCTATCCCGTCGAGGTGCGTTACCGGCCACTGACCCTGCGTGAGGACCCGGATGCCGGCGACGAACGCGGTGGCGGCGAACACGCCGACCTCGATCTGTTCCAGGGCGTCGACGCCGCCATCGACGAACTGTGGGGCACCGCCGGTCGCGGCGACATTCTGGTGTTCCTGCCCACCGAACGCGACATCCGGGAGGCGGCGGCGGCGTTGTCGCGCCGGGTCGCCGCGGGCGCCGAGGTAGTCCCGCTGTTCGCGCGGCTGTCCATCGCCGATCAGCAGCGCGTCTTCACACCGTCGGACGGACGACGAATCGTGTTGTCCACCAACGTTGCCGAGACCTCGTTGACCGTCCCCGGAATCCGGTATGTGATCGACTCGGGCACCGCGCGGATCTCCCGCTACTCCACCCGCACCAAGGTCCTGCGGCTGCCGGTGGAACCGGTGTCGCAGGCCAGTGCCCGCCAGCGCGCCGGTCGATGTGGACGTGTGGCCCCGGGTATCTGCATCCGGCTGTACTCCGAATCCGACTTCGATGCGCGGCCCGCCTTCACCGACCCGGAGATCCTGCGCACCAATCTCGCGTCGGTGATCCTGCAGATGACGTCCTTGCGTCTCGGCGACATCGAGGACTTCCCCTTCGTGCAGCCGCCGGATTCCCGCGCGGTCCGCGACGGTGTCGGCGTGCTGTCGGAACTGGGAGCGATCACGGTGCCGGGCAAGGGCTCCGGACGCGGCAGCGGATCGGACGCCGGCGGCCGACACCCGGGCGAGGTGCGCCTGACGAAGGTCGGCGCCACGATGGCCCGCATACCGGTCGATCCGCGGATCGCCCGGATGCTGGTGGGCGCCCGCGACGAGGGCTGCCTCGACCACGTGCTGGTGATCGCGGCCGCCCTGTCGATTCCCGACGTGCGGGAACGCCCGGCCGAGCACCGGGAGGCCGCCGACACCAGTCATCGGCGTTTCGCCGTCCCCGGTTCGGACTTCCTGAGCTATACGCAGCTGTGGCGATATGTGCAGGAGAAGCGTAAGGAGTTGTCGGCCAATCAGTTCCGACGCACCTGCGAGCGCGAGTTCCTGCACTATCTGCGCATCCGCGAATGGCAGGACCTGCACCGCCAGTTGCGCGGAATCGTCACCGACCTCGACTGGCAGATCCCCGAGACCGAACCGAATGCCGACGCGATCCACCGCGCCATCCTCGCCGGCCTGCTCGGCAACATCGCGGTCCGGGGCGCTGAGGGCCGCGAGTACACCGGCGCGCGCAACACGACGCTGATGATCTTCCCCGGGTCGTCGGTGTCCAAGAAACCGCCGGCCTTCCTGATGGCCGCCGAGATCATCGAGACGTCCCGGCTGTTCGCGCACACGGTGGCCGGGGTCGACCCGTTGTGGGCGGAGAAACTCGCCGGCGATCTTGTCAAACGCACTCACAGCGAACCGCACTGGTCCTCCACGCGGGGCTCCGCGATGGCCTACGAGCGGGTCACCCTCTACGGCGTGACGCTGGTGGCGCGCCGACGCGTCGACTACGGCCCGATCGACCCCGAGGTGTCGCGCGACCTGTTCATCCGGCATGCCCTCGTCGAGGGTGACTGGCGGACGAATCATCGTTTCTTCGAACAGAATCGGCAGTTGCTGACCGAGGCCGCCGACGTCGAGCACCGGGCACGGCGTCGCGATGTGGTGATCTCGGAGGAGCAACTCTACGAGTTCTACGACAAGCGCATCCCCGCCGAGGTGACCTCGGCGCGGCACTTCGACACGTGGTGGAAGTCGGCGCGGCGCACCGACCCGACCCTGCTGGATCTGACCCCCGCCGATGTGGCCGCCGACGTCGTCGTCGCCGACACCGACTATCCGGGGGCATGGCAGCAGGGCGACACCCGCCTGGAACTGCGCTACCGATTCGAGCCGGGCGCACCCGACGACGGGGTCACCGTCGTCATTCCGCAGGCCCTGCTCCCCCACGTCCGCAACGCCGGATTCGATTGGCTGGTACCGGGAATGCGATCGGAACTGGCCACCGAACTCGTCAAGACCCTGCCCAAACAGCTTCGCAAGACGATGGCCCCGGCACAGCGCTTCGCCGACCTGGCCCTGTCCCGGCTGACGCCTCGCTCCGAACCATTGGTCCGTGGGCTGGCCCGCGAGTTGTCGACGATCACCCGGCACACCGTGACACCGGCGGACTTCGCCGTCGATCGGCTGCCCGCCCACCTGCGGATCACCTTCGCCGTCGTCGACGAGGCCGGCGAGATCCGCAGGCGCAGCAAATCCTTCGCAGACCTCGCCGCCGATGTCTCGGATCGTCGCCCGACACCACCGGCCGACGTGCACACCACCTGGACCGCCGACGGAATCGGCACCCTCGCCGTCACGGAGACCGCCGACGTCGCGGGCCAACGCATCACCCGCCATCCCACGTTGCGTGCCGTCGGCGAGCCGGGCCGATCCGTGGGCGTCGCGCGGGCCACCGCCGCCACCGAGGACGAGGCCAACCGGATGCGGGTCGCCGGTGTCATCGCGCTGCTCGACCACACCATCACCGGACTCTCGTCGAAGGCATCGTCGGGCCTCGACCCTGCGGGGCGACTCGCGTTGAGCCAGAACCCCTACCGGGATGCGAGCGAGTTCTTCGCCGACTGCACCAGGCGGGCCATCCGGGATCTCGTCGACGTCGACGCGGCGGCCCGGGTGCGGTCACCGCAGCAGTTCGGTGCGCTGGCCGCCGCACTCGGTCCGCGCGTGCGTACGGCCGCACCGGAGTATCTCGCCTCGGCCGTCAACGCACTCCGGATGGTTGCGCCGCTGCGTCAGGCAATCGATGAGCATTCCGGTCATGTCGCCGCCGATGACGTCGCCGAGCAACTGGCCAACCTGATCTTCGACGGCTTCGTCCTGGCCACTCCCCGTGAGCACCTGGCCGACCTCCCGAGATATCTGGCGGCCGCACGCGAGCGGCTGGAACACCTTCCGGGATCGGCGGACCGGGACCGGGCGGCCATGAGCGCGCTCGACAGGGTCACGGGGCGGTGGAATCAGCGACTCGCCGAGGTACCCGAGGCCCGTCGCGATCTCGTCAACGAGCAGGCGCATTGGATGGTCGAGGAACTGCGGGTGGGTCTGTTCGCCCAGCGGCTGGGCACCCGATATCCGATCTCGGAGAAGCGCGCGTTACGAACCCTGGATCGACTCGGCTGAGAGGGCGTCGGATGTATCCGTGCCGTTGCGCCGCGTGAGGTTGCCCTGCAAATCGTCGATCTCGCGTTGGAAGTCCTCGAGGGAATCGAACGACCGGTACACCGACGCGAACCGCAGATAGGCGACCTCGTCGAGGTCGCGCAACGGTTTGAGAATGGCGAGACCGACCTCGTTGCTGGGGATCTCCGCAACGCCCGAGGCGCGCACCGTCTCTTCGACCTGCTGCGCCAACTGGGCCAGATCGTCCTCGTGGACGTGCCGTCCCTGGCACGCGCGGCGCACCCCGCGCATCACCTTCTCCCGACTGAACGGTTCGGTGACGCCGTTGCGCTTGACCACCGCCAGCACGGCGGTCTCCACGGTGGAGAATCGTCGGCCACAGGCGCTGCACGAACGGCGACGACGGATCGCCTGTCCCTCGTCGGCGACTCGGGAGTCGATGACCTTGGTGTCATCATTCCTGCAGAACGGGCAGCGCATGCATCGAGAATAGCGCCTCACCGCTCAGCGATATGCGGGCGTCAGCAGCGCCTGACCGACATGCAGGGCGCTGCCACCCATGTCGTTGAGCTCGACGATCTGGTCGATGACCGCCTGCCGCGGCATCTCGGGTGCCACGCGCGCGGCGACGGAGTTCAGCGACTCCCCCGCCCGGACGTGCACCACCTGCGTGGCCACCGGCGTTGGGGCGGTGGATTCCTGGTAATCGCTGCCGGCGACACCGATCAACCACACCAGCATCGCCAGCGCCACCCCGGTCAGCAGGGCCACCGCGGCACCGCGACGGCCCGCCCGACGGGACTGCGACACGGGCCCGGCGCACGGCGTCCCGGCCGGGCGCCTGGGGATCGCGACCCGAGGCCGATCGACCGGACGATTGTCGGCGGGGCGGTGGAGGTGCCGGTGCCGCGCCACCGGGGTGGCGCGGCGAGCCGGCCGTCCTGCGTGCACGATCGCGCCGCGCCGGGCCGTGACATCGTCTCGCACCGCACACCGGGCGTCGGGAAAGGCACCCAAACGGGCACCGGACGGGGAGCGCCGAACCGTCGCCCGACGCGCCTGACCTGCGGTTTCATTGCGAACCAAGGCGTTCTGCATGAGAGTCTCCGATCTCGATCACTTCTCGATCACTCGTTCGAGGAACTGATGTTCGAAGTTCTATCACGCACCTCCGACAATTTCTCGCAACACGTCGAACAAGTGTTTGAAGTTGTCGGTGACCTGGACTAATCTGGCCGTTGACCAGCAGCGCAGACCCGCGGACAGCCCCGGCCGCACCCCGGACAACCGACCGCACGGGACAACCGACAACACCGGACAACCGACAACACCGGACAACCGACCGCACCGGACAACCGACAACACCGTCCGACCACGACAGAGTTTCCGACCGAAAGGATCGAACACCCGATGAGTGAGAAGAACCGACGTTCGACGACGTCGACGTCGTCGACCAAGCGCGGCCGCGGACCGGCCGCCGCCGACGAGCCGGAGGTCCCGTTCGACGCGGCGACCGCGGAGGCCTCGCTCACGCCGCGTCAGCGGGGCGTGCTCGATGTCATCCGCAAGTCGGTGCGCGAGCGCGGCTATCCGCCGAGCATCCGCGAGATCGGCGACGCCGTCGGGCTGGCCTCGACGTCGTCGGTCGCCCATCAGCTGCGGACACTGGAACGCAAGGGACTGCTCAAGCGCGACCACAACCGCCCGCGTGCGGTCAACGTGCAGGACGGCGAGCACACCCCACCGGACGACACCGCGGTCGCGTCGAATCTGCCCGCCCCCACCTTCGTCCCGGTTCTCGGACGCATCGCGGCCGGTGGACCGATCCTCGCCGAGGAGGCCGTCGAGGACGTCTTCCCGCTGCCGCGTGAACTCGTCGGCGAGGGATCACTGTTCCTGCTGAAGGTGGTCGGCGAGTCGATGATCGACGCCGCGATCTGCGACGGCGACTGGGTCGTCGTGCGCCAGCAGAACGTGGCCGACAACGGTGACATCGTCGCCGCGATGATCGACGGCGAGGCCACCGTGAAGACCTTCAAGCGCAAGGACGGTCATGTGTGGCTGATGCCGCACAATGAGCATTTCGAACCGATTCCCGGCGACGACGCCGCCATCCTGGGCAAGGTCGTCACGGTGATGCGCCGGATCTGATCGGGCCCCGGGCCCGCCCGATGCGGCGCTCGCCGAGGTTCAGCCGGCGAGCGCCGCGGTGGCGGCGGCACGTGCGGCCGCGGGTGAGGAAGTCGCCAAGGCTGCACTCGCTGCGGCGCGGCACGCATCGAGGGTGGCGCCACCGAGTTTGGCGCCGACCGCTGCCGACGCCGCCGGCGCACTCGACAACGAGGTGACGCCGAGTCCGACGAGTACGCAGGCCAGCAGCGGATCGGCGGCGGCCTCACCGCAGACGCCGACCGGTTTGTCCATCCGCTTTCCGGCCTCGGCCACCATCGAGATGAGTGCGAGCACCGCGGGCTGCCACGGATCGGTGAGTTCGGCCAGATCGGCCGACATCCGGTCGGCCGCCATCGTGTACTGCGTCAGGTCGTTGGTACCGATCGACACGAAGTCGACCTCGGCGAGGATCGACGACGCGAGTATCGCGGCGGACGGGATCTCGACCATCACGCCGGCCACCAAGCCGCGCCCGCGCACCGCGGCGGCAAACTCCGCGGCCTCCTCGGCCGAGGCGATCATCGGCGCCATCACCCACGGAGTACTTCCGGTCTCGCGGGCCGCCGCCGCGATCGCGTTGAGTTGCCCGGCCCTGATCTCCGGGTGTCGAGCGGTGATCCGATTACCCCGGACCCCCAGGGCCGGGTTGGCCTCGGTGCCGTGGTCGACGAATTTCAACGGCTTGTCCGAACCCGCGTCGAGCGTCCGCACGACGACCTTCTGGCCCGCGAACGCCTCCAGCACCTCGCGGTAGAGCTCGGTCTGCTCCGCCACCGTGGGCGCCTCGGCGCTGTCGAGGAAGGCCAGCTCGGTGCGGAACAGGCCCACTCCCTCGACCGGATACGCGGTGGCGGCGCGCGCGGAGACGCCGTCGGCCACGTTGGCCAGGATGTCCACCGCGTGACCGTCGGCGGTGCACCCCGGCCCCGACCAGCCCGCCACGAGTTCCGCCTCGCGTCGGCTCTCATCGACGGCCACCCGTGCCTGATCCGGATCCGGTTCCACCACAACGGTTCCCGCGGTGCCGTCGACGAGCACCAGGGTTCCGGCGGTCACCTCGTCGAGATCGGCGACCGCGACGATGCACGGAATGCCCAACTGCCGGGCGATGATCGCGGTGTGACTGGTCGGACCGCCGAGCCGGGTGACCAGCGCGGTGACCAGTTTGGGGTCGAGTCCGGCGGTGTCGGCCGGTGCCAGATCGGCGGCGAACAGCACCGAGGGCTCGGCGGGCACCGGCACACCTGGTTCGGGTTGTCCGAGCAACTCGGCCACGACACGATCACGGACATCGTTGAGATCGGTGACGCGCTCGGCCATCAGACCACCGAGTTTGGTGAACAGCGCGGCGAACTGCTCGGTCGCCGCGGTCGCGGCCGACGCCGCCGACGACCCGGAGGAGATCAGCTTGCCTGCCGCGCCGATCCACCCGCGGTCCTCGGCGAGGCCCGCGGTCGCGATGAGAACCTCCGCGGCCGCACCGGAGGCATGTGAGGCACGTTCGCGCAGTCGGGCGGCCACCAGCCCGGCCGCGTCGACGAAGCGGGACAACTCCGCCTCCCGCGCGTCCTCGGGGATCGTCACGGTGTCGTGCACCGGGGCGATCCGCTCGCCGGGGCGAACCACCGGCCCGTAGGCCTTCCCGCCGACCACGGGAGTCCCACGCAGTTCCTGACCCTGCTGATGTTCCACTGCGTTGCCCTTCGTTCGAGGTTCGTATCAGCCGTCGTCGGCCGATCTGTGGTCCGTGCTGTCTCGAGATCGCTCTCTCGGCGGCCCGATCTGTGAAGAATCTGCCCGCCACACATCTCTTGTGATTGAAGTTACAAGAAATCCTTGACTTGTCAACACAAACAGGCGTAAACAAAGACATAGCAACACCGACTTCCACTCAAACCCACATGGACGCAGACATGCCGTCACCCGTCCTCTCCGATCGGAGCAATGTGTACGCCGAAGAAAGACAGCAGGCGATTGCCGAACTGGTTCGTTCGCATGGCCGCGCATCGGTTAGCTCGCTCGCCGAGCGATTCGATGTCACCAGCGAGACAGTGCGCCGCGACCTGGCGACCCTCGAGCGCTCCGGACACCTGCAACGCGTCCATGGCGGCGCGGTCCGACCCGAACTGGTTCAGCTCATCGGCGAGCAGGACATCGCCGAACGCGAGACCAGCCACACCATCCAGAAGGCGGCCATCGGGCGGGCCGCACTCGCCTTTCTGCCGGCCGACGGCGGGTCGGTGTCCTTCGACGCCGGGACGACCACCTACCAGACGGCCGTCGCGCTACCGACCGATCGCCGCCTGCACATCGTCACCAGCAGCCTCCCGATCGCGACGGTAGTGGCGGATCAGCCCAACGCCACCCTGTATCTCGTCGGCGGTCGGGTACGCGGCCTCACCCAGGCCGCGGTGGGCGCCGAGACCGTGGCCCGCCTTGCCACCTTCCGCACCTCCGTGGCGTTCATCGGGACCAACGGCATCAGCGAGGGCCTGGGATTGTCGACACCCGACCCCGAGGAGGCGGCAGTCAAGGCGGCACTGGTGACCTCCGCCCAACGCGTCGTCGTCCTGGCGGACTCGTCCAAGATGAACCGCGAGGACTTCTCGTCCTTCGCCTCGCTCGATGATGTCGACATCCTCATCACCGACGCCGGTGTCGATCCCTCCTACGCCGCTGCCCTCTCGGCCCGCGGCATCGAGGTCGTGATCGCATGATCCTCACCATCACAGCCAATCCCAGCCTGGATCGCACGCTGGAGATCGCCGCGCCGCTCGAGCGCGGTGAGGTGCAGCGCGCGGTGGCCGTGCGCGCCGAACCGGGCGGCAAGGGCGTCAACGTCTCGCGCGTCGTCGCCGAGGCGGGCATCGACACCATCGCCGTTCTGCCCGCCCGCGCCGGCGACCCACTGCTGAGCGCACTCGACGCCGTCGGTCTGCGCCACGAGACCGTCGCGGTCGACGGTGAGGTCCGCTCCAACATCACCATCGCCGAGGCCGACGGCACCACCACCAAGATCAACGCCTCCGGCCAACCGCTCGACGATCGCCGCCGCGCCGCCCTGACCGATCTGGTGCTGGCGCGCGCCGCCGGCGCCACCTGGGTGGCGTTGTGCGGATCGCTTCCCCCCGGAGTCGAGGACTCCTGGTATCGGGAGCTGGCCGATCAGCTCATCGCGCGTGGCTGCCGGGTCGCCATCGACACCTCCGGGGAGCCACTGCGCGCCGCGGTCACCGGCCACGTCGACCTGATCAAGCCCAACGAGACCGAACTCGCCGAGGTCTGCGGCGCCGACCCGACGGTGCTGCGGCGGGCCGCCGCCGCCGGCGACCTGGACCCGATCATCGCGGCCTCGGCCGAACTCGCCGGGCACACCGGCGGCGCGGTGTTGACGACCCTGGGTGCCGCGGGCGCCGTGCTGACCACCACATCGGGCAGCTGGTTCGCCACGCCTCCCCCGATCGTCCCGCGAAGCACCGTCGGCGCCGGCGATTCCTCGCTGGCCGGCTACCTCATCGCCGAGGCGCGCGGCGCCGACGAACCCGAACGGCTGCGCAGTGCCGTCGCCTACGGGGCGGCCGCCGCCGGCCTGGCCGGCACCCAGCCACCCCGGCCCGATCAGCTCGACCCCGATCATGTCGCGATCACCGACCTCGCCGGAGCCGCCCCCGCCACATGACCCCGACATCCCCGAACTCCCCCACCCACACCCGATACTCCCGAAACACCCAGCAGTAAAGGAAGACTCATGTCCGAGCAGATCATCACCGCCTCGACGGTGAACCTCGACGTCGACGCGGGCGACGACCCATCGGCGGTGATCAACTACCTCGCCGAGAACCTCGCCGCCGCCGGACGCACGAGCGACGCCGCCGATCTCGCCCGAGGCGCCCTGGACCGCGAGGCCAAGTCCGCCACCGGCCTGCCGGGCGGCATCGCCATCCCCCACGCCCGGGCCGCCTCGGTCACAGAGGCGAGCCTCGGCATGGCACGACTGTCCAAGAAGGTCGATTTCGGCGCGCCGGACGGCCCGGCCGACCTCGTGTTCCTCATCGCCGCGCCCGAAGGCGGCGCCGCCGAACACATGAAACTGCTCAGCTCGCTCGCCCGCGCGCTGGTGCGCCCCGACTTCGTGGCGTCCCTGCGGGCGGCGAAGACCGACGACGAGATCGTCACACTGGTCGACGAGGCGATCAATCCGCCGGCGAAGAAGCCCGACACGGTCGCCTCCACCGAGAAGGCCACCGTCTCGATCGCGAAGGCCGACGCCCCCGCCGCCGCAGCAGCCACCACCGCGGCCGTCGGCGCCCCCGCCACCACCGAGAAGAAGCTCTCGATCGTGGCGATCACCGCCTGCCCCACCGGGATCGCACACACCTACATGGCCGCCGATGCCCTCAAGTACGCCGCCGAACGCGCCGGGGTCGACTTCCACGTCGAACCCCAGGGCTCGTCGGGGACGACCCCGTTCACCCCCGACGTCATCGCGGGTGCCGACGCGGTCATCTTCGCCACCGATGTGGGGGTCAAGGGCAAGAGCCGATTCCACGGCAAGCCGGTGATCGCCTCGGGCGTCAAGCGCGCCATCAACGAGCCCGACACGATGATCGCCGAGGCCATGGCCGCCGCCCGCAACCCGAAGGCCGCGGTGGTCCGCGACGGTGACGGCAACGACGCCCCGGCCGACGCGGCCGGCGGGGAGACCCTCGGCCTGGGCAAGCGCACGCAGCAGGCGTTGATGACCGGCGTCAGCTACATGATCCCGTTCGTCGCCGCCGGCGGCCTGCTCATCGCCCTGGCGTTCCTGCCGTTCCTCGGCGGATACCAGATCGCCAACAAGACTCTCGACGAATCCGGCGCACTCAGCGACGGACAGTTCATCGCACTGCACAACAGCCTGTGGGATCTGCCCGCCGGCGGACTCGGACAGTACATCGGCGCGGTGTTGTTCGCGATCGGCGGACTCGCCATGAGCATGCTGGTGCCCGTCCTGGCCGGTTACATATCGTTCGCCATCGCCGACCGACCCGGCATCGCACCCGGATTCGTCGCCGGACTGGTGTCCGTGGCGGTCGGGGCGAGCTTCATCGGCGGCCTGGTCGGCGGTCTGATCGCCGGCGTCGTCTGCCTGTGGATCTCCCGACTCCCGTTGCCGCAATGGGCACGTGGCCTGATGCCGGTGGTGATCATCCCGCTGCTGGGCAGCCTGTTCATCGGCGTCGTGCTCTACATGTTGCTCGGCAAACCCCTCGCCTGGGTGACCACCGAGATGACCAACGGCCTCAACAGCATGTCCGGTGGCTCGAAGATCGCGCTCGGCATCGTCCTGGGCCTGATGATGTGCTTCGACCTCGGCGGCCCGGTCAACAAGGCGGCGTACCTCTTCGCCACCGCCGGTCTGGCCATCGCCGGAACCGCACAGTTGGAGATCATGGCCGCGGTCATGTGCGCCGGAATGGTCCCGCCGCTCGCCCTGGCACTGGCCACCGTCCTGCGCCCGGGTCTGTTCACCGAACCCGAACGCGAGAACGGCAAGGCCGCCTGGCTGCTGGGCGCATCGTTCATCTCCGAGGGCGCCATCCCGTTCGCGGCCACCGATCCGTTCCGCGTCATCCCCTCGATGATGGCCGGCGGCGCGCTGTCCGGCGCGCTGATCATGGCCTTCGGCGTCACCCAGCGCGCCCCGCACGGCGGCATCTTCGTGTTCTTCACGATGAACCACTGGCTGCTCTTCCTGGTCGCCTTGGCCGCGGGCACCGTGCTCTCGGCGGTCTGCGTCATCGCCGCCAAGCAGTGGGGGCGCGGCCACGGCCACGACGAGGTCGCCGCCGTGGAACGCGAGGCCGTCGCCGCCTGACGAGGCGGATCACCGTGGCGGGCGTCGGCGAAATCCCGCCCGTCACGGTGATCACGGGGCACAATCACCTCACCATCACCTGCCGTTGAAGCAGTCACCTTCCAAAGGAGTAGTCACCATGCCCAGCACCACCGTCACCGTCGGCTCCGCCGTCGGACTGCACGCCCGACCCGCGACCATCATCGCCGAGGCCGCCGCCGATGCCGGCGTCCCGATCACCCTCGCCGTCGAGGGCGGTGAACCGGTCGACGCCGGTTCGGCCCTGATGATCATGACCCTCGGCGCCGAGAAGGGAACGAATGTCATCGTGTCCTCCGACGACGCGGGCGCACTCGAGCAGATCGCCCAACTCGTCGCCAAGGATCTCGACGCCGAGTAGGCAGCGTCCCCGACGATCTCGACAACACGAGACGGCCGGTCACCCGTGCGGGTGACCGGCCGTCTCGTGTCGTCTTGCTGGTCTGGTGGTCGTGCTCGTCTGGTTGTGCCCGTCTGGTCGTGCCCGGTGGAGCCGGATCGGCGGCTCAGTACGCCGTCGCCAACACCAGGTCGGCGAGCTCACCTGCCATGGCCTGCGGAACCCGTACTCGCACAATCGATCCGTGCTCATCGTGTTCGGTGCTCAGCACCTCACCCTCGCGGTGGATGCGGGAGAGCACCTCACCACGGGTGAACGGGACGGCGAGGGTGAGCTCGACGTCGGTGCGTCCGACGAATTCCCGGACCCGGTCGAACAATTCCGGCAATCCCTCGCCGGTGCGCGCCGAGACGAACACCGCATCCGGTGCCATCGCCCGGAGTTCGGCCATCCGCGTCGCGTCGATCGAGTCGATCTTGTTGATCACCAACAACTCCGGCGGTGCGGTGACGTCCTCGTCGGCCACCACCTCGTTGATCACCTGGCGAACCGCGGCGATCTGTTCTGCGGGGAACTCGTCGGCACCGTCGACCACGTGCAGCACCAGGTTTGCGTCGACGACCTCTTCGAGGGTCGAGCGGAAGGCCTCCACCAGTTGCGTCGGCAGGTGGCGGACGAAACCGACGGTGTCGGTGAACACCACCTCGCGTCCATCGTCGAGTGTGGCGCGACGCGTGGTGGGATCGAGGGTCGCGAACAGTGCGTCCTGCACCAGCACACCCGAACCCGTCATCGCGTTGACGAGACTGGACTTACCGGCATTGGTGTAACCGGCAACCGTCAGCTTGGGTACGGAACTGCGTTGCCGCGCCGCCCGTTTGGTCAGCCGGGCCTTCTTCATGTCGCGAATCTCGCGGCGTAGCTTGGCCATTCGTTCCCGGATGCGACGACGATCGGTCTCGATCTTCGTCTCACCGGGACCACGCAGTCCCACGCCTCCGTTGCTGCCGGCGCGGCCACCGGCCTGCCGGGACATCGACTCACCCCAACCACGCAGGCGTGGGAGCATGTACTCCATCTGGGCCAGCGACACCTGTGCCTTGCCCTCACGCGACGTCGCGTGCTGGGCGAAGATGTCGAGGATCAGGGCGGTCCGGTCGATCACCTTGACCTTGACGACCTTCTCGAGTGCGGTCAGCTGACCGGGGGTCAGTTCGCCGTCACAGATCACCGTGTCGGCGCCGGTGGAGAGCACCACCTCCCGCAACTCGTCGGCCTTGCCGGAGCCGATGTAGGTCCCGGGGTCGGGGGCGTTACGGCGTTGGATGACGGCCTCGAGGACCTGCGAACCGGCGGTCTCGGCGAGTGCCGCCAGTTCGGTCATCGCCGCCCGCGCCTGCGCCGCGGTGCCGTGGGTCCACACTCCGACGAGCACCACGCGTTCGAGGCGCAGCTGGCGGTACTCGACCTCGGTGACGTCGGCGAGTTCGGTGGACAGTCCGGCCACACGTTGCAGCGAGGCACGATCGGAGAGTTGCAGTTCACCCAGCGTCGGATCGGACGCGGTGATCTCGTGACGATCGGTGATCTCGTGACGATCGCTCTCGCGGACGTCATGCTCTGGATTCGCGTCATCGGCCGGGACGGGTGGGAAAATGTGGGTTGATTCGCTCATACGCCTTCCATGGTTGCATGGAGAAACGTCGCGGTGCACACGAATATTTCGCCGCCCACCCCGACGACGTGCACTCTCAGCGGGCCCAGCCGCCGCGGAGGCGGCCGTCGGCGACGAGCCGCGACGGCCCCCGCAACCATGCGTCGTCGTCGAGAATGCGTACCTGCACCCGCCCGCCGGGCACGTCGATGGTCATCTCACCGGTCTGGTGATGCAGGTGCGCCAGACCGGACGCGGCGGCGGCCACGAGACCGGTCCCGCAGCTGCGTGTTTCGCCCACCCCACGTTCGAAGACACGCATGTGGGCGTGCAGGCCGCCCTCCGTCGGTTCGGGCACGGTCAGGAGCTCGACATTCGTGCCGTCGGGGAACACCGCGGCGTCGAAGGTGACCCCCTGGGCGAAGTCGACCGCCGCGAGTCCGGCGACGTCGAGTCCGGGCACCACACACGCCAGGTGCGGATTGCCGACGTCGACAGCCGTGCCGACATAGAGGTCGTCGCCGATCCGTGCGGTGGTCTCCACCCCGAGTCGCGCGGGCCCCATCTGCACACTCACGTCGGCATCCACGTGATCAAAGGCGTGCACGATCACCGGGCGGGCACCGGCCCGCGACCCGACCGTGAACTCGTCACGTTCGGCCAGTCCGGTGGCGCGAACGTAGTGTGCGAACACCCGCACGCCGTTGCCACACATCTCGGCGATCGAACCGTCGGCGTTGCGGTAGTCCATGAACCAGTCATCCGGGGTGACCCCGGCGGGCAGCTCCGGCAGGACCCCGGCCGCCACCAACGCACCGGCGCGGGCCACGCGCAGCAGGCCGTCGGCACCCACGCCACGTTGCCGATCGCACAGCGCGGCGACGAGGTCATCGGCGAGATCGAGTTCGGCGGCCGGATCGGTCAGGATGACGAAGTCGTTCTGGGTGCCGTGCCCCTTCACAAAGCTGAGGTCGTTCCCACTCGGGGCGGTGCTGATCGTCACCGGTCCAGGGTAGCCAGCGCGCGATCGGTGAGATCGTCGGCGGCCGCATCGAGCCACACGATGCGGTGATCACGACGGAACCAGGACCGCTGGCGACGCACATAGCGGCGCGTCCCGATGACGGTGAGTGCCTCGGCGCGGTCGAGGTCACCGTCGCCATCGAGCGCGTCGAGGACCTGGGCGTACCCGATCGCCCGCCGAGCGGTGCGTCCCTCCCGCAGACCGCGGTCGGCCAGGGCTGCCACCTCGTCGACGAGGCCACCGGCGAACATCGCCGCGGTCCGCGCCCGGATCCGGTCGTCGAGATCGGCGGTGTCGCGGTCCAGCGCGAGGATCCGGGTGCCCCAGCGCGGTTCGCCGATCTGCGGCGCCGACGCGGCGAACGGTTCACCGGTGAGTTCGACCACCTCGAGTGCACGCACGATCCGGCGGCCATCGGTGTCGAGGATCGACGCCGCGGCGGCCGGGTCGACCTCGGCGAGTCTGCGGTGCAACGCGCCGACGCCGATCTCGGCGAGAAGTGCCTCGTAGCGGGCCCGCACCTCCGGGTCGGTGGCCGGGAACTTCCAGTCGTCGAGCAGTCCCTGGATGTAGAGCATCGAACCGCCGACGATGACCGGGGTACGCCCGGCCGCGAGCAGCGCCTCCACGTCCTGCGACGCCGCGGCCTGGTAGCGGGCCACCGTCGCGACCTCGGTGACGTCGAGCACGTCGATCTGATGGTGGGTGATACCTCGACGTTCTTCGGGCGGCAGTTTGGCCGTCCCGATGTCCATCCCGCGGTACTGCTGCATCGCGTCGATGTTGACGATCTCTCCGCCGAGTTCCTCGGCGAGATCCAGGGCCAGATCGGATTTGCCGACCGCCGTCGGGCCGACCACGGCGACCGGGACCACGCCGGACGAGGTCACTTCTGCCATCGGGCCACCACATATCCGACGCCGAACGGCGCATCGGCGTACTCCACCGACGCCGTCAGGGCGGGTGCTCCCGCGGGATCGTCGGTCCGGGCCGATGCACGTACCGCTGCGGCCGCCGTCTGCCAGGCGACGCGCCCGCCGACACCCTCGGCGACACACTCGTCCTGGTCCAGTGCCGCAAGTGCGTCGGGGTCGCCGGCAGCCATCGCCGCCTCGATCCGGCGCTGCAGGCGTACCGATTCCTCCCGGAGGCCCCCGCCGGGCGACTTCGGCGTCAACGCGAAGGCACCGTCGCCGACCACCAGCAACCCGATCGGCTGGGCGCGCGAGTCCAGTGCCGCGGCGATCTCACCGCCGATGCGGGCACACTCGGCGGTGCTCGCCTCCGGATCGATGACGACCGGGGTGAGTGCGGCAACGCCTGCCTGTTCCCGCAACCAGGCCGCGATCAACATCGACAGTGGCATCGGCTCGGCCGGGGCCGACGCATCCGCGGGCGCACCACGGGACGGATCGAGGCTCACCCCAACGTCGACCCCGAATCGCGCGAACGTTCCCGAGGTGGGCACATCGGTGACGCAGGTAGGACCGGCGTCGTCGGATGACCGCGGCCGATCGGCCGCTCCGATCGCCACCCAGGTGGTGGCCGTCGGCGCGGCGGCAGCGAACGCGTGCCGGGTGGCGTCGCGAACCGCATCGGCCTCGTCGGCCTCCGGTCCGGTCAGTTCGGGCACGAGAAGAGGTGCACTCGGAACGAAGACCGCGCAGGCAAACACCTGCTCGACGCTAGTCCACGCCACCCGATCACCGGCGAATGCCCGGTCCGGAAGCCGGTGCCCCGGGGAGATCGACGACGCGACGCGCGCGGATCATTGTCGCGCAGCGCGCACGCGACGGAGCCTGAGCTGCTTGAATGGGGAACAGCCCGGCGGCCGGTGGTCCGTCCGGGATGGATTCAGTGACCTGGCAGCCGTGTCGCGCGGCACCATGAAGCGCAGAAGGGGCATCTGCACATGAGCGGAGAACACGACAGCAACGGAGACGGCACCGGAGACAACACCGGCGAGCCCGGTCCCGGAACCGATATCGGCGCAACCGATATCGGCGGGGCTTCCACGCCCGTCCCGAAGCCCGGACCCCGACCCGGCCCCAAGCCCGGACCGCGGCCCCGCCCGACCCCACCTGCCGCGTCCGCGGTGACCCCGGTGGTGACACCCACCCACGTCCCGCACACCGACCCGCACCGATTCGGACGGATCGACGCCGACGGCGTCGTCTGGCTCACCACCGCATCCGGGGAACGCCAGATCGGCTCCTGGCAGGCCGGTTCCGTCGAGGACGGTCTCAATCACTTCAGCCGGCGCTTCGACGATCTGGCCACCGAGGTGGAAATCCTCGAGGAACGGCTGGCTGCGCGATCCGGGGATCCGCGCAAGGCACAGACCGCGGCCCGTCACCTGCTCGACTCGCTGCCCTACGCCGCGGTCATCGGCGACGTCGACGCCCTCGAGAAGCGCCTGTCGGTGATCGTCGGGGCCGCCGACGAGGTCGCCGACTCACTCAAGGCGGAGCGGGAGGCCACCCGCGCGGCCGCGATCGCGCGCAAGGAGGAGTTGGCCGCGGAGGCGGAGACCATCGGCGCCGAATCCACCCAATGGAAGTCGTCCGGGGATCGGCTGCGAGCCATCCTCGACGAGTGGAAGTCGATCAAAGGCATCGACCGCAAGACCGACGACATGCTGTGGAAGCGGTACGCGAAGGCACGCGACGCATTCAACCGTCGGCGCGGCGCACATTTCGCCGAACTCGACCGGGTTCGCGCCGGCGCCAAGGTACGCAAGGAGGAGTTGATCGCGCAGGCCGAGGAACTGTCCGGCTCCACCGACTGGGGCACGACCGCGGCGAAGTTCCGTGACCTGCTGACCGAGTGGAAGGCCGCCGGACGTGCTCCCCGGGACGCCGACGAGGCGCTGTGGCAGCGGTTCAAGGCAGCCCAGGACGTCTTCTTCGCCGCACGCAATGCGGTCGCCTCCGAACGCGACGCCGAATTCAGCGCCAACGGACAGGCCAAACTCGATCTCCTCGCGCAGGCCGAGAAGAGCATCGACCCGGCCGCCGACCTCGACGGCGCACGCAAGGAGTTCCGCGCGTTCCGCGACAAGTGGGACGAGATCGGCAAGGTGCCCCGCGAGCAGATGCATTCGCTGGAAAGCCGCGCACGCGCGCTCGAGAAGCGGATTCGCGACGCCGAGGACGCGCAGTGGCAGCGCACCGACCCGGAGGCGCAGGCACGCGCCGCGCAGTTCGCCGAACGCGCCGCGCAGTACGAGGAGCAGGCCCGCAAGGCCGTGGAACGCGGCAAGGCCAAGGACGCCGCGAAGCTGCGCGATCAGGCGGCGCAGTGGCGCGAATGGGCGAGCGCGGCCCAGAGCGCCATCGAGGATCGGTGACCCCCGACCCCGTCGAGTGGGCGCGCTTACCCGTTGGGCGTGCGGCGGCTACGAGCTTCCCGTCGTTCCGTCTTCTCGCGGGATATCACTCGGCCGGGTGATGGTGCGGCCGGTGAGACGGCGCGCGGCGTCCTCCCGCGCGGCGGACTCCCGACGGCGTTCCTCTTCCAGCGCGAGGTGATACGTGCTGCGGGCCCACACCACCCGCGCCCAGTGGAAGGTCAGGACCAACGCGGCGATCCAGCCGAGGATCAGGCCGATACCGACACCGTGCGGCGGTTCCACTCCGCCGACGCCCGGCGTGTTGCGGGTCCACCAGGCCAGCATGCCGGCGACGCAGGAGACCGCGCACCCGCACAGGGCGATCCAGGCGATGATCCAGCGACGCGTGAGCAGGGCGAGCATCGACGCCCCGATGCCGAATACCAGCAACAGCCAGACGAACACCTTCGAGGTGATGGCCACCCGTTCGGTGACCGCGTCCGGCGACACCGTCAACACGTCGATGCCGCTCGCCGCACCGGTGTGCGGAAGCACCAACGACACCATGGCGACCAGCACGGCGACGGCAACGACGACGGCGCGGGCACCCGGATCGATCTCGCCGGCCACCTTGCGTTCGGCCCTGCGCAAATCGTCCTCGTACCCGGCGAAGCCGTCGTCGATCGGATCACGCTTCGCCGGATTGCGGCGCGCTGACGGTTCGGGCTCTGGGCCGGCGTTGTCCTGCTCGTTCACTGCTTCCTCGATCTTCGATGTAGTCCGGTCCTGTGTGCCGCTCATCGGGAGGCCGGGGCCCCGCAGGCACCGGACTCACAGCCGCCACCGGAGGCGACCGGAGCGCTCGGTCCGACCCCGGGCATTCCGAGGCCGACTCCCACCGGCGGTGTCGTCGGCGTCAGGGCCTGCTCGTGGGCATCGCCGGCGCGCGTCCGTCGGTGCGAACCGATGCCCACGTCGGCGATCAGGTGATGCGGCGCCGCGTCGGTCACCACCGTGGTCACCACGTCACCCGGGCGGATCGCCGCACCCCGATCGCCGGGAGCGAAGTGCACCAGTCGCCCGTCCCGGGCACGACCGGTCATCCGGTGCGCATGGGCACTCTTTCGTCCCTCGTCGGCGATGACCAGCAACTCCACGTCGCGTCCCACGATGGCGCGATTCTCCGACAAGCAGATACGTTCCTGCAGGTCGATCAGTCGCTGGTAGCGGTCCTTGACCACCTCGGGCGGCACCTGATCGTCCATCGTGGCGGCCGGGGTGCCCGGCCGCGGTGAGTACTGGAAGGTGAACGCGCTGGAGAAGCGTGCCTGCTCGACGACCTCGAGGGTCTGCACGAAATCCTCCTCGGTCTCGCCGGGGAATCCGACGATGATGTCGGTGGTGATCGCCGCGTGCGGCATCGCGTCGCGGACCTTGTCGAGGATGCCCAGGAACCTGGTGCGCCGATAGCTGCGCCGCATCGCCTTGAGAATCCGATCCGAACCCGACTGCAGCGGCATGTGCAGCTGCGGACAGACGTTGGGGGTCTGCGCCATCGCCTCGATCACGTCGTCGGTGAACTCGGCGGGGTGCGGCGAGGTGAACCGGACGCGCTCGAGTCCGTCGATGCCACCGCAGGCGCGCAGCAAGTCCGCGAAGGCACCACGGTTGCGGGGCTGATCCGGATCGGCGAAAGACATGCCGTAGGCGTTGACGTTCTGCCCGAGCAGCGTCACCTCGAGCACACCGGCGTCGACCAGGGTCTGCACCTCGGCGAGGACGTCGCCGGGCCGCCGGTCGACCTCTTTGCCGCGCAGCGACGGAACGATGCAGAACGTGCACGTGTTGTTGCAGCCGACCGACACCGACACCCAGCCCGCATAGGCCGATTCCCGCTTGGCGGGCAGCGTGGACGGGAAGGCCTCGAGCGAATCCCGGATCTCGACCTGCGCCTGCTCGTTGTGCCGGGCCCGGTCCAGCAACACCGGCAACGAGCCGATGTTGTGGGTGCCGAAGACCACGTCCACCCACGGTGCCCGCCGCAGCACGGTGTCCTTGTCCTTCTGCGCCAGACACCCGCCGACCGCGATTTGCATTCCCGGCCGCGACGCCTTCACCGGCGCCAGGTGCGACAAGTTGCCGTAGAGCTTGTTGTCGGCGTTCTCCCGGATCGCACACGTGTTGAACACGACCAGGTCGACCTCGTCGTCGTCGGCGCCCCGGACGTAGCCGGCCTGTTCGAGCAGACCCGAAATCCGTTCCGAGTCATGCACATTCATCTGACAGCCGTAGGTGCGGACCTGGTATCGAGGCGAATCGGCCGATGCGTCGACGGGCGCGGTGACCGCATCGGCATCCGCGACGGCCGGCGCCCACGGCGCAGCAGTCGATGTCGGGGTGGGTGCCACGGGCTCGGACAGGTCGATACTCACTGGATCCAGAGTACGGTGTGAGCGCAAATCGCCTGGTCGCGCGGCGCCGGCCGGCTCGCGGCACGCCGGGCATGTCCCATTTGCCGCGCCGATACCGCCGACCGTGATTAGGCTTGGCACGTATGACCGAATCCCCCGTCCAGGCACCCGGTCCGTCTACCGCATCCGAGTCGCCTCCGATGATCTCGATGACGGCCGTCAACAAGCACTACGGCGAGCTCCATGTCCTCAAGGAGATCAACCTCGAGGTCCCCCGTGGGCAGGTGGTGGTGGTTCTCGGGCCCTCGGGTTCGGGTAAATCCACCCTGTGCCGCACCATCAACCGGCTCGAACCCATCGACGACGGTGAGATCCGCATCTCCGGCGAGCTCCTGCCGGCCGAGGGCAAGGACCTGGCGCGCCTGCGCGCCGACGTCGGAATGGTCTTCCAGTCGTTCAACCTGTTCGCACACAAGACGATTCTGCAGAACGTCACCCTCGCACCGATCAAGGTGCGCAAGCAGAGCAAGGCCGACGCCACCACACGCGCGCTGGAACTCCTCGACCGCGTCGGTATCGCCAGCCAGAAGGACAAGTATCCCGCGCAGCTCTCCGGCGGGCAGCAACAGCGTGTCGCCATCGCCCGTTCGCTGGCGATGGAACCGCGGATCATGCTCTTCGACGAGCCCACCTCGGCGCTCGATCCCGAGATGGTCAACGAGGTCCTCGACGTGATGGTCTCGCTGGCCAAGGAGGGCATGACCATGCTGGTGGTGACCCACGAGATGGGCTTCGCGCGCAAGGCGGCCGACCGGGTGATCTTCATGGCCGACGGTGCCGTCGTCGAGGACACCGACCCGGATTCCTTCTTCGACAATCCCCAATCCGACCGGGCGAAGGACTTCCTCGGCAAGATTCTGGGCCACTGACATGACACCTTCGTCGACACGACAGACGACACAACCTCATACCCGAACACCCCGGACCCGACTGCCCCGGATGCTGGCGCTCGGCGTGATCGCGACGATCGCGGCCGTCCTCGCCGCGACGCTGACTGCGTGCGGCAGCACCGAACCCCGCAACCTGCTGGATTCGATCCGCGCCGGCAAGGTGGTGCTGGGAACCAAGTTCGACCAGCCCGGACTGGGCATCCGCAACCCGGACAAGAGCGTCACCGGATTCGATCCGTCGGTGTCGACGTACGTGGTCAACCACATCGCCGACTCCCTGGGGGTGCCGCATCCGGAGATCACCTGGCGCGAGACACCGTCGGCGCAGCGTGAGACGTTGATCAACAACGGTGAGGTCGACATGATCGCCGCCACCTACTCGATCACCGGCGCACGTGCCAAGAAGGTCGACTTCGCCGGGCCGTATCTGATCAATTACCAGGGCCTGCTGGTCCGCGACGACGACGATTCGATCACGTCGCTGACCGATCTGAACAAGGGCAAGAAGCTGTGTTCGGTGACCGGCTCGACGTCGGCGCAGAACGTCAAGGCACAGTTGCCGTCGGTACAGCTGCAGGAGTACGACTCGTATTCCTCCTGCGTGGAGGCGTTGCGCCGCGGCAAGGTCGATGCGCTGACCACCGACGAGGTCATCCTCGCCGGCTACGCGAACTTCTTCCCGGACGAGTTCAAGATCGTCGGGATGACCTACCCGGCCGCCGCCTGCGTCACCAGCAGCGGCAAGAAGGTCCTCAAGACCGCCGGGGCCCCGTTTTCCACCGAGCGCTACGGCATCGGCATGGCCAAGCAGTTCCCCGACGCGGTGGTCGCGGTGAACCAGGCGCTGGACGCGATGCTCGCGCCCGGCCCGAACGGCAGCGAATCGGCGTGGGAGCTCGCACTGCGTGACGCGATCGGCAACGAGTACGTCGACGAGATGATCACGCGTGCCGAACGCGAACCGGCGAAGTACAAATTCCTGCCCGATCCGAGTGTCGAAGCCGTCCAGACCATCATCGACGCACCGTCGGTGCCGTGCCCTGCGGGCATGAGCTGAGAGGGGTGAACCATGAGTGACCTCTGGTCCAGCATGGGGCCACAGTTGTGGCCCGCATTCTGGGTGACGATCCAACTGACCTTCTGGTCGGCCCTCGGCTCATTGATCCTGGGTGTGGTCCTGGCCGGGATGCGGGTGTCACCGGTGCCGGTGATGCGGTGGTTCGGCGCCACCTATATCAACATCGTGCGCAACACGCCGTTGACGTTGATCGTCCTGTTCTGCTCGATCGGGCTCTACCAGAACCTCGGTCTGGCGCTCGCCCCGGACAACGAGAACTTCGTCAAGAACAACAATTTCTGGCTCGCGGTTCTGGCGTTCATCCTCTACACGTCGACGTTCGTGTGCGAGACGCTGCGCTCGGGTTTCAACACCGTGCCGATCGGGCAGGCGGAGGCGGCACGGTCGCTGGGACTTCCGTTCCTGCAGGTGTTCGGGATCATCGTGTTGCCGCAGGCCATGCGCGCGGTGATCGGACCATTGGGCAGCGTGCTGATCGCCCTGACGAAGAACACCACGATCGCCTCGGTGATCGGCGTCAGTGAGGCCGCGTTGCTGATGAAGGAAGAGCTGGAGACCTACTCCGATCAGATCATCGCGATCTTCGCGATCACCGCGGTCGGATTCATGATCATCACCCTCCTGGAGGGAGCCGTCTTCGGCTACCTCGCGAATCGACTGGCGGTGAAACGATGAGCGGCGCAACAGTCCTCTACGACGCTCCCGGCCCGAAGGCCCGGGTCCGCAACGCGATCATCGCCGTCGTCTTCGTCGCGATCATCGTGGCGATCCTCGCGTATGTGGTCGTGGTGCTGGCGAACAACGGCCAGCTCACCGGCGAGAAGTGGAATCCCTTCGTCATCGGGACCACCTGGACGACCTACATACTCCCCGGACTGTGGGGAACGCTGAAGGCTGCGGCCCTCTCGATCGTCTTCGCGATGATCCTGGGCTCGATTCTCGGGATCGGCCGACTGTCGGACCATTGGTGGGTGCGCAGCCTGAGCGGATTGTTCGTGGAGATCTTCCGCGCCATCCCGGTGCTGATCCTGATGATCTTCTCGTACTACCTGTTCGCCGACTATGCGATCTTCCCGTCGTCGCAGCTCGCGTTCGCGGCGGTCGTCACCGGTCTGACGCTCTACAACGGATCGGTGATGGCCGAGATCCTGCGATCCGGGATCAATTCGCTGCCCAAGGGCCAGACCGAGGCCGCTCAGGCGTTGGGATTGCGCAAATCGCAGATCATGCGCATCATCCTGCTCCCGCAAGCGGTCACTGCCATGTTGCCGGCACTCATCTCGCAGATGGTCATCGCGCTCAAGGATTCCGCGCTCGGCTACGCCATCGGTTACGTCGAGGTGGTGCGGTCGGGTCTGCAGTCCGCGTCGTATTACGGCAACTACCTCCCGGCGCTGGTGGTGGTCGCCATCGTGATGATCGTCATCAACTTCGGCCTGTCGTCGTTGGCGACCTTCATCGAGAAGTCGTTGCGGCAGGGGCGTCGTAAGACCGCGGCTCCCGACCCCGACGAGGCCGACCGTGCCGCAATGGAGAACATGCCGTCCTTCGGCAAGCACTGATCCGCCGGCCGGAACCGACCGCCGGATCGTACGCAGCCACGGGGCACGCGGCCTGCGAGACTGGATGCCCGAGTGACCGATGCCCTGACGAGCAGCAGATCGTCAGGGCATCGGCATGTCAGGAGTGCATCTCCGGGGCGACCGGCGGGTCAGAGGTGTGCATCCGCGGCGGCCGCATCGAGACACTCCCCCACGACATCGATCGCCAACGTCTGCGGATAACCACGCCGCACGAGCAGCCCGACCAACCTGCGGTACTGCCTGTCCCGTGCGGAGCGGTCGTCGCGGATCTGTTCGCGGACCGTCGCCGTCAACTTTCGCTCGACTATGCCGACGGCGACGGACCGCTCGGTGTCCGGGTCGATGTCGGCCAGTGCGGATTCGATGGTGTCCGCGTCGACACCCTTGGCCACCAGCTCATGACGCAGCGCCACGCGGCCCCGTCCGGAGTTGGCGTGCCGGGACCGCACCCATTCGGCGGCGAAATCCTCGTCGTCGAGCAGGCCGCCGCGATCCAGCCGATCCATCACGTCGTCGACGACGTCGGGTTCGAAACCCCGGCGGGACAAGCGTTCCCGCATCTCACTGCGTGACCGTGCGCGGACCCCGAGGAGCCGCAGAGCGGCGTCCCAGGCGCTGGGTTGCTTGCGTCCCTCGGGGTCGGTGGTGGTGTCGCCCACGCCGACCGATCAGAACTCGACCGGAGCCGGGGCCACGTCGTCGGCGTCGACGACCGCGCCAATGCCGAGCTTCTCCTTGATCTTCTTCTCGATCTCGTCGCGGATGTCGTCGTTCTCGAGCAGGAACTTGCGGGCGTTCTCCTTGCCCTGACCCAGCTGATCGCCCTCGTAGGTGAACCAGGAACCCGACTTGCGGATGAATCCCTCGGCGACACCCATATCGATCAGCGAGCCCTCCTTGCTGATGCCCTTGCCGTAGAGGATGTCGAACTCGGCCTGCTTGAACGGCGGCGCCACCTTGTTCTTGACGACCTTCACGCGGGTGCGGTTGCCCACGGCGTCGGTGCCGTCCTTGAGGGTCTCGATGCGGCGCACGTCCAGTCGCACCGACGAATAGAACTTCAGTGCCTTTCCGCCGGTGGTGGTCTCGGGGGAACCGAACATCACGCCGATCTTCTCGCGCAGCTGGTTGATGAAGATCGCGGTGGTGTTGGAGTTGCTCAGCGCCGAGGTCATCTTGCGCAGCGCCTGGCTCATCAGCCGGGCCTGCAGACCCACATGCGAATCACCCATCTCGCCCTCGATCTCGGCCTTGGGCACCAGCGCGGCGACCGAGTCGATCACCAGGATGTCCAGCGCACCGGAACGGATCAGCATGTCCGCGATCTCCAGCGCCTGCTCACCGGTGTCGGGCTGGGAGACCAGCAACGCGTCGGTGTCGACGCCCAGCCTGGCGGCGTAGTCGGGATCGAGGGCGTGCTCGGCGTCGATGAATGCGGCGATGCCGCCCTGCGCCTGCGCATTGGCCACCGCATGCAACGCGACGGTGGTCTTACCGGAGGATTCCGGGCCGTAGATCTCGACGACGCGGCCACGTGGCAGCCCGCCGATCCCGAGAGCGACGTCGAGCGCGATCGAACCGGTGGGGATCACCTCGATGGGCTGACGGGTCTCTTCGCCAAGGCGCATGACCGAGCCCTTGCCGAAGTTCTTGTCGATCTGCGCGAGGGCGAGATCGAGTGCCTTGTCACGATCGGGGGCCGCTGGTGCCATGGGACTTGTCTCCTCGGTTGTGCGCCGGAGTGCTCCGGCGGTTGTGGTTGTCGTGTGGGTGGTGGTGGCTGTTTCCGACGGATATCCGTCGGAACTTCTGACGCGTCGCACGCTACTCATGGGGTCCGACAAAAAGTTCTGACGCTCGCCACCCCGGTTCGGTCCGTACCCCTCCACTTTCGGAGAACATGTGTTCGATGGCAAGTGTGACACGCGGACGCCGCCGGAAATCACCGCAGCCACACGTCACCGCCGTCTCAAAGGCCCCAGAACCATCGCCACAGCACCATCCGCACAGAAATCTCAGCACAGCACTCTCACCACACAACTCTCACCACACGTGTCTGGGGACGTCGAAATCCCGGCAGATCGCCAACCAGACGTCGCGCGGGTCCACTCCGTCCTCGATCGCCTGGGCGCCGGTCCGGCCGCCCAGTTCGGTGAGCACATGGTCGGTCATGATCGAATCCGCCGACATCGCGCCGAACTGTTCGGTGATCCGCTCGGTGAACTCGGTCAGTCGCATTCGTCGGCCCCTTCGGTCGGTTCGCGCGAGGCGAGGTACCTCTGATGAACGGTTCGCACGACCCGCACGGGGTCGACGACGTCGACGGCCGAGGCGCCCGCACGCGCCGCGGCCTCCCGATGCGCGGGATCGTCGAGCACCGCTCCGACGGCCCGCCCGATCGCCTCGGCGTCGACCGGGCGCACCACGAGCCCACCACCTTGCCGGGTCACCCGGGTGGCCAGTTCCCATTGATCACCGCCGCCGGGCACCGTCACCACGGGCACACCCGCCGACAGCGACTTCGCGAGCATCCCGTGCCCGCCGCCGCACACCACCGCGTCGGCACGCTCGAGCAGCCGATCCTGGCGCCCGAGCCCGGCCCGCACCGACAATCCGGGAGCCGTGGCCAGAAGCTCCGCCGAAGGTGGGTGCAGCGCCGAGATCACCACGCGCACAGGAGAATGCGCCGCCCTGTCACGTACCGCATCCATCGTCGCACCCACCATGTCGGCACCGATCTGGGCGGTCGAGGGCGCGATGACGATCAGCGGTGCGTCGCCGGACGGGGGTTCGATGATCTCGGCGGTCGGCTCCCACACCAACGGGCCCACCAGATGGGCGTCGGCCGGCCAATCCGGCCGCGGCACCTCGAGCGCCGGCAGGGTGGCGATCAGCCGTGGCCGATACGTCGGCGGGTCGGCCGGCAAGCCGATCGACCGGCGCGCGGCACCCCGCTGGCGACGACCGGCACGCACCGAGGTGTTGCTCGCCGCCCGCAGCGCGGTGTCCCGCAGGTGCCCGAGCAGCCCGGTTCCCGGTTCCAGACCGGCACCCACCGGCGGCAGTCCCCGCGACGGCAGATACAGCGGATGCGGGGACAGTTCGACGGCCGGGATGCCGCACAGTTCGGCGGCCCACAGCCCGGCCACAGTGATCACATCGGAGATCACCAGATCGACGCCGCGCACCGCCAGCACCGGCGCCAGCGCCACCGCCATCCGCGCCGCCCGGACACTGAGCTTCCTGCCGGCGTCGGTGTCGTCATCGTCGTCCTCGGCCGCGAGTCCCGGCAGTTCGGCGATGTCGATCCCGCGCGATTCCGCCAACGCGAACCACGACGTCCCCGTCCACACTGTCGCCGAAATACCTTCCGCAACAAGCCTTTCGGCAAGCGCGAAGGCGGGAAAGGCGTGTCCGGCATCGGGGCCGGCGACGATCGCCACCCTCACCGGATCACCGACGATCCCCGGATAGACGCACACAACCCGCGACCGGCGGCCGCGGGTTGTGTCGTGAGAACGACGACGATGTCAGCTGCCCGCCTGCGGGGGCTCGGGCTTGGACAGCCGCCCGGGAGCCGGCTGTGTGGCGGGGGCCGCGGCGCCACCGGCCGGCAGCGAACCACCCGACATACTGGCCCGGATCTGCTCCAGGCGCGCGTGGCCGGCCATCTGCACCCCGGCCTGCTCCACCTCGGCCATCCGGCCCTGCACCGAATTCTTCGCCAACTCGGCCGAACCGAGGGCGTTGGCGTAGCGGCGTTCGATCTTCTCGCGCACCTGATCGAGGCTCGGCGTGTTGCCGGGCACCGACAGTTCGCTCATCTGGTTGAGCGAGGCGCTCACCTGCTCCTGCATCTTGGCCTGCTCGAGCTGGCTGAGCAGCTTCGACCGCTCGGCGAGCTTCTGCTGCAGGATCATCGCGTTGCGCTCGACGGCCTGCTTGGCCTGCTGCGCGGCCTGCAACGACTGATCGTGCAGCGACTTCAGATCCTCGACGCTCTGCTCGGCGGTCACCAGCTGCGCCGCGAAGGCCTCGGCGGCGTTGGTGTACTCCTGCGCCTTCTGAGCGTCACCGGCGGCGTTGGCCTGATCGGCCAGCGTCAGGGCCTGACGGGTGTTGGCCTGCAGCCGCTCGACGTCCTCGAGTTGCCGATTGAGCTTCATCTCCAGCTGACGCTGGTTGCCGATGACCGATGCGGCCTGCTGCGACAGGGCCTGATGCTGCCGTTGGGCATCCTCGATCGCCTGCTGGATCTGCACCTTGGGATCGGCATTTTCGTCGATCTTCGCGTTGCCGAGCGCCATCAGGTATCGCCACATCTTCACGAACGGGTTCGCCATGCTTCTCGTCAACTCCATTCAGAACGGATTTCGTCGTGAGGGTTCCACCCAATCTAGCGCCTCACTCACCGGTGCGGCACGGACACACGGTCTTCGGCGGATGACAGTCACCGGCGTCTGACGCGCGACCGCGGCCGTCCACAGCGGGTGGCAATGCGGATGTCGACCCGCGCGGTCAGGCGGCGGCCAGGGCGGTGGCCCGTGCATGCACCTCGGGCGCAGGGATGACGACGGCCGGGGTGATCGCGGCGTCGTGGTCGGCAGACGTGGACTGGGCAGGCTCGGGCCGCATCGCCGTCCCGACCTCGAGAAGCAGATCGGCGATCTCCACGTCCAGTGCATCGCAAATCGAGGCCAGCAATTCGCTCGACGCTTCCTTCTGTCCCCGCTCGACCTCCGAGAGGTAACCGAGACTCACCCGCGCATCGGTGGACACTTCACGAAGCGTCCGGCCCTGCTGAGTGCGAACACGGCGCAGGCTGTCGCCGAGCGCCTCCCGCAAGAGCACTGCCATCGGGTATCCCTCCTCCTCTGCGATGAGTCCATATACGGTCCGCGCCGACTCGATGTGAGTCGATTCGCACACCACGGCCTGGACTCGCCGGGCCGGACATCGAACCGGACCGACCGGTACCTCAACGTCTGCCGAGCGCATACCGTTCCCGAAGCCACACGCCGCCGTTTCCGGCGACGTGTGTGGACGACAGTAGTCGAATTCCGCGCCGGTTGCCGCGCACCTGCCCCGCGTGCCGTACCGCCGATGGACAGATCACCGGTACAGATCACCGGAGGACAGATGCCGACCCCACCGACCGATCAGCTCGCGTCGCTACCCGAGTCGGTGATCGGCGTCCGGTTGCGCGACGCAGAGGGTCCTCGCCGATCGCTCGCTCCACTGCCGGTGCGCAACCTGATCGCCTGCCACACGTAGTCGACCCCGGTGGCCACCGTGATCGCGACGGCCACCCACATGATGACGACGGCACCCAGATGCCATGCGCCCGACAGTGGCAACAGCAGCAGACCGATTCCGATGGCCTGGAGCAAGGTCTTGAGTTTGCCGCCGCGACTGGCCGGGATGACCCCGTGGCGCAGCACCCAGAACCGCAAGGCGGTCACCCCCAGTTCACGGGCCAGGATGATCGCGGTGATCCACCACGACAACTCCCCCAGCAGCGACAGGCTGATCAGCGCGGCCCCGATCAACGCCTTGTCGGCGATGGGGTCGGCGAGCTTGCCGAAGTCGGTGACCAGTCCCCGGTTCCGCGCCAGCCTGCCGTCGATGTGGTCGGTGATCGCGGCGATACCGAACACGACGGCGGCGGCGATACGCCACGCCGTGTCGTGGCCGCCGGCGACGAACAGGACGATCACGAAGACCGGAACCAGGACGATGCGGAAGACCGTCAACGCGTTGGCGATGTTGACCACCGGCACCGGGTCCACCGGATCGGTGATGTGATCGGGTCCGCGTCCGACGTCGGCCAATCCCCGCTCGTTGACCGCTCGTCGCATCCGATCGGTCACGGGCACACACCTGCGGCAGCGATGACGGGCAGCGCCGGCACGCGCCGATCGAGGCACTTCGCCATCGGGCGGGTGTCAGTCATTCGCACGATCAACAGAGTATCGACTCCGTCCCGTCATCCGGTCGGCGGACCCGTGGCCGGCCGTACACCCACGATCGCCTCCACCCGCTCTCTACTCACGACGCCAACCAGTCGAGCTCGCCGAGGATCTCCGAGGACAGCGCCGGATCGATGATTGCCGGCGCGACGCGCGCCCCCGCCGCATCGACGAGGGTGGCCGCGTCCAGCGTCTGCCGGCCGATGCCGTCATCGCGGACGCCCGCGCCGCGCGGCACTCCGGGACGGATTCGCACCGTGATCGACCATGACGATCCGGGAAATCCTCGCCAGAATTGCGTCGTCACTCGCAGGACCATTCCGGTGACTGCGTCAAACTGAGTGCCCCGGGCGGTGTCCGCGCAGACGTGGTAGACCGTGCGCCGGAGTTGTTCGAAGGGCTGCGATGGTCCGAGGTCGTCGAAGACGCGGCGCCACCGTCGTACCGCCGGCTCACCCATGCGCATCGGATGCGCCACACCGATCACCGTGTCGGTGTCGAAGTCGACGACCCGACCGTCCGCGTCGACCGGAGTCCCGTCCTTGGCGATCCGTCCTTGGCGATCCGAAAGGGTTCGGGCACAACAGTTTCGGATTTTCGATCGCGCCGCGAACACCACCCGAGTAATTCGGGGAACCGGTGCGACGGCCGAGGAATCGCCGTGTGAACACCGGCGCGTCCCAGACCCGTCCACACACCATGATCGATTCCAGTTCGGCGACGAGGACATCGTCGGATACGAGCCCACCGGAGCCGGGCGCTTCGGTCCCCGAGCCCGATCCGGTGCCGCCATCGGGAAGCCGATCGGGGTCGCACCGTCATACCCTCCGGTCCGCGGTAACTCTCGTGGAGGGCGAAGGCGATGGCGGCGTGTCCCAACGCGGAGGTGCCCGTGTGGGCCGCGTCGACGATCTCCGGATCTCCCCCGTCGATGATGCTGCCGTAGATGAATTCCTCTGCGCGTGATCAGGTCGCGGCAGCGGTCGGCGGCTGCGGCATTGATCCGTTGCCGCCTACGCGGGTCCCGGGTCGGTCCGATCCGGGTGCACGAGTTTCTGCCATCTCACCGAGAGGACAATGGCTTTCCCGTCGGTCACGACAACGGCCGCACGACGATGCATCGACTCGCGCGCCCGGCCGTGTCGAGCCGCCCGTGACGCACGATCACTGTCGTGCCGGCGCGTTCGCTCGCCCAACATCTTTCCGAGCTTCCCCGGTGAACTCGTATCGTCGCACTCGCCGACTCCTCTACGCGTGTGAACGAAGCGGAACCGAGCCTGGTAGGACGCGCCGACATCCCTCGGGGCAAGATGGGCGCATGCACAGCGAGGACGGGGTGGAGTTCGCCTCATCGAATGACACCCGCAGCACCACCGGCGAGGTGACCATCCGACGTGCCCGTACCTCTGACGTTCCCCGGATCAAGGCCCTCGTCGACCAGTACGCGGGCAAGATCCTGCTGGAGAAGAACCTCGTCACGCTGTACGAGGCGGTGCAGGAGTTCTGGGTGTGCGAACTCGACGACGCGGTCGTCGGTTGCGGCGCATTGCATGTGCTGTGGGCCGATCTCGGTGAGATCCGTACCGTCGCCGTGGACAAGACCTGCGGCGGACGCGGGATCGGCCACCGCCTGGTGGCCCGGTTGCTCGGCGTCGCCCGCGAACTGCAGCTGTCGCGGGTGTTCGTGCTGACCTTCGAGACCGAGTTCTTCGGCCGCCACGGGTTTCGCGAGATCGAGGGCACCCCGGTGACGCGCGAGGTCTTCGAGGAGATGTGCCGGTCGTATGACACCGGTGTCGCGGAGTTCCTCGACCTCAGTTACGTGAAGCCGAATACGCTGGGCAACACCCGGATGCTGGTCTCGCTCGACGGCACCCCGGACGCACAAACCCCGGACGCGCAAACCCCGGACGCGCAAACCCCGGACGCGCAGAACCCCTGACATCCCAAGACAATTCACACACGACACTCGAACACAAGGAGACCTTCACCGTGGCGATCTACGCGGTCCACTACACCTACACCGCAGCGAAGGCGGCGATCCGCGACGAGCATCGGGCACAACACCGGCAGTGGCTGTCCGAGGAGTACGGGGCGGGCAATGTGTTGATCTCGGGCCCCTATCCCGACGGATCCGGCGCGCTGATCATGATCAAGGCCGACGGTGGGATCGACGCCGCCGAGGCCTTCATGGCCAACGATCCGTTCAACGCCCATGAGGCGATCGACGGCGTCCGCATCGTCGAGTGGACCCAGGTCTACGGTCCGTTCGACGCCTGACAGGCGCGATCCGCGCGATCCCACCGTTCGAGTTATCCACAGATTGCCGTCGGGCCGCCGACGCGCAACCCTGCGATGTCGGTCTCACCAGCGAAATCATCGACTGTAAGTTGCGTTTCGACGAGGCGACCGCCCGGAACTCGATCTCCCCCACACCGTTTCACCTCCTGGGCTTCGGCACGTTCACGCCGCTGCCGATGGGCGGTGTCGATGAGGCGTCGATCCACGGTGGTCCCGGACTGGCTCCCGGATCTGACGGTACGAACGCACGGAGACCCTGGTCGAGGCGTACCAGACCTACCGCAGTTCATGCGATCTCACCGTCGAGATCCTCGACGCCGCGGCGCGCGCCTACCTGGCGTCGTAATCGCGTCCCGATGACGCTTCCACACCATCGGTTTCGGCAGAATCGACCTCGGGTACGTTGTTGCGCTTGGAACTGAGCAGGCTGGCGACCGTGGTGATCACGAGTGTGCCGACGATGACACCCAGCGACAGCGGCGTGGAGATCTCCGGGACCGACACGTGCGCACCACCGTTGATGAATCCCAAGGTGTTCTCGTGCAGCGCGTGCAGCACCAGCTTCACACCGATGAACGCGAGGATGAACGACAGCCCGAACGACAGGTAGACGAGACGATCCAGCAGTCCGCCGAGCAGGAAGTACAGCTGCCGCAGACCCATCAACGCAAATGCGTTGGCGGTGAACACCAGGTAGGGCTCCTGGGTGAGGCCGTAGATCGCCGGGATCGAGTCGAGCGCGAAGAGGATGTCGGTGAAGCCGATGACGATGAGCACCATCAGCATCGGGGTGGCCATCCGCTTGCCGGAGATGCGGGTGAACAGCTTGTCACCGTTGTACTCGTCGCTGGTCCGCAGGTACTTCTTGAGGAAACGCTCCAGCCGCGACTCGCGCTCCTCCTCGTGGTCGACGGGATCGTCGCTCTCACGCAGCAGCTTGATCGCGGTGAAGATCAGGAAGGCACCGAACAGGTAGAACACCCAGCTGTAGGCGTTGATGGCGGCCGCACCGACGGCGATGAACACACCACGCAACACCAGGGCCATCACGATGCCGAGCAGCAGCACCTTCTGCTGATACTCCTTGGGCACGGCGAACTTGCTCATGATGATCACGAACACGAACAGGTTGTCCACCGAGAGCGCCTTCTCGGTGACGTAGCCGGCGAAATATTCACCGCCGTATGTCGATCCCCACTTCCACCACACGAACAGGCCGAAGATGAGGGCGATGGTGATGTAGACCGCCGACCAGAATCCGGATTCCTTGAGCGACGGGGCGTGCGGCACCCGCACGTGGGCGAAGAAGTCGAAGATGAACAGGCCGGCGATCACCACACACGTGATGATCCAGATGGTTGCGGTTACTTCCATGGGAACGATCTACCTCCAGCGCGCAGCACAGAATTGGTTGCGATGCCAGAGGTCTCTCCCGCCGAGGTGGACGACCGGGTACCCGGGCCGCGGTCGCAAAAATGATCTGCATCTCTGACTACCGCGACCGTATTGACGGATACGCCGCGTGGGGATACTCCCCTCTTCGATCTGCGGACCACCATACCCTATGTCCGTTTTGTCGGGCCTCGTCGGCGCTCGCGGGCGGCGGCGTGCGGCCTACCATCAAGCCATGCCCCGGCGCCGAGATCGGCCCGCAACCGTGGACGACATCCATCGCCTTGCCCGTGCGATGCCCTATGTGACCGACGCGGGCGGGGCTCCCGAGCGACCCGTCTACCAGGTCGGCGGGAAGAGCTTCGTCTACTTCCGCACCCCGCGCCCAGACGCCGTCGACGCCGACACCGGTGAACGTTTTGACGATGTCGTCGTCCTCTGGGTGCCGTCGGAGGCCGACAAACAGGCACTCGTCCACGACAGTCGGTCACCGTTCTTCACGGCGCACTTCGACGGACACCCCTCGGTACTGCTTCGCACGTCGCGGGATCGGCGAGGTGAGTGAGACCGAGCTGTCGGAGATCATCGCCGACGCGTGGCTGTCGCGAGCGTCGGCACGCCGTGCCCGGACATGGTTGGCCGAGCACGACCCGTCGGCCTGACCCGCCCGCCCTACCCGGCCGGCGCCCCCTCGTCATCCCCGTCGTCGCCACCACCGGTGATCGAGGCGATCACCCCGGCCAGGTCGTCAGGTTTCACCAGTACCTCGCGGGCTTTCGAGCCCTCGCTGGGACCGACGACGCCACGGGTCTCCATCAGGTCCATCAGGCGACCGGCCTTGGCGAATCCGACGCGCAGTTTGCGCTGCAGCATCGACGTCGACCCGAACTGACTGCTCACCACCAGTTCGATGGCCTGGAGCAGGTCGTCGAGATCATTGCCGATGTCGGAGTCGATGTCCTTCTTGTCGCCGGCCTTCGCGGTGGTCACACCCTCGGTGTATTCCGGGTCGGCCTGTTCCTTGGCGTAGTCGACGACGGCACCGATCTCCTCGTCGGTGATGAACGCACCCTGCATCCGGATCGGCTTGTTCGCGCCCATCGGCAGAAACAGGCCATCGCCCATGCCGATGAGTTTCTCCGCACCCGGCTGATCGAGGATGACGCGGGAGTCGGTCAGCGACGACGTCGCGAACGCCAGCCGCGACGGCACATTCGTCTTGATCAGACCCGTCACCACATCTACCGACGGACGCTGGGTCGCCAGCACCAGGTGGATGCCGGCCGCACGCGCCTTCTGGGTGATCCGCACGATCGCATCCTCGACGTCGCGCGGGGCGGTCATCATCAGGTCGGCGAGCTCGTCGACGATCGCGATGATGTAGGGATACGGCTTGTACACGCGCTCCGAACCGAGCGGGGTGGTGATCTCACCGGATCGCACCTTCGCGTTGAAGTCGTCGATGTGACGGACCCGCGACGCCTTCATGTCCTGATAGCGCTGTTCCATCTCCTCGACCAGCCACGCCAACGCCGCCGCAGCCTTCTTCGGCTGCGTGATGATGGGGGTGATCAGATGCGGAATGCCCTCGTAGGGAGTCAGTTCCACCATCTTGGGGTCGATCAGGATCATCCGTACCTGCTCGGGAGTGGCCCGGGTCAGCAGCGACACCAGCATCGAGTTGACGAAGCTGGACTTACCCGAGCCGGTCGATCCGGCGACCAGCAGATGCGGCATCTTCGCGAGATTCGCACTGACGAAGTCACCTTCGATGTCCTTGCCGAGACCGATCACCAGGGGGTGGGTGTCCTTGCGGGTCGCCGGCGCCTCGAGCACGTCGGCCAGCCGCACCATCTCCCGGTCGGAGTTGGGGACCTCGATACCGACGGCGGACTTGCCCGGGATGGGCGCGAGCAGTCGCACGTTGTCGGTGGCCACCGCGTAGGCGATGTTGCGTTGCAGCGCAGTGATCTTCTCGACCTTCACACCGGGACCGAGTTCCACCTCGTAGCGGGTGACGGTCGGCCCGCGGGTGTAGCCGGTGACCGCCGCGTCGATCTTGAACTGCTCCAGCACGCCGGAGATCCGGTCGATCATGTCGTCGTTGGATCGGCTGCCCTGCTTGGGCGGATCCCCTTCGATGAGCAGACTCGTCGGCGGCAGGCGGTAGTCCCCCTCGGTGGGGGCGATGGCGAACGCCTCGTCATCGGCGTCATCGGCCGGACTCGGCGTGGGTGCCGGCTCCGGAGCCCTGACCTTGGCGGCCTTGGCCGGCGCGGCGGAATCACGCGTGCGCGATGACGCACCCCGCGCCGACGACCGGCTCGGAGAGCGCGGCGCCGCGGGTGGCTCGTCGATCGGTTCGGTCGGCTCGTCGAACATGTCAGCGCCTAACCCCTCAGCGCCGAACCCCTCAGCGCCGAACGGATCAGTGGCCGCATCACCGAGTGGTTCGGTCGGCGCCGACGCCAACACATCCCCGGCCCGGGCGCCGGGCGCCGGACGGCGTGATCGGCGCGCCGAGCGTCGCGGTGCCTCGTCGACGGCGTCGGGCGGGTAGTTGTCGTACGGGTCGGCCGACCATCCGCCTCGACGTGCGATCGACGACGAGAACCGCGCGCCATCGTCGTCGAGGTCGTCATCGTCGGCGTACGCGTCGAGATCGCCCTCGGTCTCGTCATCCCAGGGTGCGTCGTCGTCCCAGTCCTCGGCGAGTGGTGCGCTCAGACCCAGCCAGCGACGCACGCCGTCGGTGACCTCGCGGACGGTGCGACCGCTGATGATCAGAACGCCGAAGGCCATGCACAACAACAGGATCGGCACCGACACCCAGGCCGTCACGCCGGTGGTGAGGGGCGTGCCGACCGCGAATCCCAGGAATCCTGCGGCGGCCGAGCGATCCGTCAGGTCGGTCGGCGAGCCCGCCACGAGATGGATCAGACCGAGCAACGGCAGCACGATCAGCAGTCCGGCGCCGATGTAACGGCCGCGGCGCTGCGGGTTCGGCGGTCGCCGCATCAGGATGACGGCGATCACGACGAGGGCGACGGGGACGACGACGGCGAGGAACCCGACGATCGCCCGGATGAATGCGTCGATGAACGCGCCGACCGGGCCGGCCGCGCCGAACCAGACGCCGGCGGCGATCAGGACGGCGATCGCGATGATCGCCAGCGCGGTGCCGTCGCGGCGATGGGTGTGCCCCGCGCCCCCACGCTCCGGCGCGTTCGGCGACCGGTCGTCGCCGCCATCGTCGTAGTCGAGGTCCTGTTCGACGTCCTGGTCGACATCCAAGGCGTCGTCGAAGGCCCGATCAGCACGTCGCCGACCGCCACCGGAACCGGCGCGCGCCACGCCACCGACCCCCCGCGCCAGCAATGACCAGCCCGCGCCGATGCCCTTGCCGACCCCCTTGCCGACGGCACCGGCGGCACCCGCTCCCCTGCCCCTGCGGGAGATGTCGGCCGAGGCGGCCGCACGCGAACGGGACGTGCCCGCGCCGCCGCGGGAACCCTGACCACCCGACGTCCGACCACCCGACGTCCGACTGCGCGCCGTCGAGGCGGGACCACCCCGCGCACGGGATCCGGTCGAGCGTGACGCCGCCCCCGAGGAACCCTTCGGTGATGACGACCGCACGGTTCCGGCCGATGCCGATCGGGTCGAACCGGATCGGGTCGAACCGGCGCCGGTCTTGTTCCCCCCGGACGCACGTGATGCGGACGCGCGCGTACCAGTGCTCGCTTTCGAAGCCATGCCGACAGACTAGTCGGCAACCATCACCTCAGTCACACGGGCAACACAGGCAACACGGGCGTGTGTCGAAGTTGTGACCCCAGCGGGCCGGCGCCCATCACGGGCACATCACAACCCGTGCACACCCGCCTTCACGGCCTCGATCGCGGCGGGATCACCGTCGAAGGTCACCGCCACCGGCTTGCGGCCGGTGGCAAACAGGATCAATTCACCGACCGGTCCGGTCACGGTGACCGCGGGTCCCGAACCGCCGCGCAGTGCGACGGTGCCATCCGGCAGGCAGAGCGATACATCCGCGGGCAGTGACCGTACCGACATCTTGCCCATCGTCTTGAGCGGTGTCAGCAGGGCCTTCTCGAGCCCCGGGTCGAGGCGGCGGGGCTGCCAGTCGCTGGTGGGATCGGCCGCGCCGCGCAGCACGTCCTCGTGATGGATGAAGTATTCGGCGAGGTTGGCCCAGCGGTCGACCGGCTTCATCGGCGAGTAGATCGGTGGTCCGGAGGCGATGTCGTCGAGCAACCTCGACCATCCCGCCTCGGCGGCCACCTTGTCCTGCACCTTGGCGGTATGACCGGAGAGGGCCTTGATCAGGATGCCCGGGGCGGCGTCGAGTCGCCTCTCCCGGACCACCAGGTGCGCGGCCAGGTCGCGGGTCGTCCATCCTTCGCACAGCGTGGGGGCATCCGGACCGACGTCACGAAAGGTCTCGACAAGGGCTTGGCGCTCATCCTGTGCGTAGCTCACGACTCCACCCTAAGACCCTAAGGCGTGCGCGACGAAGCGACGGTCCGGCCGTTGTGTTCCAACGACTGTGTTCCAACGACCGGTCGGCCGGTGATCCGACCGCAGCGATCAGTCGCCGACCGCCAGCACCGTCGGGACGATCATCGGGCGCCGGCGGTAGGTGTCGGCGACCCATCGGCCCACGGCGCGCCGGATCGCCTGCGCGATGCGATGGGTGTCGGACACACCCTCGGCGGCCAGCGCGTCGAGGGTCTGATCGACCAGATCGGCCGCGGCCTTGAGGGCGTCGGGATCGTCGGAGAATCCGCGTCCGGAGACCTCCGGGGTGCTGACCGCACGACCGGTGGTGGCGTCGATCGCCACGGTGATCGCGATGAAGCCGCCTTCACCGAGGACGAGTCGCTCCGACAAGGTGGACTCGCCGACGTCGCCGACCGACAGTCCGTCGACGTAGACGTGGCCAACGGGGACACGCCCGACGATCCGTGCCTGCCCGTCGATGAGGTCGACCACCACACCGTCCTCGGCGAGCATGATGCTGTCGGGGTTGACCCCGGTGGCCTCGGCGAGGGCGGCGTTGGCACGCAGGTGCCGCCATTCGCCGTGCACCGGCATCGCGTTGCTCGGCCGGACGGCGTTGTACAGATACAGCAGTTCACCCGCCGAGGCGTGACCCGACACGTGCACCTTGGCGCTCTGCTGGGTGATGACGGTCGCACCGAGTTTCGCCAGGCCGTTGACCACCGCGAACACCGAGTTCTCGTTGCCCGGGATCAACGAGGATGCCAGCACGACGAGGTCGGCCGAGCGGATGTTGATCTGTCGATGTTCACCGCGGGCCATCCGCGACAACGCGGATAGCGGTTCACCCTGCGACCCGGTGGAGATGAGGACGACGCGGTGATCGGGCAGGGTGGCCGCGGTGTCCATGTCGATGACGACCCCGGCGGGCACCTCGAGGTATCCGAGATCCTGCGCGATCTGCATGTTGCGGACCATCGACCGGCCGACGAAGGTGACCCGGCGGTCGTGGGCGCGGGCGACGTCGATGATCTGCTGGATGCGGTGCACGTGACTGGCGAACGAGGCCACGATCACGCGCCCCCGCGCCTTGCCGATCACCTGGTCGAGCACACCGCCGATCTGACGTTCGGGCGTGACGAAGCCGGGGACCTCCGCATTGGTGGAGTCGACGAGGAACAGGTCCACGCCCTCGTCACCGAGGCGGCTGAAACCGGCGAGGTCGGTCAACCGGCCGTCGAGCGGCAACTGATCGAGTTTGATGTCGCCGGTGTGCAGCGCCACACCGGCCGGGGTGCGGATTGCCACGGCGATGGCGTCCGGGATCGAGTGGTTGACCGCGAAGTACTCACATTCGAAGGGGCCGTGCTGGGTGCGTTCACCCTCACGCACCTGAATCAGCTTGGGACGCAACCGATGCTCGCGGCACTTGGCCTCGACCAATGCCAGCGTGAACTTCGAGCCGATCACCGGGATGTCGCTGCGCAACCGGAGCAGGAATGGCACCGCACCGATGTGATCCTCGTGTCCGTGGGTGAGGATGACGGCCTCGACGTCATCCATCCGGTCCTCGATGTAGCGGAAGTCGGGCAGGATGAGGTCGACGCCGGGTTGGGCGTCCTCGGGGAACAGCACCCCACAGTCGACGATGAGGAGCCGTCCGCCGTATTCGAAGACGGTCATGTTGCGGCCGATCTCACCGATCCCGCCGAGCGCGACCACGCGCAGCGCACCCTTCGGCAGACGGCGTGGAGTGCCGAGCCGGTCGACGGGGGCGGTGTGCGACGAACCGGATGCGTTCCGCCCCGATCCCTTGTTGCCCGGTCCCTTGTTCTCGGATCCCCTGTTGTCACGCCGCTCGTGTCGTCCGGATCGGCGTGAGCCCTGGTTGCCCCCGCGGGTGGCCGCCGGTTTGTCCGGAACGGTGGTGTCGGGCACCTCGGACACCGCGACCACCGGCGGTTCGGCATTGTCGGCGGTGTGAGGTGATGTGGTCTGATCGGCCGGATTCTGTTCGGCCGGTTGCTGTTCGGGAGCGATCTCGGGCGGGCCGGCCTGGCGGCGGGCGCTGCGGCGACGCGGTGGGCGGGTCATCAGCTCAGCAACCCTGCTGCGCGCAGATCGGCGTTCAACGCCTCGATCTGCTGACCGTCGGCGGGCACTTGAGGAAGTCGGGGATCGCCGACCTCGAGGCCCAGAATCCGCAGCGACGCCTTCACCATCGTCACCCCACCCAGGCGTCCCATCGCGTTGACGAGCGGGAGCATCGTGACGTTGATCGCACGCGCGGCCTGCATGTCACCCTTCTCCACGGCGATCTGCATGTCGCGCAGGCGATCCGCGACGAGATGTCCGATCACGCTGACGAATCCGGTGGCGCCGATCGCCAGCCACGGGAGGTTCAGCGCGTCTTCGCCGGAGAGGTACTCCAGGTCGGTGGACGCGATGAGTCCGGCGGCCGAATGCAGATCGCCCTTGGCGTCCTTGACCCCGAGAATCCGGGGGTGCTCGGCGAGCGCCAGCATCGTCTCGTTGGCGATGGGCACCACCGAGCGTGGCGGGATGTCGTAGAGGAGCACCGGTAGGTCGGTGGAGTCGGCGACGGCACGGAAATGTGCGAGCAGCCCGGCCTGCGGCGGTTTCGAGTAGTAGGGCGTGACGACGAGCAGGGCATGGGCACCGGCCTGTGCCGATGCCCGGGCGAAACGAATGCTCTCGGCGGTGTCATAACTACCGGCACCCTGAGTGATGCGGGCACGATCACCGACGGCGTCGAGCACCACACGCAACAGATCCAGCTTCTCGGCGACGGTGGTCGTCGGCGACTCCCCCGTGGTGCCGGAGACCACCAACCCGTCGCAGCCCTTTCCGACGAGATGGTCGGCCAGTTCGGCAGCCTTGTCCAGATCCAGCGAACCGTCGGGCCGGAAGGGGGTCACCATGGCCACGACGTTGGTCCCGAATGGGTGCGCCTGTGGCTGCGAAGCGGCTGCGTTCATGGTGCTCAAGGCTACCGTGGCGGTCCTCGCCGGAGCGAACGGGTCGCAGGTGACGCGTGTCCGGCGTGTCCCCTGCCAGTGCCGTCCGTAGGTGTCAGCTGTTGGCACCTGCATACGGCGCTGGGGTCGCTCAGCCCTCCAGGACGAACGGCGACGTCGCGACCTCGGTGCCGTCGGCCAGTTCGCCGATCTCGAAGTCACCGAAGACGGTCGGTGCGACCTCCATCAGTTGCCGTAGACATTCGACGGCGAGCTGGCGGATCTCGACGTCGGCGTGTTCGGTGGCCCGCATGCCGACGAAATGCCGCCATGCGCGGTAATTGCCGGTGACGACGATCTTCGTCTCGGTGGCGTTGGGCAGTACCGACCGCGCGGCCTGACGGGCCTGCTTGCGTCGCAGGATGGCGTTGGGGACGTCGGCGAACTTCGCTTCCAGGGCGGCCAGCAGTTCGGTGTAGGCCTCCCGGCTCGCATCGGTGGCCTCGGTGAACAGCCGCTCGAGTTCGTCGTCACCCCGGATGGCCGGGGGCGGCACGACGTTCGAGTCGTGCTCGGGCACGAAGCGCTGCGACAGTTGCGAGTAGGAGAAATGCCGGTGCCGGATGAGTTCGTGGGTGCACGACCGTGAGATCCCGGTGATGTAGAAGGTCACCGTCGCGTGTTCGAGCAGTGAGAGATGACCGACCTCCAGGATGTGCCGCAGGTATCCGGCGTTGGTGGCGGTCCGCGGATTGGGCTTGTCCCAGCTCTGGTAGCAGGCCCGGCCGGCGAACTCGACGAGCGCCTCTCCCCCATCGGCATCAGTGGTCCATGGCACCTCCGCGGGCGGGGTGAAGGCAGTGGCGGCCACCATCTGCACTCGCAACGGCACCATCTCCGACACGTCGACTCCTCATCTGGTCGTCGCCGGCCACGCGGCCGCGCGATCCCACCGATTGTCCACCAGCGGCGTCGACGCCGGTGACGTGCCCTCGCCGACGCCGACGATTCACCGCCGAGTCGCGGGGAATGAACAGCCGGGGGATGAACAGTAGGCGACGCCCCGGTGACGCATTTTGCCGACCACACGATTTCGGTGTGCCCGAACTCGCGCGGACCGCCGCCGGTGCCGCATGATGTGCCTCGCACACCATCATCGCGAGCGTCCGGGGGACATCATCACCGCATCCACCACCGATTCGGCGTCCACCGGATCGACACGGCCCGATCTCGGACGAACCGGCACGTCACGCCGAACGCTGTTGGGGTCCGGGCTGATCGCCGGCTCCGCCGCCGTCGTCGGAGCACCATTGTCGGCCCGGTCGCCGGCTGCGGCCGCGCCGGGCCATCCGGTCTTCGCGCACGGCGTCGCCTCCGGGGATCCGCTGGCCGATCGGGTGATCCTGTGGACCCGGGTGACACCGACGGCGGATGCGACGCCGGGTTCGGGGCGCGGAGTCGCAGCAACCGTGGCCTGGGAGATCGCACGCGACGAGCAGTTCACCCACGTGGTGTCGTCCGGTTCGGCAGTGGCCGGACCGGACACCGACTTCACCGTGAAGGTCGACGCAACGGGATTGTCGGCCGACACACGCTACGTGTACCGGTTCCGGGTGAGCTCGGGTCCGGCCGCAGGCGCCGTGTCACCGACCGGACACACCCGCACCGCGCCGTCGCCCGACGCCGACGTCGCGCGCGTCCGCTTCGGCGTGGTGTCGTGTTCCAACTGGGAGGCCGGATACTTCGGCGCCTACCGTCATCTGCGCGACCACCGCGACCTGACGGCCATCGTCCATCTCGGCGACTACCTCTACGAATACGAACACGGCGGGTACACCGGCAAGACCGGCGCGGTGCGCACGCACGAACCCCGCAACGAGATCATCACCCTGCACGACTACCGGATCCGACACGCACAGTACAAGACCGATGCGGATCTGGCGGCGCTGCATCGTCTCCTGCCCTGGATCTGCACCTGGGACGACCACGAATCCGCCAACGACGCCTGGTCCGGCGGCGCCGAGAACCACTCGGCCGACGAGGGTGCGTGGGCGGCCCGCAAGGCCGCCTCGGAGCGCGCCTACTTCGAGTGGATGCCGGTCCGCCCCGCCGCCGATGCCGGCGGCCGCCACCTGTACCGCCGCCTCCGCTTCGGACGACTACTGGAACTGTCGATGCTCGATCTGCGCACCTACCGCGACGAACAGGCGTCGATGACCTCGAGCAGTATCGACGACCCGGCTCGATCGATCACCAGAGCCGACCAGATGCGTTGGCTGACAGACGGTTTGGTCGACTCATCCACGCGGTGGCGCATCGTCGGCAATCCGGTGATGATCAGCCCGGTGCTGCTGCCACCCCTGGACGCCCAGACAACCTCCGCCCTCACCGAGACCCTCGGACTCCCCCGGGAGGGCATGCCCTACAACCCCGATCAGTGGGACGGCTACACCGCCGACCGGCATCGGCTGCTGGACACGATCACGAAGAACCGCATCAACAATGTCGTCTTCATCACCGGCGACATCCACTCGTCGTGGGCGTGCGACGTCCCCGTCGACGCGGCGGCCTATCCCCAGAAGGGCTCGGTGGCAACCGAATTGGTGGTCACCTCGGTGACGTCGAGCAACATCGACGACATTCTCGGTGTACCCGAACACACCGCGGGCACGGCCGTCACCACCGGCCTCATCGCCGCCAACCGGCACGTCCGATGGAACGATTTCGACGCCCACGGCTATTCGGTCCTCACCGTCACTCCGTCTGCGACACAGATGGATTGGTACTTCCTCACCGACAAGACCGATCCCCGCACGGGCAGCTACCACGCGCGGTCCTTTGCGGTCGCCAGCGGCGCCCCGTACGTCAAACCGGCGGCAGGCCCCATCACCTGACGGCGCCGTGGCCCAACCGACAGCGCCCGCAATTCCGTTGACAGCGCCCGGCTCTCCGTTGACAGCGCCCGGTTCCCCGTTGACAGCGCTCGGTTTTCCGTTGACAGCGCCCGGTTCTCCGTTGACAGCGCTCGGTTTTCCATTGACAGCGCTCGGTTTTCCATTGACAGCGCCCGGTTCTCCGTTGACAGCGCTCGGTTTTCCATTGACAGCGCCGGCGAATCCGCACCCCGGCACACATCACCGATCCAGCCGCATCGCACGGGCCTCGACACCTCAGATCGTTACCCGTCATAATGACCTGCGTGGTGGAGTTGGCGTTCAGTACGGTCACAGACCAGCGCAGGTGGATAACGGACGGCGTGGTCAGCGCCCGCGACCTCGTCGAGCACAGCCTCGCCCGGATCGCGCGCCTCAATCCGACGCTCAACGCCTTCGGTCACGTCCTGAGCGACTCGGCTCGTGCGACCGCCGATGACCTCGATGCGCAACGTCGCGCGGGAACCTTGCGCGGACCGCTCCATGGCATCCCCATCGCCGTCAAAGACGAGAACGACGTCGCGGGACTCCCCACCGCCTATGGGGGCGGCGCCGTTCTCACACCGGCACGCGACGACGCCGAGATAGTGCGTCGACTGCGCGCGGCGGGAGCCATCATCATCGGCAAGACCCGGATGCCCGAGTTCGGGATCTGGCCGTTCACCGAGTCCGCCGCGCACGGGTGGACACGCAATCCGTGGGATCCGACCCGATCACCGGCCGGGTCGAGCGGGGGTACCGCGGTCGCGGTGGCGTCGGGAATGGTGGCCGCCGGGATCGGTGGCGACGGTGGTGGATCCATCCGACTGCCCGCCTCCTGGTGCGGACTCTTCGGCCTCAAACCACAGCGCGGCCGGGTTCCGACCGCACCCCACCCGGATCTGTGGCGAGCCCTGGGTACTCTCGGCCCGCTGACCCGCACCGTCGCCGACAGCGCACTCATCTACGACGTCATCGCCGGCGCCGCCGACACCGATCGCTTCCGCGCGGAACCATTGGCCGGCACCTTCACCGAGGCCGCCGCTTCTCCGCGGCAGCCGCTCCGGATTCTGGTCTCCACCCGCAACCCGATGCGTGGCGGGCAAGCCGATACCGAATCCGTCACGGCGCTCACCGCGCTGGCCGACCACCTCTCCGCCGCCGGCCACCAGGTGGTGCACGATGACCCCGACTACCCGAATGTCGCGATCCCCTTCCAGATTCAGGTCGCAACGGGAGTGGCCGAGGAGGCGTCCCGGGTGGAGCATCCCGATCTCCTGGAACGCCCGACGCGTCGGATGGCCACGCTGGGCCGCGTGCTGCGCCCGTTCGTGGGACGCGCCGAACGCAACGCCGAGGCGACCGCACAGAGCTTTCTGGCCACCCTGTTCTCCGATGTCGATGTGCTGCTCACGCCCACCACGCCGACGACGGCGCTGTCGATCGGCCAGATCGACCGTCACGGTTTTGTCGGTCTCGCACGGGCCGCGTCCGATGTCTCGTCGTACACGAGCATGTGGAATGTGCTCGGCAATCCCGCCGCTGCCGTTCCCGTGGGATTCGATCGGGCCGGTCTTCCGCAGAGCGTGCAGGTCATCGGCCCGCCCGGGGGTGAACCGGTGGTGCTGTCGACAGCGGTGCAGATCGAGAGCCTGCGTCGCGAGGAACTTCGACGGCGGCCACCCCTCGATCACTTCTGACCGCGCCGTGGTCCCCGGCGTTACCGATCAGTTCTCCAGCAGCGCAACAAGTTTCGCGTGGGTGTCTTCCCAGCCGTGCACGGCCGCCGAGTCGATACCCATGTCCTGTACGGGACGATCGTTGCCGCCCTCATCCAGGCGGTCGCCGAAGAACAGGATGTCGGACAGCTTCAGATCGAGGATCTCCATCAGCTTGCCTGCGCCGTAGGCCTTGTCGATTCCCTTTCGGGTCACGTCGACCGACGTCGAGCCACCGCTGCGCACCTCGAGATCGGGCAGTCGTTCCTGTGCGTAGGCACGCAGCGCTTCCTTCTTGGCGCCGTCCGGATCCCATGCTTTCTTGGCATCCACGGGTGCGGACTGACCGAGCGCGGAGAACGTGATCTGGCTCCCGCGATCCTCGAGGATCGGTCCCCAGGTCTCCGACTCCCACACACCGAGTTCCTTGGCGCCGGTCTCCAATGCGTCGAGGGTGCGCTGCTTCTGATCGTCGGTGAGGTCCTCGGCGTAAACGGTCTGCCACTGACCGTCGGACCATCGCACGTACTGGGTGCCGCAGGTGGGCATGAGGTGCAGGTTGGCTACGTCGTCGATGTCGCCGATCCGATCGAGTACCTGGGCCCGGAACTGTTCGTAGCGTCCGCCGGAGATGATGCACACCAGGCTGCGCTGCAGCAGGCGCCGCATCACGTCGACCATCGAGTCGTCGAGTGGACTCTTCGACGGGGCAAGAGTGTCGTCGAGATCGAACATGACCAGCCGATACTCGTGGCCGCCATAGGTCACCGACATTGTGCGCTCACTCCTCGAAACAGATCGCCCCACCGGGGCGCGGCGGGTGGACTTCGTGGAGATCAGGATGTCATGGCCACCGACACTTCCGCGCATCGACTCGTCACCGGGCCGCCGCCTCGACGATGTCGGCGGTCCGTGCCGTCGCATCGGTGCGACATGCCAGACGCCCGGCGAACTCACGCGCACGTACCCCGACATCGCGTTCCAGCACCGTGCGCAGGGATGCGGTCAACGAGTCCGTGGTGAGCTTCACGAACGGCAGGTGGGCGCCGACGCCGAGTCGCTCGAGTTGTGCACCCCACATCGGCTGGTCGAAGGACACCGAGCACACCAGGGTTGGCAGTCCGGCGCGCAGGCTTTCGAAGGTGGTGCCGATACCACCGTGATGCATGGCCGCGACGCACCGCGGGAACACGACGTCGTGGGCGAGCGCGCCGGTCACCAGGACCCGCTCATCGCTGCCAGGAGGATCGGCATCGAGATCACTCCACCCGGCACTGACCAGGATGCGGGTGTCCAAACGTGCCGCGACGTCGCGCACCATGTCCACGGTGGCCGCCGCATCCCGGATCGGCATGGATCCGAATCCGCAGTACAGCGGGGGATCTCCGGCGTCGATCCAGTCCATCACCTCGCCGTGTCCGTCGGCCATCTCTCCGACGGCCTCTCGAGCGTCACGCTCGAGCGGCAGGAACCCGACGAAGGGTCGGCGGTCGCCCCACTCCTCGGCGAGACCCGGTACCAGCGCCGGGTCATAGATCTGGATCTCCGGCACGCCACGCCGGGCACACATCTCCGTCGGTGTGGCGATGCTGCGTCGCAGGCCCAGTTCACGACGCAGACGGTTGAGGTACGGTAGGAACACCATTCGACGGAGGTTGTCGGCAATGGTCCACGTGGCCCGGTTCACCAGTGCCGGTGGCCGCAGATGAGTGGGAAGCGCCCCCGGAAACGGGTAGGTGCGACTCGGCCGCCCCGGGAATCCGTGCATGGTGACCAGCGGAATGTCGAATGCCTCGGTGACCGACGCCGCGCGGTCCTCGGTGAGCAGTGTCGCGACGACGACGTCGGCCCCCCGGCACACCTCGATGACCTCCGAGTTCATCTGGTCGGCGTAGGCGGCCATCTGATCGCCGACCATCCGCATCAGCGCCAGGGTGCTGCCGGCGGCCAACGCCCGCTGGCCTTCGTCGGACGAATACAGTTGCGCCACATCGGGTCCGCACGCCACGGCGGACAGTCCGGCGCGGCCGGTGAAGTCGACGAGGTTGGGTGGTGCACCCACCAGGACGTCGTGGCCCCGCCGGATGAGTTCCAGCCCGAGTGCGATGGCCGGCTGTACATCACCTCGTGTGCCCGTGAGTGGTATCGCCACTTTCATTGCGCTGTCCTCCGATTCGTCATCCAGACGACGGCGCGACCGCCGACGATGCTGGCCGCGCACGGCCGTATGTGGTTACCCTGCTGGTGATGCACATCGCCATGTTCACCGATTTCCACCCCGACACCCTGGGTGGGATCTCGGTTGCCGTCGCCGACCAGGCGCGAGAACTGCGACGCCGTGGACATACGGTGACGGTGTTCGCACCGGAATCCGAACGCGACGAGCCGACCGCCGCGGCGGACTGGCTCGTCACCCTGCCACCGGTGTTCGGCTTGTCCGTCAACGGTTTTCCCGCGGTCTTTCCGACCCGGTCGGTCGCCGGTCTCATCGATGAGCAATTCACCCGTCGCGGCCCGGTCGACCTGGTGCACGTGCACACCACCTACGGTGTGGGCGCCGCCGGGGTGCGTGCCGCTCGCAGGCATCATCTGCCGCTCGTCCAGACCATGCACAGCCGCGACGACGCCTTCGTCGAACTGACCTCGCCGGCACCCCTGCCGACCGCCCTCGCGATGCGAATCCTGCACCGCGCGGCCATCTCTCAGCGCGGCCGGGAGGAACCGTCCGATGCGGTGCCTGGTGCCCGAGCTGCCCGCGGTGCCCGCGGTGCCCGCGGTGCCCGCACCACCCGAATCACGGAATCGCGCGCGGCACATCACGTGTGGCACACCATGATCGCCCAGTGCCGCGCCGCGGACGCGGTGATCACACCCAGCCACCACTTCGCCACGCGGCTGACCGACCACGGCTACGCCGGCGACGTGCGGGTGATCCCGAACGGCGTGGACGACGCCCTCATCGACGAACTCACCGGATCGCGGCCCGATCCCGCGGATGGCCCGTTGCGCCTGCTGTGGTGTGGCCGGCTCTCCGCCGAGAAGCGGCCCCTTCAGGCGATCGAGGCTGTCGCCGCATCCCCTGGTGTCACACTCGATCTCATCGGTGACGGCGACCAGATCGCCGCCGCAGCCAACCGCATCGCCGAACTGAACGTCGCCGATCGGGTTCGTCTCCTCGGTCGGCGGGACCGCGCCGCGGTGATCACGGCAATGCGTGGGTACGACGCGCTGTTGTTCACCTCGGTCGGGTTCGACACGCAGGGACTCGTCCTCACCGAGGCGGCCGCCGCCGGACTCCCGGTGATCCACAGCGATCCCGACGTCGCCGAGAGCATTCACGCCGGCTCGGGATTCCTCGGTGGCACAACCACATCGACGATGGCCGGGTTGCTGGCCGGGCTCGCCGACGATCGCCATCGCCTGCGGGAGGCCGCCGATCGCCTGTCGCGAGTCGGTTCGTCCGGCATCGGCGGCGCATCGCCCGTCCGGCAATCGGAACTGAGCACCGACATCATCTCGCTGTACTCCGATCTCATCGACGACGCCCGGGCGCGACACACCCGCCTGCCCGCGACACCCGACGAGGTTCCCGCCGCACCCGGCGCGGTGCCGGTTCTCGGGCACAGCGTGGTGGCATTGCGCCGTGGTCTGCACTTCATCCGCACCCTCGGTGCGGTGGGCCCGGTGGTGCGCCTGAACCTGGGGCGCTCGCCGGCGTATCTGCTCACCACGCCGGACCTCATCCGCCAGGTCGGCTTCCGCACCGCCGGCGAGTTCCATCGCGACGACCTCGCGCGCGCGATGCACGAGGCCATCCGCGAGGCCTCCAACGTGCTGCACGGCAGTCGACATGAGAAGCGCCGCAGGCAGATGGCGCCGGCGTTGCGGCAGGGCCGGCTCGCCCGATACGCGATCACCACCGCCGCGCTGGTCGACTCGTGGTCGCGCCGACTGCCCGCCGCGGACACCGTCGACCTCACCACCGAGGCACACGGACTGATCCTGGAGACCGTCACCTCCACCCTGTTCAGCGCCGATTTCGGCGCGTCCGCCCTCGAACGTGTCCGCGACACCGTGCCCTGGTTGCTGGGCGAGGTGATCGTGCGCGGTGCGCTGCCGGCGCCGGTGCAACGTCTGCGCATCGTGGCCAACCGTCGCTTCGCCCGACGAGCGGCCATGCTGCGCAGCGAGATCGGCGCCGTCGTCGCCGCGTACCGCACCGAGGACCGCGATCACGACGATGTGCTGTCGGTATTGGTCGGCCACACCGACGACCCCGCCGACGGACTGACCGATGACGAGATCGTCGACGAGTTGCTGTTGATGGTGGCCGCCGGAGTCGGTTCCACCGCTTCGATTCTCGCGTGGGTCTGGTACGAGATCCTGCGGGCACCATCGGTGATGGCGCGGGTCGTCGACGAGGTGACGCGGGTGGTCGGTGACGGCCCGGTCCGTGCCGACCACCTGCCCGAGTTGGTGTACCTGCGGCGGGTGGTCCAGGAGACACTGCGAATGTGGGGTCCGTGGATCAGCAGTCAGAACGCCGACGGTCCGGTCACTTTCGGCGACGACACCACCGGCCGTCTGACCCTGCCGGCCGACGCGATGGTGATCTACAGTCCGTACCTGGTCAGCCACGATCCCCGGTACTTCGCCGATCCGGAGTCCTTCGATCCGGACCGCTGGGCGCCCGGGCGGGTCGAGCATCTCGACAAACGGGCCAACCTTGCCTTCGGCGTCGGCGAACGTCATTGCCCGGGAAGCAACTTCGCGATGTCGACGATCCTGCTCGCCACGGCGGCATTGTTCGCGCGCCGGACGCCGCGGCTCGCCGACCCGCGCCCGGTTCGTCCGTCGACCACCGACTTCGTCGCGTCGCCGTCGCATCTGCGGGTACGACTCGAGGTCCGTCGGTGACGGCAGCATCACCTTCCTCGTCGAACACGTCATGACACCGGCACCACCAGTGCGGCCACGATCAGTTCGAGATACAACGCGAGGACGAAGATGACGGCGGGTACCGGCGAATAGTCGTCGCCGCCACGACGGAATGCGACTGCGGCCGGTCCCGGGATCATCGCGGTCGCCAGGGGCAACCACCCGAGGGCGGCGGGCCATCCGCCGAACCGCCATGGCGCCAAGGCGACGAGGCTTGCACCCACGGCGACGGCGACCAGACCGAGCGACACCCCGACCGCAGGCCACGCCCCCAGCGTGTTGGAGTAGTACATCTCCCCCGGCCTGGGTCTACGGGAGATCTTGCGCGCGAACTCGAATTGCAAAAACGCGGCAGCGACGATCAGCACCGCCCAGCCGACCTGCCCGTCGGCGTCGATCTGACCGGTGCCGATCCCCGACACCAGCACATAGCCGGCGATCAGGAGTTGTATCGGGTAAGTGATGATCAGGTTCACCAGCACGCCGTCGCGCAACGCCGGCCACATCGACTCGGCGGCCCACAATCCCAGCCCGTAGGCCAGGACCACCGCGATGGCCACCGCCGATCCCCACGACAACAGCGCCGAGACCCCCACCGCGACAGCGGCGATCACCGCCATCCCGACGCGCAGATCGGCGGCGGTCACCGCACCGGTCACCAGGGGTCGATCGGGATGGTGCAGACGGTCGTACTCGAGGTCCTTTTGTTCATCGACCATGCGCAGGTAGAGCAACACGATGACGACGACGACAATCCGCACCGCGGTCGCCGCTGCGGGCCGCCACTCGTGACCGCTCAGATGTGCCGCGGTGCCCTCGAATGCCAGGGTCCACAGGATCCCGTACAGCAGATATTGCGGCTTGTACATGACCGCGGTGAACCGGACGAGCCGAGACGCCGAGACACCTCGCGGCGTCGTGCCCCGACCCCGGTCGATGACGCTCACCGGCGCTGCGCCGCGTCCGAGGTCACCGCGACATGGATGTCGGCACAGCGTCGACCCTCCTGCTCGATGCTCACCAGCACCGTGGTGACCCCGTCCGCGGAGGTGACCCGCCGCGCCACGCACACCGCGGGCCGATCCAGTTCGACGAACTGTCCGAATGTGCTGTGCACGGCGGTGATCCGGCCGGCCGGCACACCGGGCACCACACCGGACACGGCGAGCGCGACCTGCCGCGCGGCCTCCAGCAACAGGCTTCCCGGCACGTGGTCGAGATGATGGTCGAACAGTCCACCGTGGTCGATGTCGACGACCAGCGGTGCGCTCGGTGCCCCGGCCGCCGGGTCCCACGAGCCGATGACGACGTTGCGCGGATCGTTGCGACCCACCGTCTCCTCCGAGATCGGATCGGGCATCGTGATGGGCCCGATCTCGGCGCCGCCACGGGCCTGCGACCGCAACGCCCGCCACTGCTTCGGGGTGGTCCACGAGAACGAACCGTCGACGGTCATGAGATGCGCGCCGTCCAGGCCGACGTCGAGGATGAGATCGAGGCCCCGCAACCGTTCCGCGGCTACATGCCGATTCGCCACGCGCACAGCGATGTCCAGGTCGGCCGGTGCGCGACCGATCTCCCACGCGGATCCCGGTGCGGCGAGCCCGTTGAAGGTACGCACCAGAAATGCGCTGTCGATCGGGACGTCGAAGTAGGTGTGGGTCAATGCGATCGACGCCTGCCGCGCCACCTCCATCACCATCAGCGGATCATGGCGCCCGGCCTGGGCACCGAGGTGATCGCCGTAGTAGGCGTGCATACGCGGCAGTTGCGCACCGACGACGAAATCGGCGTCACCCCTGGGATACGGTCGGTCGAGCGAGGTGACGAACACCTCCGAGATCGCGCAGCGGTGCACGAGCTCACGGGCAATGGTCTGAGAGTGTGTCGAGATCGTCTCGTGCACAGCGTGTTCGGGTCGTGAGCTCAGTGGGTCGGTACTCATCGTGCCCTCCGGGTGGTCGAGAAGGTGGTCGGTGCGATCGGCGCCGAGGACGCCGCGCGCACCTGTGGATCGCCGATCATCGGCAGGACATGGGAGCCGAGCACGATCACCGACCACGGGTCCATCGGCGTTCCCGACGCCCATGCGGCGCGAAGAAGTGCGGCACACGCGGCGTCATCGCCGGATGCGCACCCGGTTCCGATTCCGGTGCCGGCGAGGTCGTGGCGGATACGGGCCAGCGCCGCGTCCCGCTCGAAACCCCACGCCGGCACCTGGCGGTAGAGCTCGTGGGCCAGGCTCAGAGCCGCTGCGGCACCATCGGATTCGTCGGCAGCATCGGATACGTCGGGCGGTCGGATCAGGTCGGCCAGACATCGTTGCCTCGCCGCCTCATCGGAGATGATCGCCCATTCCCGCAGCACGTCGATCGGCGTGTCCGGGGTGTGCACCAGGTTCAGCAGGTACGTGTGGCGCCCGAGCAGGTACCGCAGTTCCCCCGGCATCCGCGCCGACGGTTTCGTCGGCCCCTTCTCCCGGGTGAGCCGTTCGGTCGCCGATTCGGTCCCCGGCTGCGTGGGCTCCTCGACGACGAGAACCATCGCATCGCAGATGCCTACCAGCAAGTCCGCGAGACGTCGCCGCTCCGGTGACGCGGTCGCCCAGGACCGCGCCCAGAGCGCCCGTGCGAGATGACGATCCGCGGGCACCCGAGCGGCGTGACGCACGAGCCACCCCCGGTCGGCGAGCCAGTCCAGGCTGGGTTGCACGGCCCGCGCCACGATCGCGTCGGGTTTGATCAGCAGCAACGAGCATCCGGTGGCGAACCATCGCGGATCGACTCCGGCGCGGTCGAGATGTTCGATCGCCTCGAGGACGTAGGTGTCACCGAGCAGTTCGGCGTGGTGTGCGGCGGGGACACCGAGTGCGGCGAGGAGGTCCACGGTCGGGCGAGGTGTTCCGACCATCTCGCGCGCCGGGGATGGGACGGGAGCATTCATCGTCGACCCCCGAGTCGGGCGAGGATCGCCTCGACGCCGGGCAGTGGCGCACCGAGGTAGCCGATGTCGAGGCTGTGGTCGAGCAGCAGTCGCAGGTATTCGGCGCCGCATTCCGGTGACCGGCGGCCCAGGAGCGCGTCGGCGTGGGTGGTGTCAAAGGACAGGCGCCGCGCGAAGTAGCTGGTGTAGAGCGATCCGACGCGGAGGTAGTAGTCACGTTCGATCGCCTCGAGTGCGTCGACGTCGAAGGCCGAGTCGGGGACGAAGGTGGCCACCGCGAAGGAGGGGTATTCGGCAAGGACATCGGACAGTTCGCGGAGGGTCATCGGGTGAGAACCCACGGCGTGCAGCGTCATCCCGTCGAGTTCGTCGGCGCGCAGGGCCGCGGCGGTGACCACCTCGGCGACGTGATCGACCGGGGCGAGGGAGATGGTGGCGTCGTAGCGACCGGGCAGGGTGCGCAGTTTGCCCTCGACCATCAGCTTGACGACGGTGTAGAGGTTCTTGTGGTCGCGGATCGCCCCGTCGGTGGTGGTGCCGGTGACGATCCCGGGTCGCACCGTGACCGCACGCAGGCCCTCGTCGCGGGCCTGGTCGACGAGCTGCTCGGCACGGAACTTGCTGTGCTCGTAGCGGTTGCCGAATCGTTGTCCGGCATCGAGATCGTCCTCGGCGATCCGCCCGGTGCGCAGCCCGCAGACGTAGGCGGTGGAGACGTGCACCAGCGGCACCTCCCAGCGGCGGGCGAGTTCGATGGCGTTCGCGGTGCCGGCGACGTTGAGTGTGGCGTACTCCTCGTCGGTGGCGTCGAACGCGGTGGTCGCCGCACAGTGCACGATCGCCCCCACCTCGCGACGCAGATCGTCGGCGACCTCGCGGACCCCGGAACCGAAGTCGGGCTCCCGGACGTCACCGGTGACGACGCGTCGCGGGGTGACGAGCGCACCGTCATTCGCGACGAACTCACCGACATGGTGGGTCAACGCGATCACCGGCGTCCCGTGTGCCTGAAGGCGGGCGATGACTTCGACGCCGACGAGGCCCGCGGCGCCGGTGAGCAGCACATGGTCCTTCACGCCGCACCCGCCTCGACCGCTCGGGTGATCACGGCGATCACATCGTCGACGGTGCGCACGCCGGCCAGGTGTTCCGGTGGTATCGCGGTGAGTGCGAAGCGTCGCTCGAGGACCATGGTGAGTTCGATGAGCCGGATGGACTCGAAGCCTAGGTCCTCGCGCAGGCGTGCGGTTCCGGTGAGGTCCTCGGCACCCACGTTGCTTACCGACGGCGGAATCATGGCGGCGATCACCTCGCGCACACCGGCCGTCACCTCGCTCATGGCTGCGCTCCGGTGTGTGGCTGCGCTTCGGTGTGTGGCTGCGCGCCTCCGGTCCCGACCAGGTCGCCGGCCTCGGCCAACGGCAGCGGGACCCCGAGGTGGGTACCGATACGGACCCAGTCGTAGGCGATCCCCAGGGTGGCGCGCCATTGGTCCTTCGAGTCGAAGGAGGACGGGAAGTCGGCACCCCCGACGCGGGCCCGGACCTCGCCGAGGAGGTCGTCGAGGGTCTCGAGACCGGCCAGCGGATCACCCCCGTCGACCAGCGCCGGGAAGTCCACCGCGGTGGCCGCCTCGAACCGCATCACCAACGCGTCGTGTCCGGCCCCGTCGGGAAGCAGCCGCCGCAGCGTCGCGACCGGTGCGACGTCTGGCGGCAACGGATGGATACCGTTCGAGGACAGCATCATTCGGGCCGACATTGCGATCAGCCGATGTGCGGCGACCTGCGCCACCGCGCCCTGGCCGCTCTTGACCGCTCCGGCCAGATCCTCGCGGGCGTTCTCCGCGACCACATTCGCCCACGTCAGATCCAGTGCCGCGGAGGCGAATCGGGCGGCGGGCAGCGGTGAGAGCACCGCGATTCCGGTGTCGGGTCGCGCCGCGCCGGTCAGCCCCACCAGCGGTCGCCCGCCGCCGAGAGGCGGCGTGTAGGGCATCGGCGTGTAGGGCGGCGAGGGTTCGCACATCGTCATCGCGGGTCGTACCGGACCCGCACCTCGCCAGTCCAGCCCCACCAGCCCGAGACGGATGAACTCGGCGATACACGCGGCTACCGACGGCGACGGCGGGTGCGACTCCGTTTGCGAGTGCGACTGCAATCGGGACCGAACGGCTCCCCCGGCCCCGGACTCGTCGGTCTCCGATTCCTCCATGGCCGCCGTGGCACCCCCGAGCACGGCCGTCAAGGGCCGGCGGAACACCACCTGACGCCACACCTGGGCCGCGCGGTCGCTCAGCGCGACAACGTCGGCGCCGGAACGGATGACGTGGATACGATCGGCCACGGTCCAGGTCGTCACACCCGGCACCCGGGTCAGGCGGAGCGGAGCCGGATCGCACCATCGGTCCGCGTCGACACCGAACGCGGTCGACATCTCGGCGACCCGCGCCCACCACGCCCTGTCGGGCTCCGGCGTGCGACGCGCGTCGTCGACAAGGACGCGATATCGGTCGATCAGATCGGCGTCACCGCGTTCGGCGGCCCGATCCAATTGACGGGGCAGCCATTTGGATTCGAGGTAGGTTTCGCCATGCGCGGCGCACCAGCACTTGGCGGCCTGGGTCAGCGCGTCGACGGCCCACCCGAGTGCCTCGTCGGCACAGCCCAGCACACGCAGCGCAACCGCCTGACGGAAGGCCTGCCGGGCCCGATCCGCCCACCACGAGGTCAGCGTATCGGCGAATCGCTCGCGCGACAGGATGTTTCGCAGTTCGTCCAGATCGACCCCGGCGCCGTCGCGGATGGTGGTGGAGTTCAGGAATCGCTGACACCGGTTGAGCAGGTCCTCGCCGAGTTCGTCGACGGAGTCGGTGGCGGTGTGTCGCGCCACCGTCTCGAGTTGCTCCCGCAGCTGGGCCACCGACCGCGTGCGGATCTCGAGCCGACGACCATCGGCGAACAGCACCGAGGGTAGCGTCGGCATCTCGTCGTCGCCGGCCGCGATGACGAGGAAGTCGACGTCGGAACCCTCGTTGCCGAATCCCTCGGCGAGCGAACCCTCGAACACCACCGCACATGCGTCGGGCACCGTCACCAACTCCAGTGCGGAGTCCAGCAGTCCGGTGACGCGCTGAGCGCCGAGGGTCGGGGTCGGTGCCGGGTGGGCGCTGGTTCCGTCCACGTCGTGGGTCTGGGCGCCGTCGAGAGCGCCCGCGATGTGCAGCTGCCACATGTGCCGCCGGCGAGGCTTACCGCTGGAGGTGCGGCGGATCAATCCGCGCGGCCCGGTGACGACGGTGACCGTGTGCGCGGGCCCGAGCTCGGCACGAATGATGGTGCGCGCGGCACTCATCCACTCACCGGGTGGCGCTTCGGCGAACAGTGCGACCCCGCGGTCGCCCGAGTCGGTGACGGCGACGGCGGCGAGTTTGCCCTTGGTGATGCCGGATTCGGCGGACACCTTCGATTCCAGATCCTCCATGAACACCGACCGTCCGCGGACCTTGAGGCTCGACCCCATCCGGCCCAACACGAAGAGTTCATCGTCGAGCAGGAATCCCGCATCGCCGGTGTAGAGAACCCCGTCGATGATGCGGGTGCTCCCGGCGGCCGGCGCGCGGTCGTCGGAATAGCCCGAGGCGACCGAGCTGCCGGTGACGATCACCTCACCGAGAACCCCGGCGGGGAGCGTGTCTCCGGCGTCGTCGACGATCGCGACCTGTGAACGGGCCGTCGAACAGCCGAGTCCGGCGATCCATCCGGAACCGGAATAGGTTGCACCAGCAGAGAATTCGCGGGTCTCGGCGATGTCGACGGGGTACCCGAAGCGCAGTCCACCCACGCCCGGACGCACCAATGTGATGGGTGCGTCCCGGCGCGAGGAGCAGACCATCAACGTCGACTCCGCCAATCCGTAGGCCAGGGTGACGGCCTCGGCATCGAATCCGCACGGACCGGCGAGCTCGGTGAACGACTGCAGGTCGCCGATCTCGACGGGTTCGGAACCGACGGCGAGCGTTCGCCACCCGGACAGATCGAGGTCCGCGATCTCGTCGGCCCCGATGCGGTGCGCGAGATAGCCCAGCGCGAACGAGGGCGACGGCGTGTGACGCGCGACGGTCATCGCACGTAGCCACCGCACGGGGTCACGGACGAAGTGATCCGGCCGCATCAGGTGGAGATCCTCCTGATTGGTCACGGTGGTCAGGAATCCGCCCACCAGCCCCATGTCGTGATAAAGGGGCAACCACGATGCCATCGGTTCGCCGTCGCGCCACCGGAGTAGCTCGCTGATCATGGCGGTGTTGGTGGACAGACTCTCCCACGAGATACGCACGCCTCGGGGCGCACCGGTGGATCCGGAGGTGAACTGGAGCAACGCACAGTCGCCGGCCGGGCCCCACACCTCGTCGAGGTCGGCGCCCTCGCCCGCCGTTGGCGCCGGGTCATCGGTCACCTCCAGCAGCCGGCAGCGCACACGTGACAACTCGAGTGCCTCCCGCACCAGCCCGGCGAGTCCCGGTTCGGTCACCACCAGCCGTGGCCGCGCCTGATCGATGATGGCGGCGACGTGGGACCGGTACTGGTCGAGATCGGCAAACGTCGGCGGCACGATGGGGGTCAGCACACCACCGCACACCCACACCGCATAGAACGCCGCGGCACAGGTGTGGTCGGTCGGCAGGATGACACACACCCCGTCGCCGCCGGCGACGCCGTGCTCCCGCACGTCCGCCGCGATCCGCACCGCATGATCGGCGATGGCGCCGTAGGAGCGGAACGTCCACTCCTGCCCCTCACCGGCCAGATGAATGCCGCGGTCGTGCGACGGGTTCCGTAACCAGCCCCGGATGACTTCGGTGGCGCTCAGGTCGTCGAGTTCACGCATGTCGCTCCTCACGAAGTGGTTCGGCGTCATCGGCCGCGTCCTCGGGTGCCGACTCCAGCACCGTCACGGTGCCTACGGTGCCGTCCACCCGGACCCGCATTCCGCTGCGCAATCGGGCCGTCACGTCACGGACCTGTACGACGGTCGGCACGCCGAGTTCCCGCGCGACGATCGCGACGTGGGTCAGGGGGCTGCCGCGCTCGATCACCAGGGCCGACGCCGACGGCAGCGCGGCCACCCAACCGGGATCGGTGCGGTAGGCGACCAGGACGCCACCACGAACGTCGTCGGGCCGCGTGACCACCGCGGCGGTGGCCTCGGCGACCCCGGCACACGAGGGGGTGCCGACCAGCACCGAGCCGGTCGGTGCGGGTGGAATCGACTCGAGCGGCACCCAGCCCTGCTCCGAGAGCTCGGCGTCGCCGAACTGCGCGCCGACGGTCACGAAGCGTTCCGGCGCCACGAGCGCCGAATCGTCCAGGCGCGCCGCCCGTCGTGCGTGCACCATGTCAGCGATATCGTCGGGGGGCCCGGAATCGTAACACCGGCGCAGTTCGTGCACCGTGAGGTCGAAAACGTCCTCGAAGTTTTCCAGCACCCCCCGCTCGACGAGGTCACGAGCCATCACCCGGATCAGTCTCTTGACCATCCCGAAGGCCCTGGTGCGCGCAAATCTCAACCGCTCGCGGTGCGCTGCGCATCGGGACACCTTGGCGCGCAAGCGATCATAGATGCGTCGCCGGATACCGGCCAGGTGCTCATCGAGATACTCCTGCGCCGTGGGAGTCGACGAGCTCCCCGCGCCGCGCGTCACCGACGAGTCCTGCGCCTGCGTCATCGCGCTACGCACCATCACGAACACCGACGACGGATCCTCACGCAGGTCGGGGATCTCGAGTTTCAACTCGTCCAGGCTCCGATACCCGTAGCGGCGCAGGTAGTCCTCGACCGCGGCGAGGAACGCGGTGTGCCCGCCGGCGACCAGGGCGTCACGGCACCGCGCGGGTGCGGTCGTCTCGATCAGGTGCCGCACCGCGGGGTCGGCGACCGCGCGCCGGGCCAGGTCGGTCATCGCCCGGGCCGGCTCCGCGGATTCGACATCGGCACCCGGACCGAGGACCGCATAGAGAAACCATTCGGGGGCCTTCGGCAGAAACACCTTCGTCAGCAGGTACATCGAGCCGGTGAGGGTCAACAGGATCGCGTCGAGCACCATCAACGGTCCCCACCGCCGGACCAGATCGGCGTCCACATCCCGATAGGCGGCGTAGGCCTGCGCTCCGGACACCGAGTCCAGATCCAGTTCCTCGAAGCGGTCGTAGACCCGATAGAACTCCTCGAGGAAGTCCGCCACGATGGCATCGATGTCGCGCAGCCGGCGCAGATAGGTGACCGTGGTGACCGCACGTCCGACCACCCGATGCAGCGGTGTGGCGAAGTCGTAGGGTCGCAACGTCTTTGCCCACGCGGTGTCCAGCGGTTCGGCCACGCCGAGTGCGGCCTCGAGGACCTTGCGGTTCAGCGGGTACCCGGGCGCGATACCCACCATTCGGTACCAATGCACCAGGTTGTAGTAGACCCGGCTGTGAAAGGTCCCCAGCATCACCGGGGTCCACCGCGCGACCTGCGCGAGTTGGGCAGGCGGCACACGCAGTGATTCGGCGTAGCCGAGGTATACCCGCCCGTAGATGTCGGCGGCGGTGGTGAACGTCAACGGTGAGGTGATGCCGTTGAAACTCTCGATGATGTTGGAGTTGTCCCAGATTCGCTTCTCGTTGTCCCCCAGCATTTCTCCGGCACCACGCACAACCGCACCGCGCGCAATGGCCTCGCGGACAACAGTATCGCGGACATCGCCATCGCCACGGTGTCCGCCGACGTCGGTGGTCGCCGGCGCCGACGCGGTCACCGGCCGCGCCTGCAGGTACCAGAGGGTGCCATCGCTGATCGCCCACTCGATATCCTGAGGTGACCCGACGGAGTCGGCGACATGGTGTGCCGCCGAGGTCAATTCGCCGATCTCGGCGGAGGTCAGTACCACACGCGCCCGCTCGGTGATGCCGACCGGCTCCTGCTGCACTCCGCCGTCCGGATCGGGTCGATGACGACTTTCCTTGGCGCCGATGGCGGTATCGCCGATCACACCATCGGCGTCGACGATGTAGGTGTCGGCGTCCACCGCACCCGACACCAGGCCTTCGCCGAGACCGTACACCGCGCTGATGACGGTCTCCTGTGCGCTACCGGTGATCGGGTTGCAGGTGAATACGACCCCGCTGGCATCGGCGTCGACGAGGTGTTGCAGGATGACGGCGACTCCGCCGGCGTCACCGCCGCCGCGAGCGTGGGAATAGGCGATCGACCGTGGTGAGAACGCCGACGCCCAGCATCCGCGCACGGCGTCGATCACCGCGGACTCACCACATACGTTCAGGAATGTGTCGAATTGGCCCGCGTACGAACGATACTCGCCGTCCTCGCCCGCCATCGACGACCGCACCGCCACCGCCGAGCCACCGACCCGCGAATATGCCTGTCGGATAACCTCACTCACGTCGGCAGACAGGGCACAGTGGATGATCTCGTCACGCACGTCGGCGGCCACGACGAGGGCGTCGTCGAGTTCGGTCGCGGTCCGGAGTCGATGCAGACCGGACGCGAGTCCGGTTTCGAGCACCACCAGATCGAAGACATCGGTGCCCAGGACGATCCAATCCGGTACCTGCAGACCACTTTCGGACAACAGACGAAGGCCACCGGCCTTGCCTCCCCCGCGTCCGGCCAGCTCTGATTGTTCGCTCCACGGCCCCAACAGGTGCACAGCGTTTCCTCTCCGGAAGTCTGGTCCTTTTGTCACACTAACGGCTTGCCGCGATGTATGTGCCGTCTCGCCGAATGCACGAAAACGGAGAAAATGCACCACGCGCCACCCCGACGACACCGCCGCATCCCATCGAGACCGTTGCCGGGCGTCGGCGCGCGTCACGCTCACCCGGTCTATCGATGATGACCCCCCGCGCGCTACACGACGATGACGCAGTCAGTTGAACGTTCGACGCAGTGCCGCGCCGAGCGATCCACGACCACCGATCTCGACATCGCCCACGCCGAGCCATTGCGCCAGCTCACGCAGGTGCGCACCGAGATTCTCTGCCACCTCACCCGGGTCGTGTCCCTCTTCGACGAAGGCGCCGGGCACCATCAGGACACCCCGCCGGCGATCGGCCTTGAGGTCGACGCGGGCGGCGATCCGGTCACCGAGCAGGTACGGGTGCACGTAGTACCCGTGGACGCGTTTGTGCTCGGGGACGTAGATCTCGATACGGTAATGGAAATCGAAGATCCGCTTGGCGCGGGGACGGAAGAATACCAGCGGATCGAACGGGGAGAGAATCGTCCCGTGGGGTGCGCGGGAGCGTTTCGCGCGGCCACCACCGTCGGCGGTGGCGTGCAGATAGGTCCGATCCTTCCACCCGGATACCGAAACCTCCTGCAGCTCACCGGAATATACCAGTTCGTCGATGGCCGGGCGGACGTCGACCACCTTGAGGCGATAGTAGTCGGCCAGATCCGCAACGGTCGCGACACCCAGTGCGGCGGCGGCGCGGGCCACCAGTTCGCGGTGGGCGTCCTCCCGTGAGACGCGCCGGGCACAGATATCCGGTCCGAGCACCCGTTCGGCGAGGTCATAGTGTCGGCCGAACGCGTCGTCGCGGGTGGCGGCCAACTCGCCGGCGGCGAACATCGCCTCACACAGGTGTTTGACCTCACCACGATTCCACCAGCCGCCCGACGGGGCCGGATCCCGCTCGATGCCCAGCGCGGCCTCGATGCGCCGGGGAATCATCGGCCCGCCGGCGGCGATCACGTCACGGATGTCGGCGGCCAGGGTTCGGTTGCGCCGCATCATATCTCGGGTGTGTTGATACCGGCCGTCGCGGAACTCGGCCATCCGGAAGCCGAACAGCGGCCAGTCGTCGGTGGGAATGAGCGCCGCCTCGTGCGCCCAGTACTCGGTGAGCACTCGGCGCCCCCGGCCCGGTCGCCAGGCGGCGCGATCGAGGAGTCCACGATCGTAGGCACCGAGCCGACTGAACAGCGGCAGGTAATGCGCACGGACTGCGATGTTTACCGAGTCCATCTGAAACAGTTTGGCACGCTGCACAACTCGTTCGACAAGTCGCATCGTCGGCGCACCGGTGGGCCGACGATCGGTGAACCCCTGAGCGGTCAGGGCGACACGCCGCGCCTGCGTCGGCGTGAGGTCAGCGGACATCGACCGACGACGCCCCGCTCACAAATGCCGGACGTAATCGAGGAACCGGTAGTGGGTACCGGTGCGCGACCGCTGCCACTCACTCGTTTCGACGGTGTCCCAGCGTAATTCGTCGACCGACGGCGCAAAGGCGTCGGCGCCGGTGACGAGCACGTCGATTTCGGTGACGCGCAGGTGAGTGGCCCGATCCATGGCGGCCGAATAGATCTCGCCGCCGCCGATGACCACCACATCCACCCCGGCCAGCGCGATCGCATCGTCGACGGTGTGCACGACGTCGGCGCCGTCCACCCGATAGTCCACCGAACGGGTCACCACGATGTTGCGTCGCCCCGGCAGCGGGCGGAACCGCTCCGGCAGCGACTCCCAGGTCTTGCGGCCCATCACCACGGCGTGCGTGCCGGTGATCGCCCGGAACCGGGCCATGTCCTCGGGCACCCGCCACGGGATGGTGTTGTCTCGGCCGATGGCCCCGGCCCGATCCTGCGCCCAGATCAGCGTGATCATGTCGTCCACCCTACCGTCGAGTGGGCGCCGAATTCCGTCGAGTGGGCGTCCTATCCGGCCGAGTGGGCGCCGAATTCCGTCGAGTGGGCGTCAGACGGCGACGGGCGCCTTGATCCCCGGGTGCGATTGATACCCGAGCACCTCGATGTCGTCGAACTCGTAGTCGAAGATCGAATCCCGGTGCCGCAGCACCAACGTCGGATACGGGTACGCCTCACGCGAGAGCTGCCGGGTGACCTGCTCGATGTGATTGTCGTAGATGTGGCAGTCCCCGCCGGTCCAGACGAACTCCCCGACATCGAGTCCGGCCTGCTGCGCCATCATGTGAGTCAGCAGTGCGTAGGAGGCGATGTTGAACGGCACGCCGAGGAACAGGTCGGCGCTACGTTGATACAGCTGGCACGAGAGTTTGCCGTCGGCGACGTAGAACTGGAAGAACGCGTGGCACGGCGGCAGTGCCATCTGCGGGATCTCCCCGACGTTCCATGCCGAGACGATGTTGCGTCGCGAATCCGGGTTGGTCTTGAGCATGTCCAGCGCCGCGGAGATCTGATCGATCTGCTCCCCCGACGGCGTGGGCCAGGACCGCCACTGCACTCCGTAGACGGGGCCCAGCTCACCGTTCGCGTCGGCCCATTCGTCCCAAATGGTGACGCCGCGTTCCTGCAGCCAGCGCACATTCGAATCACCCCGGAGGAACCACAGCAGTTCGTAGATGATCGACTTCAGATGCACCTTCTTGGTGGTGATCAGCGGGAAGCCCTGCGCCAGGTCGTATCGGAGTTGATGGCCGAACAGGCTTCGGGTGCCGGTGCCGGTGCGATCGGCCTTGGGGGTGCCGGTCTCGAGGACGAGTCGCAGGAGATCCTCATACGGCGTGGGGATCTGCGCCGCGGCGCCGGCGGCGATGTCGGTGGCCGTTGTCACGCGGTCCAGTGTAGGTCGCCCGACCTCAAATGACCGTGAAGGCCTTGAGGAGGAAGTACACGCCGACCACCAGCAGCGTGACGATGGTGATCGGCGACATGTGGTGTTCGAGCCAGGTCCGGGTCGCAGCCAACGGGGCATCGAGCCGCCGGCCACCGGCCACGGCGATGAGGACCGGGATGAACACCCCCGCACTCGCGACCAGGGCAAACGCGGCGATCACCGCCCACGCCTGCGGGGCCGCGAGCTCGGAGGAACGCGCCAGGACCGCGCCCGCGCCAAGACACAACGGGATGTTCTTGATCACCACGACGCCCTCGGCCGCACCGAGTCCGAGCGCACCGATCGGCGACATTCCCGTGACGCGCCGGATCAGCGCCGACTCCTCGTGCGGCTCGTCGCTTCGGGGCCGGCGAAACCACATGACCACCGCGAGCACCAGGAAGAACACACCGATCACCGCGGTCAGAACGTGCACGCCGTCGTCGGCGACCTCGACGTCCTCCTCCTCGGCCACATCGGTGACCAGGTAGGCCACCGCGGTGACGGCCGCGATGACCACGAACCACCCACCGCCGAACAATGCCGCCTTGAGGCGCCCTCGCTCGCCGAGGAGCAGGACGATGCCACTGATGATGGTCAACGGTGCGATGGCGAGCGCGATCGCAATGGGAAGGACCGATCCGATCGCCGAGACCACTCGCACCGCTTTCGTCGCATTGTTGCCGGTCGGAGTACCGGACGCAGAACTCCCAGCATCACACGGTACGACGGCGTGTGCACGCACCTGCACACTTCGACGGCACGGATTCGCCCGACATCGGTCCCCACAATCGGTCTCACACTCGCCGCCGCGGGTCGGTGAGCAGAAAGTGACCGCGGGTTCACGCTGAGATAAGTCGTGGCAATCCCGGCTTCCTACCGTTAAGGACAACCTCGTCGCCGTCGACGAGTCCCCCATCTGAGAACTCCGCATCTGAGGACGCCTCAGCCGACACACGCCCACCCCGAGGAATGACGCCCGATGGCTGCCTACACCTACACCCGCAAACACCACATCACCGGCTGGGATCCCGAAGACCGCGACTCATGGGACAGCGGCGGCGCGCAGATCGCCCGCCGCAACCTCACCTGGTCCATCGTCTGCGAGCACATCGGCTTCTCGATCTGGTCGCTTTTCTCGGTGATGGTCCTGTTCATGACGCCCGCGTACGGCATCTCCGTGGATCAGAAGTTCGCGATCACCGCGACCGCTGCATTCGTCGGTTCGTGCCTGCGCATCCCCTACACCCAGGCGACGGCGAAATTCGGCGGGCGCAACTGGGCCATCTTCTCCGCCGTCGTACTGCTGATCCCCACCTCGCTGGTGATGGTCCTGATGCTCAACCCCGGCGAGTTCGGATTCGGCTGGTTCCTGCTGGCGGCGGCACTGACCGGTCTGGGCGGCGGCAACTTCGCCTCGTCGATGACCAACATCAACGCCTTCTACCCGCAGCGACTCAAGGGCTGGGCGCTGGGACTCAACGCCGGCGGCGGCAACATCGGCGTCCCGGTCATCCAGCTCATCGGCCTGGTCGTCATCTGGCTGACCACCGACCGCCCCGAGATCATCTGCGCCATCTACCTGGTGGCCCTGGCGTTCGCCGGTATCGGCGCCGCCATCTACATGGACAATCTGGATCACCAGACCGCCAGCTACCGCTCCATGTTCGACTGCCTGAAGTACCGCGACACCTGGCTCATCTCGCTGCTGTACATCGGTACGTTCGGTTCGTTCATCGGATTCAGCTTCGCGTTCACCCAAGTACTGCAGCTGAGCTTCAAGTCGTCCGGCGCGGCGAACCCGACCCTGGCGGCGGCCCAGATCGCATGGATCGGTCCGCTGCTCGGATCGATCGCCCGCCCCTACGGCGGCAAACTCGCCGACCGCTTCGGCGGCGGCCGCATCACCCTGGCCTGCTTCGGCGCCATGATCGCCTCGGCGGCCATCCTCGTCGTCGCCGGCACCATCGCCGACGGTCACCCCGCCCACCGCATCGAAACCCCGCAACTGGCCGCCTTCATCGTCGGATTCGTCCTGCTGTTCCTGATCTCGGGGATCGCCAACGGCTCGGTGTACAAGATCATCCCGACCGTCTTCGAGCACAAGGCCCGCGCCAACACCACCCTCGACGCGATGGGCAAGGTGATCTGGTCACGGAAGATGTCCGGCGCGCTGATCGGCATCGCCGGCGCCCTGGGCGGCATGGGTGGCGTGGGCATCAACCTGGTCCTGCGTACCAGCTACAAGGCGAATCAGTCTGCCACCGCGGCATTCTGGGTGTTCCTGGGCTTCTACGCCCTGGCCGCTGCGGTCACCTGGTGGTTCTATGCCCGACGCGAGATCCACCTCGACGACGCCGACCAGAGCAACACCGCGCCGAGCGCCACCTCGGACATCACGGTGGCCGCACCCAGCGACGCCCGCGTCTGAACCGACCACCACCAGCCCACGAGGACACCAATGTCGCAGCACACCACATCCGATCCACGCAGCACCTCCGATCTGCACATCGCCACCGATCTGCGCACCGTCGTGGTCGTCGGACACGGGATGGTCGGTCACCGCTTCGTCGAGGAACTCCGTCGCCGCGACGTCGCCGACACCTGCCGGGTCGTGGTGCTCAGTGAGGAGCCGGTCGCGGCCTACGACCGGGTGGGGTTGTCCGGTTATGTCGGCGCGTGGGATCCGGCGTCAATGGCGTTGCCTGGCAACGATTATCCGGGTGACGAGATGGTCGAGGTGCGTCTCGGCGAGTCGGCCGCAGTCATCGACCGGGATACCCGCCGCGTGACGACGAGCACCGGCGAGATCATCGGCTACGACACCCTGGTGCTGGCCACCGGGTCGTACCCGTTCGTCCCGCCGGTCGCCGGAGCGGATCATCCGCGCAGTTTCGTCTACCGCACCCTCGCCGATCTCGACGAGATCCGGGCCGCGGCCGAGGCGGCCGGGCCGGGCACACCGGGTGTCGTGGTGGGCGGCGGGCTCCTCGGCCTGGAGGCCGCCAATGCGCTTCGCCTGCTGGGGATGTCACCGCATGTCGTCGAGTTCGCACCTCGCCTGATGCCGCTGCAGGTCGACGACGGTGGCGGTGCGCTGCTGGCCGGGTTGGTCACCGACCTGGGTCTGAGTGTGCACACCGGGGTGTCCACCACGGCCATCGCCGACGCCCCCAGCGCTTCCGCGCCGGGCATGCTGGAGGTCGCCCTCTCCGACGGCAGCACGCTCGACGCCGCGCTCGTGGTGTTCTCCGCCGGCGTCCGGCCCCGCGACGCCGTGGCCCGCGCCGCCGGACTCGAGGTCGGTGAGCGCGGTGGCATCATCACCGACAGCCGTTGCCGCACCAGCGATCCCGCCATCTATGCCATCGGCGAGGTGGCCGCGGTCAACGGTCGGTGCTACGGCCTGGTGGCACCCGGTTACACGATGGCCGCCATCGCCGCCGCCGACATCATCGACGTCGCCGACGAGGAGTTCACCGGCGCCGACATGTCGACCAAGCTCAAACTCCTCGGCGTCGATGTGGCGAGTTTCGGCGACGCCATGGCCACCACACCGGGCGCCCTGGAGATCGTGCATTCCGACCCGGTGGCCGGCACCTACAAGAAACTGGTCATCTCCGACGACGCCACCACCCTGCTCGGCGGCATCCTGGTCGGCGATGCCGACGCCTACGCGATGCTCAAACCGTTGGTGGGACAGGCACTTCCGGGTGATCCCGCCTCGTTCATCGCACCGGCCGGCGGCGCGTCGGAGGGTGTCGGTCTGTCGGCACTGCCCGACGACGCGGAGGTCTGCTCCTGCAACGGGGTGTCCAAGGGCAGTATCTGCGGCGCCATCGCCGAGGGCGCGTGCACGGTGGCCGACCTCAAGAAGTGCACCGGCGCCGGCACCACCTGCGGCGGCTGCGTGCCGTCGCTGACCCGGTTGCTCGCCGAATCCGGCGTCGACCTGCCGACGGCCTTGTGTGAGCACTTCACCCAGTCACGGTCCGAGTTGTTCTCGGTCGTCGCGGCCACCGGCATCCGCACCTTCTCGGAGTTGTTGAGCCGCTTCGGGACCGGACGCGGATGTGAGATCTGCAAGCCGACCGTGGCGTCGATCCTGGCCTCGACGTCCAGTGATCACATCCTCGACGGTGAGCAAGCCGCCCTGCAGGACACCAACGACCACTTCCTGGCCAATCTGCAACGCAACGGCACCTATTCGGTGGTGCCCCGCATGCCCGGCGGGGAGGTCACCCCCGAGCAGCTCATCGTGATCGGCGAGATCGCCCGCGATTTCGGGCTGTACACCAAACTCACCGGCGGCCAGCGGATCGACATGTTCGGCGCCCGCGTCGAACAACTCCCCCTGATCTGGCGGCGCCTCGTCGACGCCGGGATGGAATCCGGCCACGCCTACGGCAAGAGTCTGCGCACGGTGAAGAGCTGCGTCGGATCCACCTGGTGCCGGTACGGCGTGCAGGATTCGGTGGCGATGGCCGTCCGGCTGGAGACCCGCTATCGGGGACTGCGGTCGCCGCACAAGCTCAAGTTCGGTGTCTCGGGGTGCGCACGCGAATGCGCCGAGGCGCGCGGCAAGGACGTCGGCGTGATCGCCACCGAGGCCGGCTGGAATCTGTATGTCGGCGGCAACGGCGGCCAGAATCCGGTCCATGCGCAGCTGCTGGCGTCCGGGATCGACGACGACACCCTGATCGGCTACATCGACCGGTACCTGATGTTCTACATCCGCACCGCGGATCGGCTGCAACGCACCGCGCCGTGGCAGCAGGCCTTCGACGGTGGCCTGGACAAGTTGCGGGAAATCATCTGCGCAGACAGTCTGGAGATCGCCGGGGATCTCGAAGCGGCCATGGAACGTCACGTCGCCGGCTACCGCGACGAGTGGGCGGCCGTCCTCGACGACGAGGACAAACTGCGCAGGTTCGTGTCGTTCGTCAATGCCCCGGACACCCCGGACCCGACAATCGCCTTCGACGACTCCGGCGCCCGCAAGGTTCCGGTACTCCTCGGTGAACCGGCCGTCCGTGCCGGTGCCCGCACCCAGCCCAGCACCATCTGAGAGGGAACACCAACGATGACCATCGTCGAATCGCGCACCTGGGTTCACGTCTGCCCACTCGCCGACCTCGTTCCCGGCCGCGGTGTCGCCGCCCTGCTCGATGACCGGCAGGTGGCGGTCTTCTACCTCGGCACCGACGAGTCCGGAGCCCCCGACGTACGTGCGGTGGGCAACATCGATCCGTTCGGGCGTGCCGCGGTGATGTCACGCGGATTGGTCGGCGACCGCGACGGTGTGCCGACCGTCGCGTCACCGCTGCTCAAGCAGGTCTTCTCGCTCGACGACGGCGAATGCCTCGATGACGCGACCGGGGCACTACCGGTGTACGCGGTCCGCGTCGTCGACGGTGACGTCCAGATCGGCCACCGCACTGCCCCGTCGACCGGCCGGTCACCGGCTAGTGTGACCGCGACGGGGAACAGTCGGTGACCGCTCCCACCGACCTTCCGCTCGCCGGCGCCACGATCGGTGTGACCGCGGCGCGACGGGCCGACGAATTCGCCGCTCTCCTGGAACGGCGCGGCGCCCGGGTGATGCACGCCCCGGCCATCCGGATCATCCCGCTCGTCGACGACGACGAGTTGCGCCACGCCACCGACGCCGTCCTCGCCGACCCACCCGACATCACCGTCGCAACCACCGGCATCGGATTCCGCGGTTGGGTGGAGGCCGCCGACGGATGGGGCCTCGCCGACGACCTGGTGACCTGTCTGGGCCGCACCCGAATCCTCGCGCGCGGCCCCAAGGCCAAGGGCGCGGTCCGCGCCGCCGGGTTGCACGAGCAGTGGTCGCCGCCGAGCGAGTCATCCTCGGAACTGATCGAGGAACTCCTCGACGAGGGAGTCGACGGTCTTCGGGTCGCCGTGCAGTTGCACGGGGCGACCACCGAATGGGAGCCCTTGCCCGACCTGGCGATGGTGCTGCGCGAGGCCGGGGCCACCATCATCCCGATCCCCGTCTACCGCTGGGTTCCGCCGGACAACCCCGAACCGATGGCACTGATGATCGACGCGGTCGTGGGTTCGACCCTCGATGCCATCACCTTCACCTCCGCCCCGGCGGTGGCATCGATGCTGGGGCAGGCCGACAAGCTCGGCGTGCTCGAAGCGTTGCTGCACGCGATGCGCACCCGCGTACCGGCGTTCTGCGTCGGCAACGTGACCGCCGGTCCACTGCAGGCGCTGAGCGTGCCGACCATGCAGCCCCAGCGTTTTCGGCTCGGCGCGCTGGCCCGGCTCATCGCCGACGAGGTACCGCGGCGAGCCCGCACGTTTCACGTCGCGGGCTCGGAGCTGACCGTGCGCGCCTCCGGCGTGGTGATCGACGGCACTCCCCGCGAGCTCTCGACCACCGGGCTGGTGTTGCTCCGTGCCCTGACACAAATTCCGGGACACGTGATCTCGCGCCCCGACCTCCTCGATCATCTGCCCGGGGGCGGTACCGACACCCACGCGGTGGAGATGGCGGTGACGCGTCTGCGCGGTGCGCTGGGCAACCCGAAGATGATCCAGACCGTGGTCAAACGTGGCTATCGGCTCGCCGTCGACCTCGAATACGACGAATCGGAAGGAGAAGACGATGACTGACCACGCTCCGCGCAACGGCGTTCACGAGACCGCCCCGCGGGCACCGATCATGGTGGCCCACGGCACGCGTTCACCCCACGGAGTCACCACCGTCGCCCGCCTTGCGCAACTGACCTCCGAGCGCATCGGCGCCACCCGCGTCGCATTCGTCGACGTACTCGGCCCGTCACCGTCGGAACTGCTCTCCGACGAGGCCGTGCCGGCCGTCGTCCTGCCCGCCTTCCTCGCCTCGGGATACCATGTGCGACAAGATATTCCCGATCACGTGCTGGCCAGCGGGCATTCCGATGCGGTGGTCGCGAGCAATCTCGGACCCGATCCCGTTCTCGCCGACATCATGGTCGAGCGTCTGCGTGAGGCGGGCGCGCGACCCGGCGACCGCGTGGTGATGGCCGCGGCCGGCTCGTCGGACCCGCAGGCGCTCGCCGAGGTCGAACGTGCCGCAACACATCTCGCCGATCGTGTCCACGGCGAGGTGCCGGTGGGCTACATCGCCACCGCACAACCGGCCATCGCCGACGTGGTGTCCACGGTGTCGCGTCGGCGCCGTCGGGTGTTCATCGCGTCATACCTGTTGGCTCCCGGTCTCTTTCACCAGAGGTTGCATTCGCTGGGCGCTACGGGAGTAGCCGCTCCGCTCGGCGCGGACCCCCGGATCGCGGATCTGATGGCCGCCCGATACCGGGATGCATGTGTCGCAGCCGGCCACCGGCAGCGGGTGTGACGGTCATGTCCGACGTCCAGTCCCTGTGTGCCTATTGCGGTGTGGGATGCGGGATGGTACTCAAGGTCGACGAGTCGCCGTCCACGCCGCGCACCCGGGTGATCGCGAAAACCGTGGGACGCAAGGATCATCCGACGAACTTCGGCCGACTGTGCACCAAGGGCTCTACAACCGCCGACATGCTGGCGGCACCGGGTCGGATGGAGAAGGCGTCGCTACGCACCGACCGCTCCGCCGACCGGGAGGCGGTGGCGCTGTCCGACGCCATCGACCACGCGGCCCGGCGACTCCGTGCGATCATCGACGAGCACGGGCCGGACTCGGTGGCGCTCTACGTGTCCGGGCAGATGTCGCTCGAATCGCAGTACCTGTCCAACAAACTCGCCAAGGGCATGCTGCGCTCGGTGCACATCGAGTCGAACTCACGACTGTGCATGGCGAGTGCGGGGACCGGATACAAGCAGTCGCTCGGCGCCGACGGGCCACCCGGGTCGTATCAGGACTTCGACCACGCCGACCTGTTCCTCGTCATCGGGTCGAATATGGCCGACTGCCACCCGATCCTGTTCCTGCGCATGATGGAACGGGTCAAGGCGGGCGCGAAACTGGTCGTGGTCGATCCGCGACGCACCGCCACCGCCGAGAAGGCCGATCTGTTCCTCCAGGTGCGCCCGGGCACCGATCTCACCCTCCTCAACGGGCTCCTCCACCTGCTCATCGCCGCCGATGCCGTCGACCACGACTTCATCGCCGAGTTCACCGACGGCTTCGACGCCATGCCCGAGTTCCTGGCGGACTACCCACCCGCCGAGGTCGAACGAATCACCGGCGTGCCCGCCGCGGACGTCGAGACCCTCGCACGCTGGATTGCCGCGGCGCCCAACTGGATGAGTTGCTGGACCATGGGACTCAATCAGAGTACCCACGGCACCTGGAACACCAACGCCCTGTGCAATCTGCACCTGGCGACCGGCGCGATCTGCCGGGTGGGCAGCGGACCCTTCTCCCTCACCGGGCAGCCCAATGCGATGGGTGGCCGCGAGATGGGATACATGGGTCCGGGGTTGCCCGGTCAACGCTCGGTCCTGTCCGAGGCCGACCGCGACTTCACCGAGGACGCATGGGGTCTGCCCCGCGGCACCATCCGCGCCGAGGTCGGCCGCGGCACCATCGACATGTTCGAGAAGATGGCCGCGGGTGAGATCAGGGCCTGCTGGATCATCTGCACCAATCCCGTTGCCAGCGTCGCGAATCGGGCGACCGTCATCGAGGCGTTACAGCGATGCGAGCTGGTGATCGTGCAGGATGTGTTCGCCGACAACGAGACCCTCGCCTACGCCGACGTCGCACTGCCCGCCGCGATGTGGACCGAATCCGAAGGGGTGATGGTCAATTCGGAACGCAACCTGACGCTGTATCAGGCTGCCGTGCCACCGCCGGGAGACGCCACACCGGACTGGGAACTCATCGCCCGCGTCGCGCGCGCCATGGGATACGCCGAATCGTTCGCCCATTCCCACGCCGAGGACGTCTTCACCGAGATCCAACGGTTCTGGAATCCGTTGACCGGCTGGGACATCCGCGGTGTCTCCTATGATCTCCTGCGCCGCACCCCGGTGCAGTGGCCGTGCCCGCCCGACGATCCCGACGACCGTCATCCGGTCCGCTACCTCAACGACGGTCGCAGCCAACGCCTGCTGGCCCGCGCCGACGGCACCCGGCCCCGGCTCGCGTTCCCGACCGCCAACGGCCGCGCCGTCTTTCACGCCCGCCCGGGCCTGCCCCCCGCCGAGATGCCCGACGACGGTTTCCCGTTCGTCCTCAACACCGGTCGGCTCCAGCATCAGTGGCACACGATGACCAAGACCGGCCGGGTGGCCAAGCTCAACAAACTCAACCCGGCCCCCTTCGTCGAGATCCACCCCGACGACGCCGCGGGCATGTCGGTCCAGGACGGTGATCCGGTTCGCGTGTCCTCCCGCCGCGGCCAGGCGGTGCTACCGGCCGTGGTCACCGACCGCGTACGCCCCGGTACTTGTTTCGCACCGTTTCATTGGAGCGATATGTTCGGCGCGAACCTCGCGATCAACGCCATCACCAACGACGCCGTCGACCCGGATTCGCTGCAACCGGAGTTCAAGGCCTGTGCGGTGGCGCTCGCGCCGGCTCCGGCCCCGGCTGCGATCGACCCCCAGGCGCCGGGTGCCCGACCCCAGGAGGTCGGCACCCCGAGCAACGCCCTCGCCGATGCGCTGGGCATCGGCCCCGTCGCGCCACCGGCGTTCGATCCGGTCGCCGGCTCGTATCTGGCGGGTGTGCTGGCCGGCCTCGCATCATCGGCGGCCCATCCGGGCGTCCCGACCCTGCCCGCCGATGCCCCCCTGTCCGAGCGTGACCGGGCATGGGTGAACGGCGTTCTGGCGGGGACGTTCTCGCGTACGGCCACACCGTCCCCGGCCGGCCACTCCTCCGGTGACGCGCCGTCGCCGGATCGGCGCGCCGTGGCGGTCCTCTGGGCGTCGCAGACGGGCACCGTCGAGGACTACGTGCCCACCGTCGTGGACGCGCTGACCTCGGCGGGGATGACCGGAGATCTGCGCACCCTCGACGAGGCCGGGCTCGACTCCCTGACCTCCGGCGGCACCGCACTGTTCGTGACCAGCACCACCGGCGACGGCGATCCACCCGACAATGCGAGCGCCATCTGGGACCGCCTCAGCGCCGCCGACGCACCCTCACTCTCGGCGCTGCGCTATTCGGTGCTCGCCTTCGGCGATCCCAGCTACGACGAGTTCTGCGGCTTCGGCCGCAAACTCGACGCGCGCCTCGCCGAACTCGGCGCGACGCGCCTGGCCGAACGCACCGACTGTGAACCGGAATTCGAAGACAGTGCCGCCGCCTGGCTGCATACCGTCACCGAGAACCTCGCGGCGGCGGATGCCGTGACGTCGTCCGTCCCGTCCCCGGCCCCGGCGTCTGCGCAACCGTCGTCCGCGCGGCCGGTGGGCTACGGCCGTAAGAACCCCTTGCCGACGCGGCTGATCCGCAATACCGTCCTCACCGGCGCCGGATCGCAGAAGGATGTGCGCCAGATCGGGTTTGCGCTTCCCGAAGGAACACTCACCTACACCGCGGGCGATGCCGTCGGGGTGATGCCGCGCAACAGTCCGGCACTGGTCGAGCACGTCCTGGAGCTCACCGGCCTCGACGGATCGTCGGTGGTCTCGATCGGCGGCACCGACATGGACCTGCGCATGGCGTTGCGCGACAAGCTCGACATCGCGCGCCTCACCCAGCCCCTGGTGTCGTTCGTCGCGCAGCGGTGCGGGTCCGAGGACCTGCAAGGGCTCGCCGGCGCCGAGCGCGCCACGTTCGACGATTGGTCGTGGGGCCGACAGCTCGCGGACCTGCTGGGCGAGCACAGAATCCGCGCCTCCGCCGACGACTGGCTCGCCGTTCTCACCCCGCTTGCCCCACGCCAGTATTCGATCTCGTCGTCGCAACTGGAGAATCCCGGCGAGGTGCAGCTGACGGTGTCGGCGGTGCGGTACAACGTCCACGGCGTGCCCCGCCACGGGGTCTGCTCGACCTACCTCGCCGATCACGCCGGCGACGACGAGATCGGTGTGTGGGTCGCGCCGTCGGCGCATTTCGGTCCGCCGGCGGACTCGGACACGCCGATGATCATGGTCGGACCGGGCACCGGCATCGCGCCCTTCCGCGGGTTCCTCCAGGAGCGTCGCGCACTGGGACACACCGGAAAGAACTGGCTGTTCTTCGGTGAGCAACACGCGGCCACCGACTTCTACTATCGGGACGAGATCGAGGGCTTTCACGCCGACGGCCTCCTCACCGACCTCGACCTCGCGTTCTCCCGCGATCAGGACCGCAAGATCTATGTGCAGGACCGGATGATGGCCAAGGGAAAACAGCTGTGGGAGTGGCTGAATGCGGGCGCCCACTTCTACGTGTGCGGCGATCGGACCCGGATGGCCCGCGACGTCGACGCCGCCTTGACCGCCGTCGTCGCCCAACACGGAAAACTGTCCGGTCCCAGTGCACAGGCCTACGTCAAGGCCCTGTCTGCCGAGAAACGCTACGTCCGCGATGTCTACTGACCAGCCCTGACCACCACCATCTGTCGATGCCGCCAGATATCCATCACCCCCAGATATCCATCACCCCCAGATATCCATCACCCCAGGACGGATGCCCCATGAGCGATGCCAGCACACCGCGATTCCTGCAAGGCCGATTCCCGTTCACCGGCAACGGCTTCGACAGTCTCGCACCGATCGACGAGTCACTGACCCTCACGGTGTCCGACGGAAAGACGCTGCAGGCGGTCTACTTTCGCGGTGGTAACAGCAGCAACGAACTCGTCACCGTCACACTGCTGCGTAACGGTGTGCCGGTCCGGTACTTCCCGATCGGCGCGAAGGGCACAACGCACGTACCGCTGCGTCTGGTCGAGGATTTCGATGCCGGGGAGGTGGTGGAGTTGCACGTCACCGCGGACAAGGACACCACCGGCACCCTCATCATCGACCTCGGATTGGTCGAGTTCTGATGTCGGCCACCGCTTCTCACCCGTCACGGGCCGACCGCGCATTGCTGGTGGTCATCGGCAACGGGATGGCCGGCGCGCGTGCACTCGAGGAGATCCTCGCACTCGGCGGTGGCGAACAGTTTGCCATCGTCGTCTTCGGTGACGAACCGTACGGCAACTACAACCGCATCCAGTTGTCCAATGTGCTGGCCGGGTCGGAGACCCCGGACGGGATCTACCTCAACAGCCTGGCCTGGTATGACGACAACGACATCGAGTTGCGTGCCGGTGTGCGTGTGGTGCGCATCGACACCTTCGCCAAGCGGGTGTTCGCCGACGACGGTTCGATCGTGGCCTACGACAAACTGATCATCGCGACCGGGAGCCGGGCGTTCCTGCCGCCGATCGATGGCCTCTGGGTCGACGACACGACACTGGTATCCGGGGTGTTCGGGTTTCGTACCCTCGACGACACGACCGCGATGATCGAGTACGCGCCGGGCCGCTCACGCGCCGCGATCGTCGGTGGCGGACTCCTCGGGTTGGAGGCGGCCCGCGGACTCCAGAGCCGCGGGGTGGCGGCCACCGTGATCCATTCCGGACCGGTACTGATGAACGCCCAGCTCGACGAGACCGGCGGCGCGGTGCTGCGCCGCGCCATCAGCGACATCGGGATCGATGTGGTCACCGACAAACGCACCACCACGGCCTTTTCCGACGAGCGCCGGGCTATCACCGGGATCGGCTTCGCCGACGGCACGACCCTCGACTGCGACATGCTGGTGCTGTCCACCGGCATCCGCCCCAACGTCGGGCTTGCCCGCGCAGCGGGCCTGACCGTCGAACGCGCCATCGTCACCGACGATCACATGCGCTCGATCGATGACGACGACGTCTACGTCGTCGGTGAATGCGCGCAGCACCGCGGGCAGGTGTACGGCTTGGTGGCGCCGTTGTGGGAGCAGGCCAAGATCCTCGCCGCGCACCTGACCGGACACGACCGCGCGGCCGCCTATCACGGCTCGCGGACCTCGACGAAACTCAAGGTGGCCGGCGTCGACGTCGCCCAGATGGGCGTCAAACACCCGGAACACCCCGACGACGAGTTCGTCCAGTTCTACGAGCCGCGTCACGGCGTGTACAAAACCGTCGTGATCCGTGACAACCGATTGATCGGCGCGACCCTCGTCGGTGACGTCAGCAAGGTGTCGTTCCTGCTGCAGGCCTTCGATCAGCGCACACCGCTTCCGGATGAGCGGGTGTCGCTGATGTTCGACGTCGGCACCCCCGACGCGGAAACTGGCGTTGCCGAGCTCGCCGACGACGCCCAGGTGTGCAACTGCAACGGCGTGAACAAGAAGACCATCGTCGGATGTGTCTCGGCCGGAACGACATCGGTCGGCGGCGTGATGGCGCAGACCCGCGCGGGCAAGGGGTGCGGCTCATGTACATCACTGGTCTCCCAGATCGTCGAGTGGGCTGCCGGTGACGCCGTCACCGAGGATCCGTCGGTGAACTGGTATGTGCCGTCCATCCCCTACGAGAAGCCGGAACTGATGCGGCTGATCCGCGAACTGCGGTTGCACTCCGTCACATCGGTGTTCGCCGCTCTCGCGCCGGACGGCGCCGAGGATGCCAACTCCAAGATGGCACTGTCGTCGCTGCTGGAGATGATGTGGGGCGCCGACTTCATCGATGAACGCGCCGAACGCTTCATCAACGACCGGGTGCACGCGAACATCCAACGTGATGGCACCTTCTCGGTGGTGCCTCAGATGCGGGGCGGGGTGACCAGCGTCGACCAACTGCGCACCATCGCCGACGTCGCCGAGAAGTACGACGTCCCGATGATCAAACTCACCGGCGGACAACGCATCGACCTCCTCGGTATCCGCAAGGAAGACCTACCGAAGGTGTGGGCCGATCTCGACATGCCGTCCGGATATGCCTACGGCAAGAGTTTCCGCACGGTGAAAACGTGTGTGGGGATGGACTTTTGCTGATTCGGGGTTGGCGACTCGACGGCTTTGGGCATCGACCTCGAGACCCGGTTCCAGGGGATCGCCGGACCGGCCAAGATGAAACTCGCGGTCACCGGCTGCCCCCGCAACTGCGCCGAGGCATTGTGCAAGGACCTCGGCGTGGTGGCCATCGATGGCGGACGCTGGGAGATCTACGTCGGCGGTGCGGCGGGCGCCCACATCCGCAAGGGCGATCTGCTCGCAACCGTCGACACCGCCGACGAGGTCATCACCCTGACGGGCCGATTCCTGCAGTTCTACCGCGAGAACGCGAAATGGCTGGAACGCACCTACGCCTGGGTGCCGCGATACGGAATCGAGCGGATACGGGCGGTCGTCGTCGACGACAGCGACGGCCTTGCGGCCGAACTGGATTCACGCATGCAGGAATCGGTGGACGCGTACCGGGACCCGTGGCTCGACGGCAAGGATCCGGTGACCCCGGGCCAATTCCGTTCCGCTCTACCACTTCTCCCACTCCCTCAGGTCCCGGTCCGATGACCGAACACGCTGTCGCACGACTCGACGAGATCCCACCCGGCGAAGGACGCGCATTCGGGGTCGGCGACCGCCAGATCGCGGTGTTCCGGCTCCGCGACGACACCCTGCGCGCACTCGATGCCGTGTGCCCACACCGCGGGGGTCCCCTGGCCGACGGACTCCTCGACGCGCGGGTCGTCGTGTGCCCGTTGCACAATCACACCTTCGACCTGTGCACCGGCGCCGAGACGGCTTTCGACGGGAACTCGACGACCTCCTATGGGGTGCGCGTCGACGACGAGGGTACGGTGCACATCGAGATCGGCTGAGGTCGATCACCCGAGAGCGGCGAACGCCCCGTCGAAGGTCATCGGAACGTGACCCTCGAGCGTGGCGGTCGCCATCGGACCGCGACCGGATCGATCCTCGGCCGGGAGCACGATCATCCGGGAACACCGCAGCGCGCCGGAACATGTTCGAGGGTCAGCAGTCACCCCTCCCCTCCGCCCCGTCGGCATCGGGTTCGGCCGCGAAGAGTAGCTCACACACCGTCGAACCGTCATCGACGGTGTAGCGACGGCATCCCCCGTTCTGGTGATCGATCGTCACGATCGAATCAGGTGTGCCGCCCCGGCGAGACGCCTCGGCGACATAGGAGAACCGGTGCTCCCGGCTCGACCGGCGAGGGTCGAGTTGAGGGAATTCACATCCGTGTGCGGCGCGCGCAGTCTCCGACGTGTCGGCGTGGGTGCCCTGACATTCGCGGCCGTCGCCACAGAGTCCGGCCTGAGCCGCGCAACGGTGAACCGTCGGTTTGCCTCTCGCGATCAATTGATCGCGGCGTTGATCGACGCGGAACTCGACGCCATCCATACGCTGCTTCGCGAGGTGCTCGACGTCAACGCCGCCAACGAGACCATCCAGGCAGTGCTGCGCTTCGACGGAGCCGCCCCGACACCCTGGATGATTCGCGGTTCCGATCACCGGACCATCGTCACTGATCCACGTGGAGAATTCCGAACTCGCTCGCCACCTGCACCCCGATCCGCGGACAGCCCTGGAGTTCGTGGTCAGTATGACCTTCGCAGAACTGCTCTCGCCGGGCCGGTTCCTCATCCACGCCGCGATCGCCGCCTATGTCACCGATGCGGTCTGTCCCGAGCGCCGGGAGTGAGCGACCACGAAGCACATGGCACTCCATCAGTCCGGCGGCATCAGTCCGGCGGCGACCGTCGCCCCCAGTTCCCAGCACGCCTCAAGAACCGCCTTGTCCGGCTTGTTCGACGCGATCACGTACTCGGCGGCCTTCTCCCAGCCGAGCCCGGCGGTGATCCGGTCGACGGCATTTTCCGCGCCTTCGGTCCCCTCATTGCCATGCAGGTACAAGCCGAACGGACGGCCACGCGTGGAATCGAGGATCTGGTAGTACGAGCAATCGAAGGCGTGCTTGAGAGCACCTGAGATCGACCCGAGGTTCGCCGGACTGCCCAGCACGTAGCCGTCCGCGTCGAGGAAGTCGCTCGTCGACACCGACAATGCCGCCCGGCGCACCACCTCGACGCCCTCGATCTCGGGGTCGGTCGCACCGGCGATCACCGCCTCGAACATCGCCTGGCAATGCGGTGACGGGGTGTGGTGCACGATCAGCAGACGACTCACGACGCGGTTCCGTCCGGGGACTCATGAAACTGTGCGACAGCACGTTTCATCATCTGCCGGGCACGACCACGGTCGCCCGCGTAGTCATAGGCGCGAGCGATGCGGTAGGTGTTGCGCCAGTTCTGAGGGTCGGCCTCCCACTCGAGTTTCACCTCGGCGAAGAGTGCGTCGGCGGCGTCACGTTCGATGCGCCCCGACGGTCGTCGTGGGAGATCGGAGACGTCGAGTTCGCGACCTTCCTCGGCCATGATCCGCGCGAGCTTCTGGTGTTCGATGCCCGCGCGCAGGGTCGCGACGATCATCCAGATTCCGAGGAACGGCAGGATGAGCACACCGATACCGATACCGATGCCAGCGGCGGTGCCACTGGAAATCAGGTCGATACCCCGTTGCCCGAGCAGCACGAAGTAGACGCACATGGCGACGACGAGGAACCCGATCATCCAGACGATCGGGCGGGAATCGCGGTGGCGCGGTTTATCGGCCGCCATTCGGGTCAGAGATCCATCAGGACGTCGAGACCAACGGTCAGGCCGGGACGGCCGGCGACGTTACGGACACCGAGGAGGACACCCGGCACGAAGGAGGTTCGGTCGAGCGAATCGTGACGAATCGTCAGCGTCTCACCCTGCGTACCCAGCAGGACCTCCTGGTGCGCAACCAAACCGGCCAGCCGCACCGAGTGCACCCGCACGCCGTCGACGACGGCACCTCGGGCGCCGTCGAGTTCGCTGGTGGTGGCGTCGGGACTGACGCCGACACCGGCGGCATCGCGGGCCTCAGCGATCAGCGACGCGGTGCGGAACGCTGTTCCCGACGGCGCGTCGGCCTTGGCCGGATGGTGGAGTTCGATCACCTCGACCGAGTCGAAGAACCGTGCGGCCTGCTGGGCGAAACGCATGCACAGGACAGCGCCGATGGCAAAGTTTGGTGCGATCAGCACACCCACTCCCGGGGCGGCCGACAGCCATTCCCGTACCTGCGCGAGACGTTCCTCGGTGAATCCGGTGGTACCCACCACCGCGTGAATTCCGTTGTCGATCAGGAACTTCAGGTTGTCCATCACGACGTCGGGATGCGTGAAGTCGACGACGACCTGGGTGCCGGACTCGACGAAGCGCGCCGGGTCGTCACCCTTGTCGACACCGGCGCTGAACGTGAGGTCGGCAGCCTCCTCGACACCGGCGACGATCGCCTTGCCCACCTTGCCGTTGGAGCCGAACACGCCAACCTTGATGCCGTCTGTCATGCCAGCCTTTCGTCTCGGCTGGGCCACCAGCCGGTCGTTGCTTGTCGCGCCAAGTCTATGCAGTCGGGGTAATCACGTAATCCTGGCCCATCGGCGAGGAGAAACGGCGTCACGAGCGGTACCCGAGCGCTGTCACCGTTCAGGCAAGCGCTGTCAACGGATTCGGGGGTCACAAGCCGTCCTCGCCCACACCGCTCGCCCATTTCTACGCATTCCCCACGTGACACGTCAACAAAACCCCAGGTCACCTGGCGTACTCGCACACGGCGAATGCGTAGAAATGGGCACGGCACCAAACCCGTCGACTCAATAGATCGGCGCATCACCGCGTTGGTGGTCGAAGACCAGGGACGTCGTCGTACCGGCCACCTCGCGCCGGGAATTGAGCATCTCCACGAAGCGTCGGAGGGTCTCGGTGTCCGCAGTGGCGACGTGCAGCAGGTAGTCGTCGGTGCCGGCGAGGAAGAAGACGTCGATGACCTCGTCATGTCCGGTGATCTCGGCGACAAACTGCCGGATCTGCCCCCGCGCGTCCGACTGCAGGCTCACCGCCACCATCGCGCGCAACGGGCGTCCCACAGCGGCGGGATCGACGTCGGCGAAGAATCCACGGATGACACCCAACTCCAGGAGACGCCGCACCCGTCCGTGGCATGTCGACGCCGCGATCCCGACTCGTGCGGCCAGGTCGCTGTTGGTGATGCGCGCATCGGACTGCAGATGACGCAGTAACCGACGATCGATCTCGTCGAGCTGCGGCCGAACATCCTTCACCTGAGCGGGCATCTCACTCCTCCGTGTCGATTCATCTTCGTCAGAATAGCCCTATGGAGAATCATCGTCATATCTCTTGCCCTGTTTTCGTAGTTACTTCACGATTGAGGCACGTTAATCGAGGAACATTCATCCGCCTGCATTTCCTCACCACAACTTCCGACGACACTTCAGGAGCACCAGATGCGTATCGGCATCCCCACCGAGATCAAGAACCACGAGTACCGCGTCGCCGCCACCCCGGCCGGTGTGGCCGAGCTGACCCATCGCGGCCACGAGGTCGTCATCGAGGCCGGCGCCGGCATGGGATCGGCCATCTCCGACACCGACTTCAAGGAGGCGGGCGCGCAGATCCTGTCCACCGCCGATCAGGTGTGGGACCAGGCCGAGATGATCCTCAAGGTCAAGGAGCCCATCGCCGCGGAGTACTCACGGATGCGGTCCGGCCAGACCCTGTTCACCTACCTGCACCTCGCCGCCAGCCGTGAGTGCACCGACGCCCTCCTGGCATCGGGCACCACCTCCATCGCCTACGAGACCGTGCGCGGCGCCGACGGATCGTTGCCGCTGCTTGCACCGATGAGTGAGGTGGCCGGACGTCTCGCCCCGCAGGTCGGCGCCTACCACCTGATGCGTTCGGAGGGCGGTCGCGGTGTCCTGATGGGCGGCGTGCCGGGCACCGAGCCGGCCGATGTCGTGGTCATCGGGGGCGGCGTCAGCGGCGTCAATGCTGCGACCATCGCGATGGGCATGGGCGCCCAGGTCACCGTCTTCGACCTCGACATCACCAAGCTGCGCGCCATTGACGCGCGGTTCGGTGGTCGGGTGCAGACCCGATACAGCACGTCGCTCGCACTGTCGGAAGCAATCCGCGAGGCCGACCTCGTCATCGGCGCGGTGCTCGTCCCCGGCGCGAAGGCCCCGGTGCTGGTGCCCAACAGCCTTGTTGCCCAGATGAAGCCGGGTTCGGTTCTGGTCGACATCGCCATCGATCAGGGCGGCTGCTTCGAGGACTCGCGGCCCACCACGCATGACGATCCCACCTTTACCGTGCACGACAGCGTGTTCTACTGCGTCGCCAACATGCCGGGCACCGTCGCGCGTACGTCGACGCAAGCGCTCACCGGCGCCACACTCCCGTACGTGCTGCGCCTCGCCGACCTGGGGTGGGAGACCGCCCTCGCCCAGAGTCCGGCGCTCGCCGCAGGTCTGAGCACCCACGCCGGGGAGCTCTTCACCCCTGAGGTCGGGGACGCGCTCGGCATGACTGTTGCCACGAACCCCTTCCCCACCAACTGATTCACCCGGCGGACTCGGGGCGCCTCCAGTGCCTCGAGTCCGTTCGATGCCACGACCACGCCGAGTACGACGAGCACGGTTCCCACGATCGCGACGGACTGAGCACCGACGTCGGCAGCGTGAAATCCACACATTCCGTGCACGCCACCTCCGGGCGGCGT